>NZ_JBSHAY010000029.1:0-118185 GCF_053611725.1 Streptomyces sp. NPDC054783 | reverse complement strand
CAGCACCGGGCCGGTGGCGGTGGCCGAGGGCGGGCCCCAGGCGTGCAGGCCCATGTGGCCGGAGTACGGTTCGGGCAGGCCGAGGGCGGGCCCGTGTCGTGCGATGGCCCCGGCCTCGCCGTAGTTCGCGGTCGGCAACACGGCGGTGGCCCGCTGGTCGGCGGGGATCGCCTCCCAGCCGGTGGCGGTGGCGCGTACGAGGTGTGGCCGGCCGACCTCCTCGCCCTGGAGACCGGCGTCCCCTTCCCCGTCACAGCCGCCAGCGCCTCGGAGCCACCAGCGCCTCGGCCTGATACCGGTCGCCCTCCGGCCGCCAGGGGCGCCGGGAGGGCGCGAGGTCTTCGACGCACGCGACGAGCGGACCGCTGTGGTCCCGGGCGCCGGGGACGCCTCTCCGTCGTGCGGGGACTCGCCCTCGCGCGCGAAGCCGACTCCGCGCCGTGCGAGGCCCGTTGGCGTCTGGGCGCCATGACCGACAGGAGCGGCTTCGGCTGGGCGAATTCGTCCCTCACCTCGGCCCCGGCCGTCTGCCCGTCCGTCGAGCGCACTCGGGTCTCGGACCGGTCGGAGGCATGCTTGACGTCCACAGCGTGCAGCCGGTGTGGAAGCGTTCGAAGCAACGGCCCTCTCAGCCGAGCTTCCGGCGCAGTTGCAGGACGTACAGCACCAGAAGCGAGGGGGCGATCAGTGCGGCCGCGACGCAGGAGAGCACAACCAGCACCCACAAGGCGGCCGACGGGGCCGCTGCCTGTTGGATGACCATATGGGTGCCCAGGAGGTAGGGGTACTGCGCCACGCCCCATCCCGCGACGACACTGGCGATCGCGATCACGGCCATGCCCCGTACGACGACGGTGCGGCCCCTGCGCAGCAGCAGGAGTGCGGTGAGACCGCAGAGCACGGAGACGGCCAGGAGTGGCGCGCCCACCGTGCCCAGTTGGTGGAACAGGCGCGGCGAGTCCGAGTGCAGCACGAAGACGCCCGCCATGGCCACCAGGCCGGCGGCGATGGCCGCCGCGAAGGCCCGGTCACGGAACGCCTTCTCCAACGGCTCGTCCCCACGGCGCTGAGCTTGTCCCGTGAGGAAGACGGCCGCGAGGTACGCGCAGACCACGACGGCGAGGACACCACCGAGGACCGATGTCGGGTTGACCCAGCTCGACAGTGGGTCACCATGTCCGCCGGTTGGCACGCGGCCGGAGGCGATGCCGCCCGCCACGGTGCCGAAGAAGAACGGCGTGAGCACCGAGGAACAGGCGAAAGCGGTACCGCTCAGCAGTTCTGCCCGGCCCTCGGGCAGTGCGTGGCGGAAGGCGAACCCCGCTCCTCTGGTGACGATGCCCAGCGCCGCCAGTCCCAACGGAATGTAGAGCGTCGTGGTGATCGCGGCGAAGGCTTGAGGAAAGCCCGTCCAGAGCGTGACGAGACAGAAGATGAGCCACGTGTGGTTTGCCTCCCACACCGGGCTCAGGGAGAGATTGATCAGCTCGCGTGTGTGGCGTCCCCGTTCGGGTCCGCCGGCCGTCAAGTCCCAGAAGCCGGCGCCGTAGTCCGCCCCGCCGAAGAGGGCGTAGGCAATGACGCCCACGAAGAGGATGGCGGCGATGAGGGTGCTCACCTGCGGTCAGCTCCGTCCGCGTGGTCCGTCACCGCCGGTGCCGGATAGGGGCCGTACGGCACCGCGACGGTCTCTGGGTCGTGCTCGGACCACCTTCTGCGCATGGTGCGCAGAACGAGCAGGGCGCCGATGCCGACGCAGAGGTAGATGGCCAGGACGCCGGCGAACAACGGCCACAGGTTGACCTGTGTCGCCACTGCGTCCCTGGTCAGCAGGACGCCTACGACGGTCCAGGGCTGGCGGCCGACCTCGGTCACCACCCATCCGCTCTCCAAGGAGGCCAGGGCGATCAGCCCGGCCATGCCGGCACCGCGCAGGAACCAGCGGTTCGTTGGCACCTCGCGCCGCCGCCACCAGAGCCAGGCGAACCAGAGGGACAGCAAGAACAGCAGCGAGGCGGTTCCCACCATGACGTCGAAGGCCAGATGCACGACATTGACCACCGAGTCGTCGGGACGCACCGGCACGGGGATGGCGTCGAGGCCCCGGATCGTGGTGGACGGCCTGAAACCGGCCAGCAGTGATGCCACATCGGGAACGGGGAGGCCGTAACGTACCGCCCCGTTGATGATGACACCGCCGAGTGTTTCCGGGACGTGGTCGGCGGTGGACGGCACGAGTTCGACGGCGGCGAACTTGGCCGGTTCCCGGTCGAAAACCTGACGGGCGATCGTGTCACCCACCAGAAACTGGAGCGGCATCGCGATCGACGCCACGGTGAAGGGCACGAGGAAGCCCAGTCGGTGGTAACGGTCCTGACGCCCCTTGAGCAGACTCCATGCGTACACTCCGGCGACCATGAAGCCGGCGACGATGTATGCCGCGAGCAGCATGTGCACCATCTCCCACCAAAAGGCGCCGTTGAAGAAGACCTTGGCCGGGACCACCTCGCTTACGCGTCCGTTGCTGACGCTGAAGCCCCCTGGCTGGTTCATCCAGCTGTTCGCCGCGATGACGGCCGCCGTCCCGCCGACGCTTGCCAGCGTGACCACGACACCGGTGAAGAAGTGCGGCCACGGCGGCAGTCTTCTCCAGCCGTGGATGTAGATGGCCATGAAGATCGCCTCGAGGAAGAAGAACAGTCCCTCGATGGCGAAGGGAAAGCCGAATGCCGCGCCGTACGCGCCCATGAGCCCGGGCCAGAGCAGACCCAGCTCGAACGTCAGAACAGTGCCCGACACGGCCCCGATCGCGAACAGTACGGCAGCCACCCTCGACCAGCGTTGCGCCAGGAGCAGTGCCTGCCGATCGCCGTACCGCAATGCGCGGAAGTGGCAGATCAGCATCATGAAGGTGAACGCGACCCCGAAGGGCACGATGATGATGTGGAAGCCCAGGGTGAACGCCATCTGCTCACGTGCGGGGAGGAGCTGCGGCGGGTCTGCGACCGCGAGCAGAGAGGGCATCAGCATGGGTTCTCTTTTCAGCCCGCACGGAAGAAGGGAGCTCGCGAGCGGTCGTGGCCATGACGATCAGTCTCGTCATGCGGTCATCTCGGAACGCTAGTCAGCAGGCCAGGCACCGGTCCGCTTCGACGACTGTCCACCGCGCTCTTTTGCACCGATAGGGCCAACGGTTCGAGCGCCATCCAGCCGAAGCGGTCACGACCGGGACGCCACCGGTGTCAGTCCTCGTTCACCTCTCCGAGATGGGACTGCAGGCGCTCGCGCTGCGGCTTCACCACATAGGCAGGATCCTTCGTGGACCTCACGCCGGCCTCGAAGGTACCGAAACGCTGCAGCACGCTGCCCGCCAGCAGGGCCAGTCCGCCCACCGCGGCGGCCACCCGGCTGCGCCGGGCAATCGTCGTCGCCGTGACCGCTCCGCCCAGGGTGAGGTACTCGGACGCCTTGCGCAGGTGATGCGGACGGCCGGTGGTGTACGCCTCGGTCACGAAGCCGGGACGCCGGTCGATGAGCCGGGAGGCAACGACCTCGGCTGCCGCGCCGACCACGGCGAGCCGCCGCGCCGGGCCCGCCTCCGACACGGGGGCCAGCAGCATGCCGAGACCGGCGCCGCTCGCCGCGGCGGATCCGGTGAAGACGAACGGGAGCTCGCGGTGGGCGTCGTGCCACGCGGGCACCGCCGTCTGCGAGAGCAGGGCGGCCGTGTAGGAGGCGACCCCGGGGGCGAGCAGGGCCGCGGACAGCCCGGCCGGGCGTGCGCACAGGTGCAGCAACCGCCCGGGCGGAGAGGCCCGTACGCCGGCGGGGAGCACCTCTGCCGCGGCAGCCAGCGCGCTACCAGGACCGTAGGCGACGAGGATCCACGTGCCCACGGACATCGGCGAGCTCGGCTTGGCGACCCTCAGCATGTGGTGGAAGCGCTCAGGCCGGCCGAGATCCGCCACCAGCAGGTACATGCTCGCCAGCAGGGCGGCGAATCCGCCGGCACGGCCCGCCCGTCGCAGTCCTGGACGCGCCGTCAGGTCGGCCCCGGCCGCGAGCAGCGCGGCACCGGCCGAGAGCCCACCGGTGAAGAGGTACGCGGGGATCTTCCACTCCCACACCGGGGGCTTGAGCACGGGACGCCCGTAATAGGAGCGGAACGTCGCACGCGGCACCATGGACTGCTCGCGGCTGCCGTCGTCCTGCCCCGTGCCGGAGCGGTGGCCGCCATGCCGCTCGTGCCGGGTCTCCTCATGCCCGCTCATCGCCGCGCCCCCCGCACGAAGACCGCGGCCGAGGCGGCCAGCAGGGCTGACGCCGCCACCCCCACGTGCTTCCAGATCGACACCAGGTCGCGTGTGGGCACGACCGGGTCGGGTGGCAGCCCGTACACCTCGGGGTCGTCCAGGAGCAGGAAGAAGGCGCCGTCTCCGCCCACGCCGTCGTCGGGATCGCGACCGTACAGCTGGGCCTCGGGCACCCCGGCCTCGTGCAGGGCGGCCAGCCGTCGATCCGCCCGCTCGCGCAACTCGTCCAGGGGACCGAACTGGATGGAATCCGTGGGACAGGCCTTGGCGCACGCCGGTTCCAGCCCGTCGCGCAGCCTGTCGTAGCACATGGTGCACTTCCAGGCCCGCCCGTCGTCGGGGCGCCGGTCGATGACGCCGTAGGGACATCCGGACACGCAGTAGCCGCAGCCGTTGCAGATGTCGGGCTGCACCACCACCGTGTCGAACTCCGTACGGAACAGGGCGCCGGTGGGGCATACGTCGAGACATCCGGCGTGCGTGCAGTGTTTGCACACGTCCGAGGACATCAGCCAGCGGAACTCCGTCCGGCCCTCGGCTCCCGTGCCGGCACCGGGGAGGTCGAAGGAGGGGAAACCCAGATCGACGGGGGCCGTACCGAGGTTGGCGCCGCCGCGCTCGGCGGCCTCCAGGGCATCCGCTACTACCTCGGTGGTCGCCTCCGTTCCGGACTGGCCGACGGGTAGGTCGCCCAGGCCGGCGTCCTGACGGCCGAGAGGGCGCTCCTGCTCGACGGTACCCGCCGGTAGGCGCCCCGCGAGGGCAGTCCCGCCGACTCGGGCGGGATGCGGGCGCGGGAGCGGCGTAGGAACTCGCTCAGCTCGGTCTTGCGGGCCATGTCCCCATTCTCGGTCTTGCGGGCCATGTCCCCATTCTCACTCGCGGTGTTGCGCAGCAGCTCCGGGAAAGGGGGTCGCCCAGTCCTAGGCAACCGATTCCCTGGCACGTCAGAGCCAGGGAATCGGACCGTGTGGCCCCGTTCTTGCGTGTTGACACCACTCACGCGTACGCCGTAGCCCGCAGTCGCCGCTGGAGCGCACCATCATCGAGCGGCGCCACGACTGTCCCGTTGGGGTCCCTTTCCTGCGGTGCCGCGCATGGCGACGACCGCTGATTGGACGGATGTGCGCCGGGATCTCAGGTCAATGAAGGGTGTCCAATGGCGTCCCCGGCCTCCCAGAACAATCCCGCGTTGCTTGTGTGTGCGGCTGGGTTGATCGTGTCAGCGGCAAGGAAAAGGCACATGGACGAGGCACTCGGGAGGTGCGCGCAGGATCGATACACGCCCGCTGTGCCTGATCGCTTTTGCTGTGACTGAGTGCGGGCCGTGCCCGTGTGCGGTCATGCCCCCTCCTCGATCAGGGCATCCAGGACGGCGTGGAAACCGGCGACCGCCTCGGCCGGCAGGCTGTCCAGCACGCGGTTCTCGAGAGCGGCCAGCGTCTGCACGATTACCGTGGCCGCCGCGCGTCCGGAGTCAGTGAGCTCGATGAGCACGGAACGGCGGTCGCCGGCGCGTGTGCCGCGGGTGATGTGCGGCCCTGACCGTCGGCGAGGTTGGCCAGAGCGTTGATCTCGGAGGTGGTCAGGTCAAGGTCGACGAGTTCGGCGGAGATCAGCTGCAAGGTGGCATGGGTCGCGCGCTGCAATGCCAGCGGCGCCGGACGCGCAGGTGGCTCGAATTCGGACTTCACGGTTTCGGATATCACGAAATCGCAGTAACACCGCAAGGCCGCCCGTCATCGCCACGATGCCGCCAAGGCCCGGGCGAATTAGTGCCCATATGGGCGAATTGCCGTCTTTGTCAAGCGGCCATACGGTTGATTTATGGCTATCGCTACGACGAGTCCGGTGACAGGCGAGGTCCTGGAAAGGTTCGACGAACTGTCTCCCGAAGAACTGGAGGACAAGCTCGCGCGGGCGGCGGCCGCGGCCGTCTCGTACCGGCTGACGAGTGTCGAGGAGCGGGCGGGATGGCTGCAGCATGCGGCCGAACGGCTGGAGAAGGAGGTCGAGAGCGTCAGCCGGTTGATCACCACGGAGATGGGCAAGACCTTCCGGGCGGCGGAGGAGGAAGTGGTCAAGTGCGTGCGCGGGCTGCGCTTCTACGCCGCCAAGGGCCCCGCGTTCCTGCGGGACCTGGACGGTGACGCCGGGCGCGTGGGCGCGAAGCAGACGTTCGTGACGTATCAGCCGATCGGTGTGGTGCTGGCGGTGATGCCGTGGAATCTGCCGTTGTGGCAGGCCATGCGGTTCGCCGCGCCCGCGCTGATGGCGGGGAACGTGGGTCTGCTCAAGCACGCCTCGAACGTGCCGCAGTGCGCCCTGTACCTGGAAGAGCTGTTCCGCGACGCGGGCTTCCCGGCCGACGTGTTCCAGACCCTGCTGATCTCCGCTTCGAGGGTGGAACAGGTGCTGCGCGACCCGCGGGTGGCGGCCGCGACGCTGACGGGCAGTGAACCGGCGGGACGGTCCGTGGCCACCATCGCGGGCAACGAGATCAAGAAGGTGGTCCTCGAACTCGGCGGTTCGGACCCCTTCATCGTCATGCCCTCCACGAACCTGGAGCGGGCCACCGACGTCGCGGTCAAGGCACGATGCCTGAACAACGGGCAGTCCTGCATCAACGGCAAGCGGTTCTTCGTACACCAGGACATCGGTGAGGCGTTCCTCGAGATGTTCGTGGCGAAGATGGGTGCGCTGGTGGTGGGCGACCCGATGGACGAAGGCACCGACGTCGGTCCGCTGGCCACCGAGTCCGGCCGGCGGGATGTGGAGGCCTACGTGGACGACGCCGTCGGCAAGGGCGCGACGGTGCTGCTGGGCGGCGAACGCCCGGACGGCCCGGGCTGGTTCTACCCGCCGACCGTGCTGACCGGCATCACACCGCAGATGCGGATGTACCACGAGGAGGTCTTCGGCCCCGTGGCGCAGGTGTGGACGGTCCCCTCGCTGGAGGAAGCCCTGCGCGAGGCCAACGGCCACCCCTACGGCCTTGGTTCGAACCTGTGGAGCGAGGACGAGGCCGAACGCGAACTGTTCGTCCGTGACGTGCAGTCGGGCATGGCCTTCATCAACGGCAACACGACCAGCTACCCGGAGATCCCCTTCGGTGGTGTCAAACGCAGTGGCTACGGACGCGAGCTGTCCGACCTCGGCATGCGCGAGTTCATGAACGCCAAGACCGTCTGGATCGGCCAGGACGCCTGAACCCCGGTACCGGGGGGCATTCGACACCGCCGGCATGCGCGCCGGCCGTCGTGGCGCGCAGCCCGCCGAGCGCATGGAGGTGCGACGATGAGCGCAGCGAACCGGACCCCGTCGTCCGGGCGGGAAAGGCCCGTGGTCGCCGTGCTCGGCACGGGCACCATGGGGGAGGCCATGGCACGCAACATCGCGGCGGCGGGGCTGGGACTGCGCGTGTGGAACCGCAACCGCGCCGTCGCCGAACCGCTGGCGGGCGCTGGCGCCGCGGTGTGCGACACGCCGGCCGAGGCCTGCCGCGGCGCCGACGTGGTACTGACCGCACTCGCGAACGAGGAGGTGGTCGCCGACGTGATGGACCAGGCCCGCGACGGCCTGCGGGGCGACACGGTGTGGGTGCAGACATGCACGGTCTCCCCGGACGGGGGCCGCCGCCTCGCGGAACAGGCGACCCGCCTGAACGTCGCGTATGTCGAGGCCCCCCTCCTCGGCACCAGGGAACCGGCCGTCGCCGGAACCCTGACCGTCCTGGCCGCCTCACCCCAGAGGGAGGCCCGGGAAGAAGTGCAACCGGTCCTGGAGGCGGTGGGCTCACGCACCGTGTGGCTCGATGAGGTCGGCCAACCGAGCAGCCTCAATCTCGCCTACAACGCCTGGGTCCTGACCACCGTCGAGGGCATCGCGGAAGCCCTCACTCTTGCCGACGCGCTGGGGGTGGACCCTCACCTGGTCATCGACGTCATCGACGGCAGCGGCCTCAACAGCCCGTACGTCCAGAGCAAAGGCCCGAAGATGATCGACGACGACCTCGACACCCCCTCTTTCCCGCTCGAAGCGGCGGAGAAAGATGCCGGCCTGATCACCGATACCGCCCGCGCTGTGGGCCTGCACCTGGGCATCGCGGAAGTCGTACACGAACGCCTCCACCTCGCGGCCGACGACGGACTCGGCCGCGCGGACGTCGCCGCGACCTACCGTACGTCCCGCCAGGCCGCACCCTGACCGGACCGCCCCTTCGAGCAGGACGAGGGAGGAAACGATGACCCGTGCCGGCCTCGCCGCCGCGCGTTCGAGCACGGCGCAACTCGCGGAGATCATCCCCCAGGTGAACCACGAGCAGTGGGAGCTGCCATCCGCGTGCCAGGGCTGGCGAGTGATCGACGTGGTGGCCCACCTCGCCGCCCTCGCCTCCGAGGCGGTCGACCCACCGCCGCCCGACCCCTCACTGCCGAAGAACCGCGAGCGCTACCACGACCTGCGCGTCGACCAACGCCGTGATTGGACCCATGCCGAAGTCCTCGACGAGTGGCGGCGCAGCACCCCCCGCCAGCTGGACCTCCTGGAAGCGGCCCAGGAACCGCCCTCGGCCGACGAGCCCGTCCTGGTGGCCGGGCTCGGGACGTATCCGCGCCACCTCCTGGCGAACACCATGGCGTTCAACGTCTTCTGCCACCTGCACAACGACATGCTCGC
Organism: Streptomyces sp. NPDC054783; assembly: GCF_053611725.1. Taxonomy (NCBI): domain Bacteria; kingdom Bacillati; phylum Actinomycetota; class Actinomycetes; order Kitasatosporales; family Streptomycetaceae; genus Streptomyces; species Streptomyces sp. NPDC054783. Next base: position 109,195 of record NZ_JBSHAY010000029.1, on the reverse strand, counting down.
CCCGGACGGCCCGCTCCCGTTCACGCTGCCGGAACCGACCGACGACCTGGTCGCTCCCGCCGTCGGCTTCATGCTCGCCGGCCTCCCCCAGATGCAGGGGCCCGAACTCACCGGCACCGTCGGCCGACCCCTCGTCCTGGACCTGACCGGCCCGGGCGCCACCACAGTCACCATCCTCCCCCCGACCGCGCCGGACGGACAGCTGACCGTGGCACCTGGTGCGGACGACGCCACCACCCACGTCCACAGCACGGCACTCGACTTCATCGCGTGGGCCACCACCCGCAAACCCTGGCGCGACCACTGCCGCATCACAGGCGACGCATCCGCCGCGATCCCCTTCCTCGACTGTCTCAACATCGTTTAGCCCTCCCAGGGCAATGTCTTTTGGAGGAGCCTCCCATGGCCAAGATCCTTTGCGTGCTGACCGGCGCGAGCTACTGGACCCTGAAGGACGGGCACCGGCACCCCACCGGGTACTGGGCCGAGGAGTTCGTGGCTCCGTACAGCGTGTTCACCGACGCCGGACACGAAGTCACCGTGGCAACCCCGGGTGGGGTCGTCCCCGTCGTTGACACGATGAGCCTGGAGCCCCGCATGGCGGGCGGCGAGGAGAACGCCCTCCGGGAGGAGGCTGTCATCGAGTCGGCGGATGAACTGCGGCATCCCATCTCCCTCGAGGAGGTGCATCTCGAGGACTACGACGCGGTCTACTACCCCGGCGGTCACGGCCCGATGGAAGACCTCTCGGTCGACCCCGAGTCCGCGTCACTGCTGCGAAGGGCACTCGATTCCGGAAATCCACTCGGCATCGTCTGCCATGCCCCGGCCGCTCTGCTCGCGACCCGTGACGCACACGGCGACACGCCCTTCGCGAACTACCGTCTGACGGGCTTCTGCAACGAAGAGGAGGAGGGCGTCGGATTCGCCGACAAAGCCAAGTGGCTGTTGGAGGACGCATTGAAGAAGCTGCCCACCCAGTATTCGCGGGGCCCCGCCTGGGAACCCTACCTGGTCGTGGACCGCAACCTCTTCACGGGGCAGAACCCCGCTTCCTCGGGTCCCCTCGCCAAAGAGCTGGTCAAGGCTCTCTCCTGACCAGTGAGCCCTTTCAGGACAGCCACTGATCGGGTGACGTTGCTCCGGCTCCTTTCAACGTTTGGCCGGACCGGATGCCGTGGAGGGACGTGCGACGCTGTGAATGTGCAGGAGTGGTCGAGCGCCGGCATTTGTCCGTACTCGCTGGTTGATGCGATGCATGTTGCATAGCCCAAGATCACTCTGCACTGAAGGAGAAACAACATGGCACGCAAGCCGAGCATCGTGTTCGTTCACGGGCTTTGGGCCGATGGTTCGTGCTTCAATAAGCTCATCCCCACGCTCCAGGGGGAAGGGTACGAGGTGATCTCCTCGCAGCACGGGCTGAACTCGCTCGCAAGCGATGTCGAATGCGTCAACTTCACTATCAACCGCGTTCCCGGACCGGTCGTCCTCGTCGGCCACTCCTACGGCGGCGTCTTGATCACGAAGGCCGGCACGAACGACCGAGTGGGTGCGCTGGTCTATATCGCAGCCCTAGCGCCCGACGAGAACGAGACCGCCCAGCAGCACCAGGACAGGTTCCCCCAAACGCCCATCTTCGGGCACGTCGAGGTTGCTGACGGGCGTGTCTGGCTCCGTGAAGAGGCTCTCGCGGACTTCTGCGGCGACCTGCCGGAGGATGAGCAGAAGCTCGTGCTGGCCACCGGCGGCGTACCGGTGGCAGACCTGTTCGATCAGCAAGTTCCGGGGACCGCCTGGCGTACGAAGCCGAGCTGGTACATCGTCGCAAACAGCGATCGCACCGTAAACCCCGAGCTGGAGCGCGCCGCTGCTGAGCGCATGGGCGCTCGCACCCGGGATATCGACAGCAGCCACGTCCCCATGCTCTCGCACCCGGAATTCGTACTGGACGTGATTCGCGAGGCCGCGAGGTCCCTGGAACAGTGAGGTCGTTCAGTGAGGGCGCCGATGGGATGACAGCGACCTTGGCCGCAACGCACAAGGCTCCCGTGCCATTGAGGGAGGTGTTCGAAGTCTCAACGGATGGCAGCCTGGCCGAGTGCGACCGCGTCGGTGACGGCCGGGCCGACCACCCGGCCAAGCACCGCCGGCACGGGGTGAACGTGCAGGTGGTCACCGACCCCGATGGCGAGGTGCTGTGGCTGTCTCCCGCCCTGCCGGGGCGCTGCCACGACCTGACCGCGGCCCGCGCCCACCGGATCATCAGTATCTGCGGGCGCCAGGGCGTGCCGATCCTGGCCGATCGCGCCTACATCGGTGCCGGAGCGTGGGTGACCACACCGGCCAGACGGCCTGCGGGAGGTGAACTGACACTCGCCGAACAGACCGTCAACCGGGCGCTGTCGATGGCTCGGGCGCGGTCGAGCGTGGAGTCGCCCCGTCTGAAGCCCTGGCGGATCTTCCGCAGAGCGCGGTGCGGCCCGAATCGAATGACGTCAATCACAGCAGCCGTCCGCACACTGGAGCGGCAACGCTGAAAGACCTCAGTGTTCTGCGGCTGCACCATGTCCGCGGCGGAGGGTCAGGCACCGGACACGCCGTCTCCGACCATCGAGAGCGGGTCGACCACTGTGTCGAACGTTTTTTCGTCGACGTGACCGCTTGCCAGGGCGGCCTCTTTGAGGGTCTGGTCGTTGGCGAGCGCGGACTCGGCGATGTGCGCGGCGTTCTGGTAGCCGATGACCGGACTCAGCGCCGTGACCAGCATGAGGCTCTCGTTGACGTATTGTGCGATTTTCGTTCGGTTCAGCTCGGTGCCGTCGACGGAGAATGTCCGGAACTTCTCCATCCCGTCGGCAAGAATGCGCGCGGAGTGCAGGAAGTTCCTGATGATCACTGGGCGCATGGCGTTCAGTTCGAAGTTGCCCTGGCTTCCGGCGAACGCCACTGCAGAGTCGTTGCCGAGCACCTGTATCGCGATCATGACGATGGCTTCGCACTGGGTCGGGTTGACTTTGCCGGGCATGATCGAGGAGCCGGGCTCGTTCTGGGGAAGCAGTAGCTCGGCGAAGCCGGTGCGTGGGCCTGAGGCCAGCCATCGCATGTCGTTGGCGATCTTCATCAGGGCAACGGCCAGGCCGCGCAGTGCTCCGTGCGCCCGCACGATGGGGTCCAGCGATCCCTGCGCCATGAACTTGTTTTCGGCGGTAACGAATGGCTTGCCGGTCAGTTCGGCGATCTGCGCCGCGACGTCACGGCTGAAGTTCTTCGGCGCGTTCAGGCCTGTTCCGACGGCGGTTCCGCCCAGGGCCAGCTCGAGCAGCCCCTTGCGGCTGTGCTCGATCTCCTCGATGCAGGCGCGTAGTTGGGCGGCATAACCTGACCACTCTTGTCCCACGGTAAGTGGTACGGCGTCTTCGAGGTGCGTGCGGCCGATCTTCACGACCGTGTTCCACTCTTTGGCCTTTGCCTCAAGGACCGCCGCAAGGTCTCGGGCCTGAGGCAGGAGGTGGTCATCGACTTCCTGCACCGCTGCGATGTGCATCGCGGACGGGAAGCTGTCGTTGCTGGACTGCCCCATGTTGACGTCGTCGTTCGGGCCCACCGGCTTCTGGCTCCCGAGCGTGCCACCGAGCAACTGCGACGCACGGTTGGAGATGACTTCGTTGACGTTCATGTTGCTTTGAGTGCCCGAGCCCGTCTGCCAGACGAACAGGGGAAAGTGCTCGTCAAGCTCTCCGGCGATGACTTCCTCCGCGGCCCGTACGATTGCCTGCTTCTTCCATTCGGGCAGCCGGTTGGCGGCGGCGTTCACCAGCGCTGCCGCCTTCTTCACGTAGCCGTAGGCGTGGTAGACCTCCTTGGGCATCCGGTCGCCACCGATGGAGAAATGGATCAGTGACCGTTGCGTCTGCGCACCCCAGTAGCGGTCCGCCGGCACCTCCACGGTGCCCATGCTGTCAAATTCTTCGCGCTGTCCATCGGCCTGGATCCCGATCGGCACATCCTGCAACTCGGGGACCGACTGGTCTCCCCGGCTCACTGCACGTTCTCCGCATCGCTCGTGGGATAGACCGGCTGCCACATCGCGTCCTGGACCGCTTGAATGAGGTTTTCGTGTGTCTTCGTCGCGACTCCATCCTGCGCGGCGGCTCGGGCGACGGCGACGGCGACTGTGGCCGAGGACGCTCTCAGGTTCGCAACCGGCGGCAGGAGTGAGGCCCCCGGCCGGGACACATCGACCTGGCCGGCCACCGCTTCTGCAGCGGCGAGCAGCATCCCGTCGGTCACATGACGGGCGCCCGAAATGATCGTGCCGAGGCCGAGTCCGGGATAAAGGAGCGCGTTGTTTGCCTGTCCGATCTCGTAGGAGACGCCGTTGTAGTCCACCGGTCCGACCGGGATGCCGACAGCCATCAGCGCTCTGCCCTCGGACCAGACAATCGCGTCAGAAGGCATTACCTCGATGCGACTCGTCGGATTCGACAGCGGAAGGAGGATCGGGCGGTCCACCCCCTCGGCCAGGGCGCGCACCACGTCTTCAGTGAAGGCGTTATGGACGGTCGACGTGCCGATCAGGATGGTGGGTTTGACATGCCTGATGGTGGTCAGCAGGTCGATCTCACCGTCCGCCCACGCGCTCACCTCGGACTTCGGCCTGGCGTACGCCCGCTGGTAGTCAGGCAGGTCCGCCATGTCGTCGGTCACGAGGCCATGGATGTCGATGAGCCAGATGTTGCTCTTGGCCTGTTCGGGTGTGACACCGTCACGCACCATCGCTGCGTGGATCTGGTCGGCCATGCCGGTGCCGGCGGTTCCCGCTCCGAAGACCACCAGTCGCTGCTCGGACCAGCGGCCACCTGTGACCTTCAGGGCAGAGAACACCGACGCCATGACGATCGCCCCAGTGCCCTGCATGTCGTCATTGAAGATCCGGTACTTGTCCGCGTTCTCCACCAAGATCCGCCGGGCGTTCGACGGCCCGAAGTCCTCGAAGTGCAGCAGCGCGTTCGGGAACAACTCGGACACAGTCCGGAGATAGAGGGCGACGAAGTCGTCGTACCGCTTACCGGTCACCCGCGCATGCCGGTTGCCCAGGTAGGGCGGGCTGTTGAGCAGCTGCTCGTTGTCTGTTCCGACATCGAGGTTCACTGCGATGACCCTGTTCGGGTCGATGCCGGCTGCGGCCGTGTAAACGGCGAGCTTGCCGACGGAAATGTCGGTCCCGTTGACACCCCAGTCCCCGATTCCCAGAATTTCCTGAGCATCGGAGACAACGATCAGATCGACGTCGTCTGCACCAAGGCCGAGCGACTCGAACGAAGCTTTCACGTCGTCGGGGCGGTCGATCGACAGGTACACCGCACGCGAGTCGCGGTAGTCCACGGACCATTGCTGGATCGCGTCGCCCACGGTCGGGTCGTACACCACGGGCAGCAGCTCGTCGAGGTGGTCGGCCAGCAGCTTGAAGTACAGAACCTGGTTCCGGTCGTGAATCTCGTTGAGGTAGATGTACTTCTGCAGATCGGACGATTTCTGCTTGAGCTGTGCGTAGGCCCGTGAGGCCTGCCCCTCGAGGGTCTCGACGGCCGCCGGCAGCCGGCCGGTGATCCCGAGCTTCGCCCGCTCCTCCAGTGTGTATGCGGTGCCGCGGTTTCGGTTGCGATCCTGCAGGACGGTCGGTTTGACAGACATGGATGCCCCTCGGCAGGTTTCGGGCCTTGGCTCTTTGCGCTGCCCCGGGCATGGCTCCGCAAGGCTCCCTTGGGTACAGGGAGCCTGCTACCGTCCTCGCCCGTCCGTGCAGCGCCTCTTGCTGGGTGAGAGAGCCTGTGAGGAGACGCTCGCGGTCACCCGGAAGGGGATCAGGTTGAGACGAGAGTCTCCGGCTGCATCTCGTAGGAATGCTGGATGGCCTGGTGCCGGGTCCCGAGGCCATCCGTGACCTTGCGCTCCCAGGGAACCTGCTGGAGGTGCTTGGTCTCCTCGAGCATCGACGTGGGCTCCAGGTTGCGGAAACTGTCGACTTCTCCGGCAGCGACAGCGGTCAACGTCGCGAAGACGGCTTCAGGATCGAACTGTGCTCGGGGGAAGGCGAGCTTGGAGTAGTCGAAGAGCCGCTGCGAGGGGTCGTCCTCCCAGCTCTCCCAGGTCTGGAACATCCGGTCGTTGAAGCCGGTCAGGAACGGCCCCGGGTTGACCGTGGCGACTTCGATGTTGTGCTCCTGCAGCTCGTAGGCCATGGTTTCGGCGATCGCCTCGACCGCGTGCTTGGACGCGGAGTAGATGCCGGTGAAGGGGTTGACGTTCAGGCCCTCCCGGGACGAGACCCATACGATTCTGCCGGCACCGCGCTTGACCATCTGCTTGGCGATCCCCTGAGTGAGGAGCAGCGGGCCGGTGACGTTGACCTCGAACTGGTGCCGGATGTTCGCTGCGGGAATGTCAACTGTCGAGCCGCCTTCGCCGACTCCTGCGTTGTTCACCAGGATCTCCACGCCCCAGTCGAGAGCCTTGTGACGATCACCATCGTTGGTCACATCGAGCTTCTCGACGTGCAGGCTCACCCCTCGCTCAGCCGCTTGCCGCTTCATCGTCTGGACCTGGGCGTAGATCTCCACCGCGGCGATCACATCGAAGCCCTTTTTCGCCAAGCGCATGGCGGCTTCATGTCCGAAGCCGGTACCCGCTCCGGTGATGAGAACCTTCTTCAGCGCACGATTCGCCATGTGGACCTTCCCATCGATTCTTTCTGCCCAACCACCGAATCCGGAACGCCGAATTCATTTCACGCACAGTCGGCCATGGGACGCGACAGGCTGGCTTCGCGGAAATACGTTCCCTTCACGGCGGCAGACCGGACCGCGGAAGTCAAAACCACATGGAGACTGCGGTCCGCTCTCGATGCCACGGTGCCACACACTTCGCCGACCCGCGATCCGACCACGGCCCGGCCGGACTCGGACACTTGCCTGGCACGCCACATGCGACGCACCCTTCAGCGGGTTCTGAGGAAGCGGGTCCCGGGCCCGCAGTCACAGGCGGGAAACCGGCCTCAGTGATCGAATGGTCAACGCAGACGCCGGCCGTCTACCAGGGGAATCGCCGGCCCGGCATCATTCCAATGAACCTCCCGCCCTGGGCGTAGCCCTGGTGCGGAGTGGCCGCCGTCTGCTTTGTGGACACCAACGACGTCTACGGCTCCCGTCACCCGGGGCTCGCCTCGGTGCGTCCTTCGGGCGCAAGCCGGATCCGCCCGCAGCGATCCAGCCAATTATGCATGGCCGAAATAGGGACAGATCGGGCTCGTATCCAAGCCCGGGTGGCACTTTTTTCCAAGGCCGGCGGCACGGATATTCCAGCCCGAAACAGCGATGCACGAGTCGGGCGTCATTTTCCGACCTTATTTTCCGACGTTATTTTCCGATTCTTGATATCCGCTCGGCCTAACCGTCGTGGATTCAGGGCTACGCCGATCTAACGGTTGTCCCGCAAACGATCTTCTACGGATTGAGGCGCAGAGGGCAGACCGGTGGGACCAGCTCCTATCCCGTGAGGACTGGGTTGTGCAGGCGTGCAATGCCGCGCACGGCGTGGTGGACTCCGTCGCCTTTCAGGTGACATTCGCGGAGGATCTTCCAGCTCTGCATGCGGGCGAAGGCATGCTCGACACGGGCGCGGACCTGGCGATGCGAGGCGTTGTGTTCCTCTTTCCACCCCGGCAGTTCGATCTGACCGCGCTCGCGTCGATGTGGGATCACCAGACCGGTGCCCCGGTAGCCGCCGTCCGCGATCACCGCTGTCCTGCCGACGGCGCCCTTGGCGCCTGACAGCTCCCGTGCCTTGCAGTCATTGCGGCTGCCGGGCAGCGGTCGACCGACCACGACGACGAGTCGGCTGTCGGCGTCGATCACGACCTGCCGGTTGGTGGAGTACCGATAGTTCTTGGACTGCTCGGCTACCTCGTGGTCGCGGGTGGGTACGAGAGTTCCGTCCACGATCAGCACGGTGTCCTTGGAGAACCGGCGCCGCGGCCGCAGAGACATCAGCGGGCCGAGGTGGTCGATGATCCCGTCTGCCGCAGACTTCGAGATGCCGAACAGCAGGGCCAACCGGCGCATCGTCAAGTTCGTGCGCCAGTAGGCCGCGACCAGCAGTACTCGGTCCTCAAGGGGCAGGCTCCAGGGCCGTCCCCGGCCAGCCGCGTCGGGCCCCTCACGCCGTAGCGCGGTCACCAACTTCCCGAAGCAGCGCGGGCACAGCCCGGAGAACGGGACTGTTTAAGACGGCTCCGACGCCGTGATCACACCAATCACACCGTGATCATCCAATCGTGGCCGACAGTCCCTAGCGTCGGCTGCGCAAAAGCGATCCGAGCGCCAAGCCGGTACCCAGGCCGATCAGGGCACCGAGCGATGTCCGCCATGCGGGCGCCGACCCTGCGGCGGGCACGTCAGGCGGACTGGAGGCGACGGCCGAGCGAGTCGGCGGTCCGGCAGCGACAGCGCGAGCATGCTCCTCGCCCACGATGGCCAGGAAGCGACGACCGATGCGGCTACCGGACGAACTTGCAGTCCATGAGGTCTGGGCCCTGCTCCAGTAGTACCGCCCAGCCTCTCCGGTGAACATCCCGGCCAGCATGTCCCGCAGGAGAGGCTCGCGGATGGTCCCGATCTCGTAGCCCATCCACGCGTAGTTCATCATGAGGTCCGCATAGACATGCCGCTTCCGATCACGGGGATCGGCGATGTCCGTGGCGCCCCAGACAGGCTGGTAAAGCGCCATGTCGTCAAGTTCCAGGCGGACCAGCTCGAGGTAGTAGCTGCGGATCCCCTGGACCTGCTCCGCCCTGGCCTGCCGGTTCTGAACAATCAGCGAACCGGCGACACCGGCCAACGCGAGCGCCGAGACGATCGCCGACGTGAAGCCGTACGCCGCGCCGATCTGGCTCAGCCTGTTCCAGTCCACCCCCTTGGAACCGGAGATGTCCTGCAGCACGAAAGGCGACAACAACAGCGCCGCCAGCATGGCCGCCGCAGCGGCGACCAGCCCCAGAGCCCGGCCCACCCGGCGAGCCACTGATACTGCAGCCGCGGACCGATGACGAGCTATCAGGTAAATCACCCCCAGGCGAGCCTGCCCCAGTGACTAGGCCGAGCCACGGGGCAGCCTACGCGTTCGGGGCATCGCCCGCCTGCGCAAGCTCACGTCGTCGACCGAGCGAGCGCCCGACGACAGGGAACGGCTGCCACACCGGCTCGAAGATCGTTTACGGGACAGCCCTTACTGCTGTGACCGGGAACGTTCGCAGGGATGCGTTGCCCGGTGCGACGAAGTCGGAGACCCGAACTACAGCCGGAGATCTCGTGACGGATCCTGTGTGGTGTCGTTGACCGTGCATGATGCTGGGTGTGACGGCTGAGTAGATGGCTGAGTGGGATACCGGACTGTCGCCGTTGACCGGCTCGTTGGGGTACTTGTTCAACCGGCCGGAGCCTCGGGTGGTGTTCACGCAGTTCATCGAGGGGCTGCTGGCGGAGCAGCCGAAGAAGAACGGGCGGGCGCTGTCGGAGCGTGCCGGGCGTGTGACCGCGGACCGGATGCAGTGGCTGCTCAACGGATCGGTGTGCGACGCCGACCGGCTGACTGACGCGGTCCGCGACTACGTCATCACGCATGTGGGCCACGAGGACGCCTCACCTTCGACCTCGTAGCCCCGTGCGACCGTTACCAGAAGCCGGTTCCCACCGAGGAGATCGATCGCTTGGACGACCTGGGCGACTTCCTCCTCCAGGCCGGCGACGCCCTCGGTGGCTCGCCCCGTCTCCGTACCTCCCCCGCGCACACGGTCGGTTGCCCCGCCGTCGGCGACTGATCACGCTTCACGCGTGCCGCAGGAGGACCCCGTCGGCACGCCGGCGTGGTGCCCGGGGCCGCGGCCCTCACGCGGCGATGTCGGCGGCCAGGAACGGCTGGAGCAGTGCGAGCAGGGCGTCAGGGCGGTCCAGTGGGATGATGTGACCGCAGTCCTCGATGACATGGCCGGTCAGATCGTCGGCGAACGGACGTAGTTGCTGCTCGAGCGCGGCACCGATCGGGTGTGCCCCGATGGCCATGGTGGGCATCGTGAGCCGGGCCGTCACGGTGGCGTCCCTGATCTGCCGGGCGCTGGCAGGCAGGGCGCGGTAGTAGGAGAAGGCGCGGCGCAGGGCGTCCTCTCCGGTGTAGGCGGCGATGAACGCCTCGCGGAGCGCGGTGGGGATGCCGCGTCCGAGCGTGCCGTTGTCGAGGAACCAGCCGATGTACCGGTCCTCGTGACCGGTCAGCACGGATTCCGCGAGACCGGGCTCGGAATGGAAGCCGAACCACCACCGGGGTGCGCCCGCCGTGGCCTGCCCGCCGCTCGGCAGGCCGCCGAGAAGCGACTCCATCAGCACCAGGCGCCGGACGAGTGCCGGGCGCCGCACGGCGAGCAGGAAGGCGGGCGGGGCTCCCGCGTCGATGCCGACCACCGCGGCGTCCGTCGCGCCGAGTGCCTCCAGCAGACACTCGGCGTCCCGCGCGAGCGTCGCGGCGTCGTATCCCTCGGCCGTGGGCTCTCCCGTGGGCGCCTCCTCGCCGGTGGTCAGCCACCTCATGTCCGGTGCGATCACGCGGTGGTTCCGGGCCAGCGGGCCGATGACCGCCCGCCATAGTTCCCAGGTGTGCGGGAAGCCGTGCAGCAGCAGGAGGGCGGGGCCTTCGCCGGCGAGGGCCACCTTCAGTGCCACGCCACCTGCGGTGACGGTTCGTATCTCCACGTCCGGATCCGTGTCCCGATCCACGTCCGGATCCGTGTCCCGATCCGTGTCCCGATCCGTGTCCGGACCGGTGGTGCGGCGGGCGGGCGAGGGCATTGGCGTGTGAGGCGTCACATCAACTCCTAGCAATAACCAATGGTTACAAGCTGAAGGTATGTGACTAGACTCGGCGTACCAAGACGGCACTTTCCCGGAAGGTGGTGAGCTTCGGGTGACCACCTCACCCACGGGTCCCCTCGCCGCGCCCGGGGACCTCTTCGATCCGGACTGCCCGACGCGTCGGCTCCTCGACAGGGTCGGTACGAAGTGGACGTCCATGGCGATCAAGGTGCTGTCCGAGGCCCATCCGCAGGAGGTGCGGTTCGCCGAGTTGCAGCGCAGGATGCCCGGCGTGTCGCAGAAGATGCTGTCGGCCACCCTGCGGAGCCTCACTTACGACGGCCTGGTCTCCCGGCGTGTCGAGCCGACCGTCCCTCCGCGCGTGCACTACCGGATCACCGGACTGGGGCTGTCTCTGGAGGTGCCGCTCGCCGCGCTCCGGTCCTGGGCCGAGGAGCACATGGCTGAGATCGACGCCCGCCGCCGTGCCGAGCGGGACGGAACCGGCGAGGACTGAGACGTCGTCTCGTTTGGCGTGATCGGCAGTCTGGGTTTGTGTCGATCGTGGAGCGTTTGGTGCCGGACGGACTGTACGACCCCTTCCAGGGGGTCTGCAGCCCCGACGCGGTCGCAGGGTGGTGTTTCGACGGCGGTACGGCGACTGGGAGGTCCTCGCGGCGATCGTCTTCGTTGCCACGACAGGCTGCACCTGGCGGCAGCTGCCGCCGGTGTTCGGCCCGTCGGGATCGACCGCGCACCGGCGTTTCACCGGGTGGTCCGCCGCCCGGGTGTGGGCCAGGCTCCACCGGCTGATCCTCGTCGAGCTCGGCTCGTGGGGAGAGCAGGACTGATCGCGCTGCGCGATCGACTCGGTGAACATGCGGGCTCTGAAAGGAGGGAGCCAACGGGTCCGAATCCTGTGGCGCGGGGCAAGAAAACTGAAATTGAACCCGCGATGTCGGCGATGGTGCTTCTGCGGCCGTCGCCGACATCACGTGGAGGCCGTCGGGGTCGGTGTCAGTGGACCGGTTCGAGATGGTCGGCGTCCGGGCGCCCGGCGCTCAGGTGGGCGGTGAGGAAACGGGCGGCGCGGTCGAGTGCGGCGTCCGCCTCGTCGAGGCGGCCGTAGTGGTGTTGGAAGACGTGGGGGAGGCCGGGGCCGACTTCGAGCGTGACCTCGACGCCGTCGGCGCCCGCGCGGCCGGCCAGCCGGACCGCGTCGTCGAGGAGCACCTCGTTCGCCCCGACCTGCACGAGGAGTGGGGGCAGTCCGGTGAGGTCGGCGAACACCGGACTGGCCAGGGGATGCGCCCTGTCGCCTGCGCCGACGTAGAGATCGGCGTAGGCGCGCACGTCGGCCTCTGTGAAAATGGGGTCGGCGCTCTCCTTGGAACGGATCCTTCCTCCAGCGAGGGTGAGGTCGACCCAGGGGGAGAAGACGACCACGGCGGCCGGTTGCGGCAGCCCGGCCTCCCGGGCGGCGAGCAGCGTGGCGATGCTCAATCCGCCACCGGCGGAGTCGCCGGCCATGACGAGGTCCCGTGGGTCGGTGCCCGACGCCAGCAGCTCGCGGTAGACCGCGAGCCCGTCGTCGACAGCCGCGGGGAAAGGGTGCTCGGGCGCCAGCCGGTAATCCACCGACGTCGCGCGCAGCCCGGCGCGGCGGGCCAGTTCACCGACCAGCCCTGCGTGGGTGTCCGGTGAGCCGATGACGTAGCCGCCGCCGTGCAGGTAGAGCAGTCGGCCGCGGCCGGAGGCTTCGGCCGGCTCCAGCTCCATTGTCGGCCGCCCGCCCAGGACGGTCCTGCGGGTGACCACACTCTCCGGCGCGGGGCGGGTGACAGCCGCGGCGAAACCACTGCGCTGCTCCTTGGGAGTGGGCCGTATCTCGCCGCGAGGGGCGGAACGGAGTATGGCGTCCAGGGCGTCACGCTGCTGTCGGGACATGCGGGGCCTCCATGGGTCGGGGTGCGAGGATGGATTCCTTGGAATCCACCTGCCTGACCCCAACCGGATTCCAAGGAAGATGATTCCCGGGAATCTACTGGAGCTAATGTGAGCCACATCACCCCCATCTTCACTGATCTGGTCCGCGTCGAGACCCGGCTCTACAACGCGGTGAGCGCTCGGTTGCGCGCCGAACAAGGGCTGGGGCTGGGACAGTTCGAGCTTTTGGAGATCATCGACCGCGTGCCGGGGTGCCGCGTGCTCGACATCGTCGGCGAACTAGCGATCACCGTGGGGGCCGTCAGCAAGGCGGTCGACCGGCTGGTGGCTGCGGGCTGGTGCCTGCGGGTCGCGCACCCCCAGGACCGCCGCTCGTCCGTCCTCCGCCTCACACCCGCGGGTGAGAAGCAGTTGTCCGCTTCCCGCCCCATTGTCGAGAGCGAGCTCATCTCACTGACCGCGGCGGTTCCCCCCGACGACCTGGCCCGCATCGCCTCAACCCTGGCCATCCTTCGCGCAACCCTCGAGGCGGGCACCCACGGCCAGCCGGGATGAGGGGACATGACCCGCGAATGGCATCCGACCCCCCAGAGTTGAGTGACGCTGCTTGTACTACAGATCGAAGATCTTGAAGTGAGCGGGTGGCGTGACGTCGGACCCAGCCGCGGAGGTGGGCCGGCAGGGGGGCGCCGCGTCGGAGGTAGTGGCTGACCAGGGCTCTCGCCTGGCGCAGACGCCGCCACAGGTCGCATTGGATGATCACGTCGAGGGTGTGCCGGGCGTTGAGATGGGTGGCGGCGAGGAAGTGGCGGATGGCGTAGACGGAGGGCTAGAGCAGCGGGCCCGGGATCAGCCAGTGGTGCTCCTGTCTTCAGCGGTAAGAGCTTTTCCCCGGTCGTCGCTCTGCCGGTCGTCATTCACGGGCGAAGACGACGGTGCGGAAGTCCAGAGTTCCCAACGTCGTAGACCTACTTGCTCCACGTGCGCGTCCTGAGGCGAAAGCTCTTCGCGGACACGGCGGGCTCTTCTGCTGCACGGCCTGACGACCGGCGATCCAACTGTCAGGACGACAGCGTCCAGCAGGGCGGGATTCGGCAGCGTCCAGCAGGGCGGGATGCTGCCGAATGGCGACGGACCCGGCCGGGCCGGGGTCAGGCGTCCGACCAGGAAGGGACACTCTGCACAGCTGTTCGTTTGCGAGCGGCAAGGCGGGGGGGCCGAACGACATGTGCAAGCATCAACTTGTTGCGTCGGTCCCGACGGCCACCGCTTCGGATATCCCCATGCTCACCCGTTCGCGCGAGCTTCGATGAACCATCCCCCTAAGGGACTCCAGATGGACCTCAGCATGCGGATATCCATGAACGCCAAGACCGTCTGGATCGACCAGGACACATAAACACAGGTACGCCCGTCCAGCGAAGCGGCATCTTTCGACGGATCGCCATGATCAAACCCTACGGTCCCTACGATTTCATGCCGCCGATCAGAACCTTCTCGTTGACTTCGGAATCCGTAGCCATCGGCCAGCAGTTGGCCCGCGAGCAGGTGAGCGGCATCTAGACCTGCGACACGGCGCGCCGGCAACCGGTAGCCGTGCCTTAACAGCTCGGCGAGCACCCCGCGGTCCAGTCAGCGACGGCCTGTCAAGCTGCCACCACACCCGCTGCCGATCATCCAGCACGGCATGGGATGCGCGACAAGCGGAGACGCGCGACGATGGTGATCCGTGGCATACGGCGGAACGCCGACCATCACGACTTCCGCGTCGGAGGCCCCCTCCCGGTCCGCGTCGCCGACCGCACACGGCCATCGCGGCCGCGATGGCCGACGCCTTCCGCATGATCCTCACCGTTCTCAGTCGCCGAACAGGCCAACTTCACCGTGTACGCCGAGGAAGTGGAAGCACATGACCGTCTCCGGAATCCTGACATCGGTCAAGGGCAGAGTGGCCCTTGGGGTGGCGGTGCTCTCCACCCTGACCGTGATGCCGACTCACGCAGCGGATGATCTCGGCGGGTCCCCGGCGGGCCAGAAGCCGACCGTGGTGCTCGTACACGGAGCATTCGCCGACGGGTCCAGCTGGAACGCAGTGGTGCAGCGCCTGCAGCAGGACGGCTACCAGGTCATCGCCCCACCCAACACGCTCCGCGGCATACCCCAGGACTCGACATACCTGAACAGCCTCCTGAAGACCGTCAAGGGGCCGGTCGTCCTCGTCGGACACTCCTACGCCGGCGAAGTGATCTCGCAGGCGGCCGCCGGCGTCGACAACGTCAAGGCACTCGTCTACATCAACGCGATCATGCCGGACAAGGGAGAGTCCTTCGCCAGCCTCTCCGGCAAGTTCTCGGCAGCCCCGCTCACCAAGGCACTGCAGCAGGTACCGTTCCGCAACGGCGACGGCACCACGGGCACCGACGTGTACATCCAGCCCGCCAAACTCCACGCCACCTTCGCCCAGGACCTCTCACAGCAGCAGGCCTCCGTCATGGCATCGACACAACGCCCGATCGCACAGTCGGCCTTCACCGACAAGGTCACCGAAGCAGCCTGGCGGGACAAGCCCGTCTACGTGCTCGTCGGCAACCAGGACCGGGCCATAAACCCCAGCCTCGAACGGTACGAGGCCAAACGCGCACACGCACGCAGGACAGTGGAGATCAACTCCTCACACGTCTCCCTGATCTCCCACCCCCAAGCCGTCACCGATCTCATCCTCAACGCAGCCAACGACGCCGGCCACCAGTAGACGAACGGGCCTGACCTGCCACAGCCGCGGGTGGCGGTGGTAGCCGCGGCTCCTGTCGGCAGAAACAAGCGGCTGGCACCGCGCGGAGTGTGTCGGCCACGAGGTCACGGCAGGCTGGCAGCACACGAACCTCGTTAGGTTCCTGGATCCTGAAACGGCGGTCGCGGAATGGCGGTGACAGCGAGTTCACCAAAGGCGGGGACCGGGAAGCTGCTGAGGTACTCAATCGAGGTCGGTTTGGCCAGTCTGTTGAGCTATTGGGCGGCCACCAGAATTTGGTCGAGCACTCATCAGTCATACGAGGAAGGGCAACTCGGCGGCATGTGGGCTGCGATTTCCACGATTTTCGTGGTCCGGGAATGCAAAAGGAAGAGTACAACAGCGGCGATCGCTCGCATGTCGGCGACGCTCATCAGCTTTGCACTCTGCCTGGTTTACCTCGCGTTCTTGCCCTTTCAAGCGTGGGGCCTCGCCCTGCTCGTAGGCTTGAGCGTCCTGGTGCCCGGGCTAGTCGGACGGCCCGGCGACGAAGCGACCGCAGCCATCACCACCACTGTCGTCATGGTCGTCGCAGGACTGAACCCGCACGGGGCCTGGAAACAGCCGCTGCTGCGTTTGGCGGACACCACCATCGGCGTTGCCGCAGGCATGGTCACGCTGGTCGTCGTGGCTCAGATCGGCAGGTGGACAGGCCGGGGCCGCGGCTCTCACTCGGATCGAGCAGTCACGAGCCAGGCCGACTGACCCCTGTGAGCGGGCACGGCCGTGGACAGCCACGGCTGAGGGGCGGCCCTTCCAGGAGCAAGGTTGCGTGAGGAAACGCTCACCGGGCCGGCGTCCGGTATCGAATGGTGTTCGTGGGCCGGCGGGTGGCCACGCTGATCGACCTGCGGCACGATCTGCCGCACGCGGCCCTGGCGTTGCTGTTCAGTGTCGATCGCTGCACGGTCACGCACGCCGTCGGAGAGATTCGCGGGCTGCCGGCCGAGCGCGGTAGGCGCGGTTCCCGATCGCCCGGGCCTGCGGCTCCGGACGCTGGAGGACGTGTTCGCCTATGCGCAGGCCGAGGGTCTCGAACTGAGGCTTGACGCCACCGAGATCCAGGTCCGCCGGTCGGATGACGACGTGACCGCGACAGGCGCAGCGGGCGTCACCGGCTGCCCGGGGCCTGCATCCGTTCGTCGGCAAAGGCGGGCGTACATGGCATCCGTACTGCGCAAAAGCAGCGAGCACCGTCGGCGAACCGGACGCTACGAACCGTAAGGCCTCCCTCACAGGTGACCTTCGCTGCCGCAAGGTCGATACTGCCCATAGACGGGACAGGCGACCCCCTCCATCGGGCGGCCGACAGCACCTGACACCCCGTCACCGAAGTCAGCATTGAGTCAGCAGCACACCCGCCTCGGACCGCAACGAACCGCAACGAACCGCCAAGATCAAGAACTGCCCTCACCGCAGGTGACCTGCGAAGACGCAGGTCCTGAGCCTTAGTGCCAAGCCCCCGAGGAGACACCATGAAGATGCTGTTCAACGTGCCGGAGACCGTCGTGGCGGACGCGCTGCGCGGGATGGCGGCCGCGTATCCCGATCTGACGGTGGACGTGGAGAACCGGGTGATCGTCCGCCGGGACGCTCCCGTGGCCGGGCAGGTCGCGCTGGTGTCCGGTGGCGGGTCGGGGCACGAGCCGCTGCACGGCGGGTTCGTCGGCCCGGGCATGCTCGCCGCCGCCTGTCCGGGAGAGGTGTTCACCTCCCCGGTGCCGGACCAGATGGTGCGTGCCGCGGCGGCCGTGGACAGCGGCGCAGGCGTGCTGTTCGTCGTGAAGAACTACACCGGCGACGTGCTCAACTTCGACATGGCGGCCGAACTGGCCGAGGACGAGGGCATCCAGGTCGCCAAGGTGCTGGTCAATGACGATGTGGCGGTCACGGACAGCCTGTACACGGCCGGGCGGCGCGGCACCGGTGCGACGCTGTTCGTGGAGAAGATCGCCGGCGCCGCCGCGGCCGAGGGGCAGCCGCTGGAGCGGGTCGAGTCCATCGGGCGTCAGGTGAACGAGAACTCGCGGAGCTTCGGTGTGGCGCTCAGCGCCTGTACGACCCCGGCGAAGGGCAGCCCCACCTTCGATCTGCCGGACGGCGAGCTGGAGTTGGGCATCGGCATCCACGGCGAGCCGGGCCGGGAGCGGCGGCCGATGATGACGTCCGGGGAGATCGCCGACTTCGCGGTGAACGCGGTCCTGGAGGACATGCCGCCGCGCAGCCCTGTGCTGGTGCTGGTCAACGGCATGGGCGCCACCCCGCTGCTGGAGCTGTACGGCTTCAACGCCGAGGTGCAGCGGGTGCTGCGCGAGCGCGGCGTCGCCGTGGCCCGCACGCTCGTCGGCAACTACGTCACCTCCCTGGACATGGCGGGCGCCTCGGTGACGCTGTGCCAGGTCGACGAGCAGCTGCTGCGACTGTGGGACGCGCCGGTGAGGACTCCTGCGCTGCGGTGGGGGATGTGATACGGCGGACGAAGCGACCATCACCCGCAGCACGCCGGTCACCACCCCTACCACGCAAGGAGATCCAGTGCTCGACGCCGACTTCTTCCGCCGTTGGATGGCGACGACCGCCGCGTCCGTCGAACGTGAGGCGGAGCGGCTCACCGCCCTCGACTCGGCGATCGGGGACGCCGACCACGGCAGCAATCTGCAGCGCGGCTTCACCGCCGTACGGGCCGCCCTGGAGAAGGAGGCGCCGGACACCCCCGGCGCGGTACTGGTACTCGCCGGGCGGCAGCTCATCTCCACCGTCGGCGGCGCGTCCGGGCCGCTGTACGGCACGCTGCTGCGCCGCACCGGCAAGGCGCTCGGCGACGAGGCCGAGGTCAGCGAGGAGGAGCTGACCGAGGCGCTGCGCGCGGGCGTGGACGGGGTGATGGCGCTGGGCGGGGCGGCCCCCGGCGACAAGACCATGATCGACGCCCTGGTGCCGGCCGTGGACGCGCTCGGCGACGGCTTCGCCGCCGCGCGGGCCGCGGCCGATGAGGGCGCGGTGGCCACCACCCCGCTGCAGGCCCGCAAGGGCCGGGCGAGCTATCTCGGCGAGCGCAGCATCGGCCACCAGGACCCGGGGGCGACCTCGTCGGCGCTGCTCATCGCCGGTCTGCAAGAGGCGGCGGAGGGCGGACGGTGAGCGACGAGAAGGTGGTCGGGATCGTGCTGGTGTCGCACAGCGCGGAAGTGGCCGCCTCGGTCGCCGACCTGGCGAAGGGCCTGGCGGGCGGGGCCCCCGCGGTGCCCGTGGCCCCGGCGGGCGGCACCGAGGACGGGGGGCTCGGCACCAGCGCCGAGCTGATCTCCGCCGCGGCGGCCTCCGTGGACCGGGGCGCCGGGGTGGCGGTGATCACCGATCTCGGCAGTGCCGTGCTCACCGTGAAGGCCCTGATCGCCGAGGGTGACGAACTGCCGGACGGCACCCGGCTGGTGGACGCGCCGTTCGTCGAGGGTGCGGTGGCAGCGGTGGTCACCGCCGCCACGGGGGCCGACCTGGACGCGGTGGAGGCCGCGGCGGCGGAGGCGTACGGCTACCGCAAGGTGTGACCCGGCCACGGGGGCCGGCCGGTCACCTGTTCACGAGGAACAGCCTGGCCAGCCGCGCTCCTGCGGCCACTGCCGCCAGGTGGTCCTCGATGGGGTTCACGCGGGAGTTCTTGAAGACGATGTAGGTGACCCCGGAGGGCACCCCGCCGCCGCGCGGGTCGGCCCGGATGCCGAGGCCCCGCGCCGTGGCGTAGGAGGCCTCGCCGATGACGTCGCGCGGGCCGGTGTCGCCGACCACGGCGTACTGCACCCGGCCCCGGTAGACGACGGCGGCGACCGAGCCGCCCCGTACGCCGTGCTTGCGGGGGTTCCAGGTGCGGCTGGCGGCCGGCACCACGATGTAGGGCAGTCTCTCCGCGCTCAGATGGCGGCCGTCGGACTGCTGGTAGGCGGTCGTGGTGGCGAACTGCGGGTCGGTGCGAGGGTTGCAGCGGGCGGTGGACCGTCCGTCGCAGTCGATGTCCATGTCGGCCTTCCAGAAGACGGCGTCCCGGGTGCCGCAGACGGGCACGGTCCGGGGACGGCCGGCGTCGGTGCGGTACCGGCCGCGGGAGATCCGGTGGCACTCGCCCAGCCGGGCCAGCAGGTCGATGGCGGCCACCGCGCCCTCGCTGCGGGCCACGGGCCGTTCCCGGGGCGGGCCGGTGGCCGGGGCGGGCAGCACGGCCGGGACGTGCAGCGCGGCCGGGGCGAGCAGGGCGACGCCGGCCAGGGCCGGCGTCAGCGACGGGACACGCACGATGAGGGACCCTCTCGTCGGGGACGGGGCGGACGTCCGGCCGCTGCGCGGCGGACATCCAGCCCACTCTGGTGCGCATACACGCCCACCGGCCGTACGGGCCACTCCGAAGCGGCCGGATGGAGCATGCTTCTGACGCCCCGTGAGGGACACCGGGAAGAAAACGGCAGGTCAAACGGAAGGACAGCGGCAGGACGACGAGAGGGGCTGCGGTGACCTTCGGCAACAGGGGCCGGGGATCCGGGCCGCATCGGGTCCGGATCCTCCGGCCGCCCGCACCGGCGCGGGATCGGCGACGACAGCGTGTCCGCGCCACACGGCATGAACTCCCCTGCTCCCTGGGGTAGTTCAGCCGCAGGGAGCCTCAGCATACGTAACTTCCCGGCGTGGTCACCAACACGGGCCCACATCGGTCACCCACGCGGCCCTCTTGCCGAGCCGCACCGGCCGCGCCATATTGGTCCGGACCTTTGCGTGATGCCCATGCCGCCGTTCCGGGGGAGGCAGAGCCGTGCGACGCGTTCCGTGGCCGCTCGTGCTGGTCTGCGGGGCCCTGCTGCTGGTCGCGTCCTGCGGCCGGAGCCAGGCCGACGAAGGCGACGAAGGCCGGGCACCCGGTGCTCCGACCGGGGTCACGGCGCAGGCCGGCAGCGCCACCAGCGTGCACGTGATGTGGAACGCGGTGCCGGACAGCCCCGGTGTCCGCACCTACGAGGTATATCGCGGCACCACGAAGGTGGAGGATGTTCCGGGTTCACAGCACATGGTGGACGTCACCAGGCTCAGGCCGTCCACCGTGTATGCCTTCACCGTGCAGGCCCGGGACACCGACGGGCGGCTCGGGCCACCGAGCCGTGCGGTGCGGGCGCGGACACCGGCCATGGCGCCGGCGGACCGCTCGGCGCCCACCCGGCCGTCGCATCCCGCCGGGCGGGTGCTCGGCGCCCAGGAGGTCCAGCTGTCCTGGGGCGCGTCCCGGGACGACCGGGATGTGGTGTCGTACGACGTGTACCAGGGCGGGGCGAAGATCCACAGCGTCGGCGGGAACCAGAGCGCGACCGTGGTCACCGGACTGCGCCCCGGCACCGCTTACGTCTTCACGGTGCGGTCCCGCGACGCCGCCGGCAACCTCTCCCCCGCGAGCGCCCCGGTCCGCCTCACGACCCCGGGCGCCGACGACGGCCGCAGCACCGCGCCCACCGGTCTCACCGCGAACACCCACCGGGCCGGCGGGGCGTACTACATCGACCTGTCCTGGGATCCGCCGCGCGTGGACGGGGTGATCACCGAGTACCAGATCCGGCTCGACGGCACCGCGGCGACCTCGCTGGTGTGGGGCGGCACTCCACCGACCGGCCGGTCGAGCTACAGCTTCTACGTCGGCCGGAACACCGGCGAGGAACACCGGGTGCGGCTGCGGGCGCGGCTGCCGGACGGCACGTGGGGCGGCTGGTCGCCGGAGCGAACGGTGACCACGGCAGCCCCGTGAGCGGCGCGGGACCGTGCCGACATGCGGCTCCGCCGCGTGGGCGCCGCCCTGCGCCGGACGTGGGAAACGGTCACCTGACCGGCCCCCGTCCGGGTGCGGCCACTCCCGCGCCCACGTTGGCTGCTGCCCAGGCAGCACGGACGCTTCCCGACCCCCGGCGGCGCATGGGACGTACCGCCGACCGTGCCGCCGGAGGCCAGCCCATGCATCCCTCGCGACTCCTCGTCCGCTCCGGTCTGGCCCTGGCGGCCGCCGCGGCGCTCCCCGCCACCCTCGCCGGGCCGTCCGCCGCGGCCTCGGGCATCTCCGTCAGCACCACCGGGTCCACCGTCTCGGTGGTCACCAGCGCATGTTCCGAGATCAACGGCAGCTGGGGCAACGCGGCCCTGCTCACCAGTAAGCAGGCGAACTTCGCCCAGGGCCGGCAGGTGTCTCTGGCGGGCACGTCCGTCAGCCAGTCCGCGGCCTGGTCGGGTGTGAGCCCGGGGACGTACACCGTCGTCGTGGTGTGCTCCAGCGGCAGCAGCGCGGGCAACCAGCCGGTGACCGTCTCGTCCGGCTCGGGGCCGACGATCTCCTCGACGGCCTCGTCGAAGACCTCGTCGACGACCTCATCGGCGGCCTCGTCATCGGCCTCGCCGGCGCCCTCCCGGGGTGTGCTGGGCGGCCTGGGCGGTGCCGCCCGGGACTACGGCCCGCTGACCCTGGGCATCGGCGCGGCGCTGGTGGGTACCGGGGTCATCGCCACCGGCTGGTATCTGCGCCGGCGCTCGAGGCCGTACCGGCTCTGACGCACCGACTGCGCACCCGGCTCAGTCGCCCTCGGGCCGTTCGCCGAACTCCGCCAGGGCGTGGGTGAGCCACTGGGTCCAGAAGGTCTCCAGGTCGATGCCGGCCCGTAGCACGAGATGGCGCAGCCGGTCCTCGGGGGCGTCCCGGTCCGGCGGGAAGTCGCGCTTCTCGATCTCCCGGTACTCGGCCAACTGCCGCCGGTGCAGCTCGAGATGGCGGCGCAGGTCCGCGTCCAGGCCCGCCGTGCCGACCACCGCCGCGGCCCGCAGCCGCAGCAGGAGCGTGTCCCGCAGCGGCTTGGGGTCCTGCGCGGCGGCGGTCCACCGGGCCAGTTCGGCACGGCCCGCGGGCAACACCTCGTAGCTCTTCTTCTGCCCGCGGGCCGGTGCTTCCGCCGGCAGGGCGCGGATGAGGCCGTCGGCCTCCAGCCGCCCCAGCTCGCGATAGATCTGCTGGTGCGTCGCCGACCAGAAGTAGCCGATCGACTTGTCGAACCGGCGGGTCAGCTCCAGCCCCGACGACGGCCTTTCCAGCAGGGCGGTGAGGATCGCGTGCGGGAGGGACATGGCCTCATCCTAGGGATCGCCCGTAAGGGGCCTACAGCGCCGCCGCCAGCTCCGTGCCCTGCTTGATGGCCCGCTTGGCGTCCAGTTCCGCCGCGACGTCCGCGCCGCCGATCAGATGGACGCTTCGCCCGGCGCCGGCCAGCTCCTCGTACAGGTCGCGGCGCGGCTCCTGGCCGGCGCACAGGACCACCGTGTCGACCTCCAGCACCGTGCTCTCCTCGCCGACGGTGATGTGCAGGCCCGCGTCGTCGATCCGGTCGTAGCGGACGCCCGGGACCATGGTCACGCCACGGTGCTTGAGCTCGGTGCGGTGGATCCAGCCGGTGGTCTTCCCGAGCCCGGCGCCGACCTTGGTGGTCTTGCGCTGGAGCAGGTGCACCTGGCGGGGCGGGGCGGGCCGCTGCGGCGCGGCGAGGCCGCCCGGCGTCTGGTAGTCCATGTCGACACCCCAGGCGCGGAAGTACGTCTCCGGGTCCTCGCTCGCCTTGTCCCCGCCGTCGGTGAGGTACTCGGCGACATCGAAGCCGATGCCGCCGGCGCCGAGGATGGCGACCCGCTCGCCGACGGTCGCGCGGCCCTGCAGCACGTCGAGGTAGCCCACGACGCGGGGGTGGCCGACGCCGGGGATGGCGGGGGTGCGCGGGGTGACACCGGTGGCGACCACGACCTCGTCGTAACCGTCCAGATCGGCTGCGGTGACCCAGGTGTCGAGGCGTATGTCCACACCGTGAGCGTCGAGCTGGTGGCGGAAGTAGCGCAGCGTCTCGTCGAACTCCTGCTTGCCGGGGACCCTGCGGGCCACGTTGAGCTGGCCGCCGACCTCGCTCGCCGCGTCGAACAGGGTGACGGCGTGGCCGCGTTCGGCGGCGGAGACCGCGCAGGCGAGTCCGGCCGGACCCGCGCCCACGACCGCGACGCGCTTCCTCAGCCGGGTCGGGGAGAGCACCAGCTCGGTCTCGTGGCAGGCGCGCGGGTTGACCAGGCAGGAGGTGATCTTTCCGCTGAAGGTGTGGTCGAGGCAGGCCTGGTTGCAGCCGATGCAGGTGTTGATGGCCTCGGGCGTCCCGGCGGCGGCCTTGGCGACGAAGTCGGGATCGGCCAGCATCGGGCGGGCCATCGACACCATGTCGGCGCAACCGCCCGCCAGCAACTCCTCGGCGAGTTCGGGGGTGTTGATGCGGTTGGTGGTCACCAGCGGCACGGACACCTCGCCCATGAGCTTCTTGGTGACCCAGGTGTAGGCGCCGCGCGGCACGGAGGTGGCGATGGTGGGGATGCGGGCCTCGTGCCAGCCGATGCCGGTGTTGATGATCGTCGCCCCGGCGGCCTCGACCGCCCTGCCGAGGGCGATCACCTCGTCCAGGGAGGAGCCGCCCGGGACCAGGTCCAGCATGGAGAGGCGGTAGATGACGATGAAGTCCTCGCCGACGGCCTCGCGCACCCGCTTGACGATCTCGACCGGGAAACGCATCCGGTTCTCGTAGGACCCGCCCCAGCGGTCGGTGCGCCGGTTGGTCTGCGCGGCGATGAACTCGTTGATGAGGTAACCCTCGGAGCCCATGATCTCCACGCCGTCGTAGCCGGCCTGCCGGGCGAGGCGGGCGGCGCGGGCGTAGTCGTCGATGGTCCGCTCGACGTCGGCGTCGGTCAGTTCGCGCGGCGCGAAGGGGCTGATCGGTGCCTGCAGCGGGCTGGGGGCGACGAGGTCCTGGTGGTAGGCGTACCGCCCGAAGTGCAGGATCTGCATCGCGATCCGGCCGCCCTCGTGGTGCACGGCCTCGGTGACCACCCTGTGCTGCTCGGCCTCCGCGTCGGTGGTGAGCTTGGCTCCGCCCTCGTACGGCCGGCCCTCCTCGTTGGGTGCGATGCCGCCGGTGACGATGAGACCCACTCCGCCGCGGGCGCGGGCCGCGTAGAACGCCGCCATGCGCTCGAAGCCGCGCTCGGCCTCCTCCAGACCGACGTGCATGGAACCCATGAGCACGCGGTTGGGCAGGGTGGTGAAGCCCAGGTCGAGCGGGGTCATCAGGTGCGGGTAACGGCTCATCGGGCCCTCCGTGCGCGGTGTCGTCGCCTCTTGTTGTAGAGGAAGCCGGAGTCTTTATGCAACTAGTTGCACAACTGGCGGGAGGTGACACGGGCCACTCTGTACCTACTAGTATGTACACACGGAAGACACGAAACCGCCCGGCCCGCCTCCGAAAGGATGCCCCACCATGCCCTTCGTCCGCATAGACACGCTCGGCACCGACCCTGCCCGCCTCGACGCGCTCGGCCGGGCCGTCCAGGACGCCCTGGTGGAGACGCTCGGCGTCCCGCCCGACGACCGCTTCCAGGTGCTGACCGGACACGACGGCGCCACCAGCACCCTGCGCTACGGCGACCACCTGGGCCTGTGCAAGGACGACTCGGTCGTCTTCGTCGCCATCACCATGCGCTCGGGGCGCTCCCCGGAGCACAAGCGCGCGCTCTACCGGCGGATCGCGGAGCTGGTGCACGAGCGCACCGGCACCGCGCCGCACAACGTGCTCGTCAGCGTCACCGAGAACACCTGCGTCGACTGGTCCTTCGGCGACGGCGAGGCGCAGTACGCCCCGGCCGACGGGGAGCCGGCCGGGGCGCTCCCGTAGTGCTCGAGAGGGTCAGCGGCTGCGCAGTCGCAGATGCAGGTCCCTCTCCTGGTCGCCGGAGGCCGTGCAGGTCTCCTCGACGGTGAACATCGAGTCCAGGGTGTGCCGGAACCGGTCCACGGCCCAGTAGCCGCCCTGGACGTCCGCCTGGATGGTCGCGTCGAGGTGGACCGGCGGGCAGCCCGGCCCCCGGGCGTCCGCGACGTCGTACGTGCCGAGCCACACCATCGGCCGGACCTCGTGGAGCTGCTGAGGGATCTCGTCCGCGCCCCGGTCGGAGGCGAAGCAGGAGCTCAGCGCGTCGAAGACGAGGCGGGCGTCCTCCTTGGAACCGCTGATCTCCACCGTGACGGTTTCCGGGTGCGACCGCTCCGTGTGTGCCATTGATCGCTCCTTTCGTGCCGCGCCGCGGTGGAAGGGGGTACCCCGCCGAACCGCGTCCATCCCCCAGGAAAGCACCACCGGCCGGTCGGCACACCCCAGGCGGGCTCAGCCGCGGGAGAACTTGTACGTCTTGCTGTCCGTCAGGATGCAGAAGCCCGGCGACATCACGATCACGCGCAGGACGCCGGTGCGGCGGTCGTAGTCGATGCCCTCGACCTCGAACGTGCCGGAGCAGGCACTGCGCAGCGGCAGCTGGCGCAGGGCTGTGACATGGCCGGTGACGTCTCCTGAGCCGTTCGGCGGGGCCGACAGGTCTATCTGGAGCAGCGGCTTGGTCATGCCGAAGAGGCTGCCGTCGGGGTCGTCGGAGGAGCACAGCAGGGTGGTGGGGCCGGAGAAGTCGCAGCCCTGGACGTCACGGACGGCGTGGTCCAGGTTGACGTTCGAGACCTGCGGGAGGTTCGCCGAGGGCGAGGTGGACGGATTGACGCCGGGGGTCGGGAAGACCAGCAGGCGGTTCATGGTGCCCCACTCGCCGGAGAGCATCCACTGGCCGTCGGGTGAGATCGCGTCCCAGGAGTTGTTCAGGGCCTCGCCGGGGCTCAGCGTGTGGACGTACTCCGACCAGGTGCCGTCGGGTGCCTGCACGCGGTACATCTTCGAGTTGCCGGTGTCCTGCTGGTAGGGCTCGATGTAGTAGCCGTTGTACGAGGCGTCGGGATCGCCGACGTGGTTCCAGCCGCGACTGGAGACACCGAGGGGAATGGTGCCGATACCGGTGTACCGGTTGGGGCTGTTCGCGGGGACCTCCACGGAGGTCAGTCCCTGGCTCTCGTCCAGCGGCCGGGCGCGGTCGGAGCCGGTCTCGGCCCAGGTGTCGGCCGCGGAGGCGGGCGCGGGCGCGGTGAGGGACACGACGGCGGCGGTGGCGAGGGTGACGAGTCCGGCGAGAACTGCATGACAACGTTGCCGGGCGGACGCGGGCATGGCCGACTCCTCGAACGGGGGTGGGGACACAGGGCGGGGCGGGCGGGAACACAGCGTGGGGCGGGCGGGAACACGGCGCGGGGCGGGGCGGGAACACTCGGTCGGCGGACAGTCTGGCGTGGCGCGTTAGTCATGTACAGGCCAATGCAGCAACATGAGCGTGAACTCTCCCGGTCCGCCGAAGGGACGTGCAGGATGTCCGGGCAAGCGGTCGGGCCCCGGCGTGACGGCTTGGGCGGACGTGCACCACTGTGGTGGGAGATGGTGGAGGTAACCGGCGACGGCCTCGGAGAGTCGGGTGTGAACGCGGTGGATCAAGGGGAGTCGGCACGGGGGACGACGTGCCGTGCGGACGGGCGAAGGCGGTACATGGCATGAGCGCAGCCGAGGCTCCGGTGACGGAGGGTGGCGAGCCCGCGCGCGGGCCGGTGCGGCCGGGCGGCCTGCTCGACGTGCTGGGCGTGGCATCGGTGGTGCTGGACACCGCCGGCCGGATCGTGCTGTGGAGCCCCCAGGCGGAGGAGCTGTTCGGGTACGGCGCGCAGGAGGCCCTCGGCGAGTACGCCGCCCGGCTCATGGTCCACGAACGGCACTTCGAGCTGGTCGGCAAGCTCTTCGCCGATGTGATGCGCACCGGGCAGAGCTGGGCAGGCGGCTTCCCGATCCGGCACAAGGACGGCGGCACCCGCCTGGTGGAGTTCCGCAACATGCGGCTGCTGGACGACCGCGGTGACGTGTACGCGCTCGGGCTCTGCGCCGACCAGTCGACCCTGCGGCGGCTGGAGCAGGACGTGGCCCTGTCCGAGCGGATGGTGAAGCAGTCGCCGATCGGCTACGCCGTCCTGGACACCCAGCTGCGGTTCGTCTCGGTCAACCCGGCCCTGGAGAAGATCAACGGGGTGCCCGCCGCCGAGCATGTGGGACGCACGCTGAGCGAGGTGCTGCCCATGCTCGACTCCGAGCCGGTGGAGACCGACGCCCGGCGGGTGCTGGACACCGGTGTGCCGGTCATCGACAACACGCTGATCGGCCGTACCCCCGCCGACCCGGACGAGGACCACACCTGGGCGCATTCGCTGTACCGGCTCGACGACGCCATAGGCAACGTGCTCGGCGTCGCGGTCTCGGTCGTCGACATCACCGAGCAGCACCGGGCCTCCCTGGAGGCGGAGGCCGCGCGGCGCCGCCTCGCGGTCATCGCCGACGCCTCCGCCCGGATCGGTACGACGCTCGACCTGGACCGCACCGCCTGCGAGCTGGCCGAGGTCGCCGTACCGGGACTCGCCGACGTGGCCGCCGTGGACCTGCTGGACTCGGTGGTGGAGGGCCGGCGCAGCACGCTCGGCCCGTCGGAGCCGGCGGTGATCCGGGCCCTCGCGGTACGCCCGCAGGACGGCTCGGACGTGGTACGGGCCGCCGACCCGCCCGGCCGGATCGCGACGTACGAGCCCGACCGGCTGATCACCGAGTGTGTACGCTCGGCCGAGGCGGTGCTGGTGCCGCACGTGAAGGACGAGGACCTGCCGCGCATCGCCCGCTCCCCCGAGGCGGCCGAGCTGCTGGGCCGGGCGGGCCTGCGCTCGTATCTCGCGGTGCCGCTGATCGCGCGCGGCGAGGTGCTCGGCGCCCTGGACCTCAAGCGCACCCGCAATCCGGCGCCGTTCGACGAGGACGACGTTCTGCTGGCCCGGGAACTGGCCGCCCGCGCGGCCGTGCAGATCGACAACGCGCGCTGGTACCAGAACGCCCGCAACACCGCCCTCACCCTGCAGCGCAGTCTGCTGCCAAGCCGTCCGCCGGTGACGACCGGCCTGGAGGTGGCCTCCCGCTACCAGCCCGCCGGGGCCACCAGCGAGGTCGGCGGCGACTGGTTCGACGTCATCCCGCTGGAGGGCGGCAAGACCGCGCTCGTGGTGGGCGATGTGATGGGCAGCGGGCTCGGCGCGGCCGCGACCATGGGCCGGCTGCGCACGGCGACCACCACGCTGGCCGCCCTGGACCTCGACCCGGCGCTGCTGCTGGAGCACCTGGACAAGACCACGTCGGCCCTGGACCACTCCATCGCGACCTGCATGTACGCCGTGCACGATCCGCATACTCGCCAGTGCCGGATCGCCAACGCCGGCCACCTGCCGCCGGCCCGTCTCCGCCCGGGCCGGCCTCCGGAACTGCTCGACCTGCCGACCGGGGTGCCGCTGGGCGTGGGCGGGATCGCCTTCTCCACCGTCACCGTCGACTTCGAGCCCGGCGACGAGCTGGTGTTCTACACCGACGGGCTGGTGGAGACCCGCCGCCACTCCCTGGACGAACGCCTGGACCTCCTGCTGTCCCTGCTCGACGACCCGGCCCGCCCGCTGGAGGAGACCTGCGACTTCCTTCTGCGGACCCTGCACCACCCCGACAACCACGACGACGTCGCCCTGCTGATCGCCCGGGCGCAGGAACTGCCGTAGCGGGGACGGGCCTCAGGGCCGCAGGCCGATCACCACGTGCGCGGACAGCTCCTCGGACACCGCCAGACGGGCCGTCAGGCCCGCGTCCGCGAAGGCCCGTACGGCGGCCGGTGCCTGGCGTTCACTGGTCTCGGTCAGCAGGCAGCCGCCCGGTGCGAGCCACTCGGGTGCCCCGGCGGCCACCCGGCGCAGCACGTCCAGGCCGTCCGCACCGCCGTCCAGGGCGACGCGCGGTTCGTGCTCGCGGGCCTCGGCCGGGAGCAGGGGCAGTTCGGCGGTGGGGACGTACGGCACGTTGGCGGTCAGGATGCCGACGCGGCCGCGCAGGGCGGTGGGCAGGGAGTCGTAGAGGTCGCCCTGGTGGACGCGTCCGTCGAAGGCGGCGAGGTTGCGCAGGGCGCAGCGTACGGCGGCCGGGTCGATGTCGGCCGCGTGCACCTCGGCACCGTCCAGGGCGGCGGCGAGGGCCGCGCCGAGTGCGCCGGAGCCACAGCACAGGTCCACGACGACGCCCGCCCGCGGCGCCTGGGCCAGCGCCTGGTCGACCAGGAACTCGGTACGGCGGCGGGGGACGAACACTCCCGGTTCCACCGTGACCCTCATTCCGTGGAACTCGGCCCAGCCCAGGACGTGTTCGAGCGGGTGCCCGGCGGCGCGCCGTTCGACCATCGAGGCGGCTTCCTCGGGCGTGCGGGCGGTGGCGAGGATCAACTCCGCCTCGTCCTCGGCGAAGACACACCCGGCGGCGCGCAGCGCGGAGACGAGGGCGGCGGGGGGAAAAGGGGAAGAAGAAGACAGGGAACCAGGAGAGGACATGGGGGCCGAAAGCCTTTCGGAGCGCGGGACTTCAGGGCGCTCTCGCGGTCACCGCTGCCGGTGCACCATCCGCGACCGGACGCCCAGCCTACCGCAGGGGGACACCCGGTTCCGGGCGGGAAAAACACCTGGCGCGGTGCCGGGCGCGCGGCTACTCTCGCCGCGATGACGACTCACGCCTCGCAGAGATTGGGGGACCCGTCCACGCAAGGTGAGCGCTGATGCTCCCTTCCACCGCGTACGGGGATTCCCGGCTTTCCATGTGGCTGCGCGTACGGACGTACGCCGTGCCACCGTCCATGATCGAGCTCGCCACCGCCCGCCGTGCCGCCGGGGACTGGGCCGGCGCCTGCGCCGCCGCCCGGATCGACGTCGACCTCGATCTGCGTTCCGTCGCCCGCGCCCACGGCCGGGAGATCGCGGCCCGGCTCCGCGCCGACCTGCGCCGTCTCGCCCCGGACCTGCTGCGCTGGCACATGCCGAGGATCGCGCCCGACGGGCTGCTGCGCCCCGGCCTGACCCTGACGCTGGCCCGGTACGAGCGGCCCGGCCGGGCCGGACCCCTGCACCTGGTGGCCCGTACCCCACCGGCCTGGGCGGACGCCGGCCAGCGGATCGGCCTCGCCCTGTTCGATCCGGCCGACACGCCCGCCGGCCGCCATCCCCATCCCCGCCCCAACCGCCGCTACCGGCTCGATCTGCACCGGCACCTGTGGGACGCGAGCAGGGCCGGCGAGCTGCGCGACCGGTCGGGCGCCGGCGGTCCCGCGCCGCCGGACCACGATCCGCTGGGTCTCGTCCCGCCCGGACATGGCTGTGCCGTCGGCCGGTGGGCGGCCGAGGCGGGCATCCTGCTGTGCGCCGACGGACACACCGGCGGAACCTTCGCCGTACGGCTCGGCGGCGGCCGCCGGTTGCTCCTGACGGTGGCGGCGGACGGGAGCGACACACCGGAGCCGACCGAGAACCGGTGCGGGGCCGCCCAGTCCGACAGGCCGCGGCCCTTGGCCGGGATGCGGCACCGCGGCCAACCGCACCACATCGCGGACGGGCACGACGCCCCGGATCCGGCCGAGCGCCCACGCGCAGCCTGCCCAGGCGACGGCGCACCAGGCCCAGCCGGGCTGCGGCACCGGGTCCCGAACCGTGACGGTGCGCCGTGCCTGCTGATCGTCGACGAGCTTCCGCCGGGCGGTATGTCCGCCGTACCGGTGCTGCCCGATGCGGCGACTTGGGTGGCGCCCGATCTCGAGTTGCTGCGTGCCGGACTGATCGGCGCCGACCGGCTGCATCCCCTGGTCGCCGCCGCGCTGCTGCCCGGCCCCATGACGCCCGCTGCGCTCCGCGTTCCGGATCCGGTGGAACGGGCTCGTCAGGTGGAGTGCGGGGGAGCCACGCACCGGATCGGCCTGGTCGACGGTGTCCTCGTTCCGCTGGACCACGCTCCGGACGAGATCCGGCGCGAGGAGCTGCTGGCCGCGCTCGGCGGACCGCCGCTGCCCTGTCTGCGGGTCATCGACGAGGCGCACCGGCGCCCCGACTGCCTGGCCGGTGTGCGGGAACGGCTGGACCACGGTGACACCGAGGGCGCGCTGGCCGTCGTCGAGGGGCTGCTGGGCCCCGGCGCGGTGCTGCGCGAGGGGCCGCTGCGGGACGAGCTCACGGCGGCCGCCGAGGGGCGCATCGCCTACGGGCTGTACCGGGCCGGTCTGACCAGCCCGGGCGGCACCTCCACCGACCCGAGCCGCCGCACCGGCCGAGGCCGCCGCCCCGCCCGACGGCAGACCCGAACCGTCACGTTCTTCTGAACCCTCTTCTGAACCTCCTTTCTCTTCCGCTCTCTTCCGCTCTCTTCCGCCACTTCACACCCTTCAGGTGATCCCACATGACTGCTGCCACCACTCCTGTCTCCCCCGTCCCTCAACTCGATGTCGCCGAAGCCCTGTTGGACCTGCTCCGCGACACCACCACAGAACCGCGCTCCGACGTCCAGCTCGAGGCGCTGACCCTGGCCGTGGCCGCCGACCTTCCGGTGCTGCTGTGGGGCGAGCCGGGCATCGGCAAGACGGCGGCGCTGACCCAGCTCGCCGGTGCCCTGGACCTGCCGTTGACGACCGTGATCGCGAGCGTCCACGAACCGTCCGACTTCTCCGGCCTGCCCGTCGTGGGAGACGATCCGGCGGTGCAGGGCGTCCCGATGGCCCCGCCGGACTGGGCGGTGCGGCTCGTACGGGCCGGGCGCGGACTGCTGTTCCTCGACGAGCTGTCCACCGCTCCCCCGGCGGTGCAGGCGGCCCTGCTGCGGCTGGTGCTGGAGCGGCGGATCGGCGCGCTGCGGCTGCCGCCCGGGGTGCGGATCGTGGCCGCCGCCAACCCGCGCTCCTCGGCGGCCGACGGCTGGGAGCTGAGCCCGCCGCTGGCCAACCGGTTCGTGCATCTGCAGTGGGCCCACGACCACGACGTGGTCGTACGGGGCCTCGGGGGGACCTGGCCGCGGGCGACCCTGCCCCGGCTCGATGCGGAGCGGCTGTCCGAGGCCGTGGCCTTCGCCCGGCGCGCGGTGTGCGCATTCCTCGTCGCGCGGCCGGGGCTGGTGCACCGGCTGCCGAGCGGGGAGAGCCGCCGGGGCGGGGCGTGGCCGTCGCCCCGGAGCTGGGAGGCGACCCTGCGGCTGATCGCGTTCGCGACCGCCGCGGGATCGTCGCGGGACGTGCTGTCGTTGCTGGTCCGCGGCACGGTGGGGGACGGTCCCGGGCTCGAGTTGCTGGCCGGCCTGGACCGGATGGACCTGCCCGACCCCGAGACGCTGCTCGCCGACCCCGCGGGTGCCGAACTGCCCGAGCGCGGGGATCTGCGGCAGGCCGTGCTGGACGGGGTGGTGGACGCGGTCCGGGGGCGCCCGGAGCGGGCCCGCTGGGACGCGGCGTGGGCGGTGCTGGTACGGGCGCTGGAGACCGGGGCGCCGGACGTGGTGGTCGTGCCGGCGACCACGCTGGCATCCTTGCGCCGGGAGGACTGGGACGTGCCGGCGGCGGTGGAACGGCTCGCCGGGGTGGTGTCGCTGTCCCGGCATGCCGACGAGGCTGCCCGCCGGGTCGCGCGGACCGCCGGGGCGGGCCGATGACGGCGGACGCGCCCGGCACGCTGAACCTCGGCAAGCTGTTCGCCGCACGGCTGCACGCGGCCCGCGTCCGGCCCTACCTGGCGACGGCCCTGTTCGCGCTGCGGCCGGTGGAGTCGCGGGAGGTTCCGACGATGGGGGTCGACCGGTACTGGCGGTGCTACGTCTCCCCGGCGTTCGTGGACCGCACACCGCTGGAGGAGCTGGCGGCGGTGTGGGTGCACGAGGTGGCGCATCTGCTGCGCGACCATCACGGGCGCAGCGAGCGGTACGCCCGCGAGCGCCGGCTGTCCGGGCCCGCGGAACGGCTCCGCATGAACATCGCCGCCGACTGCGAGATCAACGACGATGTGTACGGCGACGGGCTGGTGGAGCCCGAAGGCGCGGTGACACCCGAGAAGTTGGGGCTGTGCCCGGGCGAGCTCATGGAGGACTACCTGCGCCATTTCCGGCTCGGCCCGCGGCTTCAGCGGCTGGCCTGGCTGGACTGCGGCAGCGGCGCCGACGGGCTGGACAGGGCGTGGGAGCTGGGGCCGGACGGCGCGCACGGGCTCAGCGAGCAGGAGCGGGACGCGGTCCGGTTCCGGGTGGCGCAGGGCATCAAGGCCAGCCCGGGAGACACACCGCAGGGCTGGCGGCGGTGGGCGCAGGAGGTGTTCCATCCGCCGCAGCCCTGGCGCCAGTTGCTGGGCTCGGCGCTGCGGTCGGCGGTCTCCGCGCCGGGTGCGGGCGAGGACTACAGCTACGGCCGTCCGGCGCGGCGGTCGGCCGGGCTGCCCGGGGTCGTCCTGCCGAGTCTGCGGCGCCGGCCGCCCCGGGTGTGTGTCGTCATCGACACCTCGGGGTCGGTCAGCGACGCCGAACTGGGCAGCGCGCTGCTGGAGGTGGCGGCGATCTGCCGGGCCGCGGGCGGCCGGCGGGACCTGGTCTCCGTACTGTCCTGCGATGCCGCGGCCCGGACCGTGCAGCCGCTGTGCCGGACGGAGGGCATCGAGCTGGTGGGCGGCGGCGGGACGGATCTGCGCACCGGGTTCGCCCGCGCGCTGCGGACCCGGCCGGATGTGGTCGTGGCCCTGACGGACGGTCAGACTCCGTGGCCGGACGAACGGCCGCCGTGCCGGACGGTGGTGGGGCTGTTTCCCCGGGCCGGCGGGTCGTACGACGAGGACGATCCCGACTACCTGCCGGACGCGCCGCCGGCGTGGGCGCGGGTGGTGACGATCGGGTCGGCGGCTGGATGAATGGGCGGGTGGGGCCCCGTCCGAGGACGTGTCGGCAGGGAGCCCCCGCCCGTCGCCGGGCGCGCTCCCTGTCCCTGACGTCCTCGGGTCAGACGCCGACGGTCTCCTCGATCTCTTCCTCGGCGGCCTCCCCGGCGTCCTCCTCGGCCATTTCCCCGGCCTTTTCCTCGGCCGCCCGCGCCGCCTCCGGCCGGGCCGGCACCACGGCGGGCGTGGCGGTCGTCGCGGTCGCGGTCGCGGCGCCGGTGTGGCCGGCCGCGTGCCGGGCCCGGCGGGGCCGCTCGTACAGGGCCGCGATCCCGGTCACGACCAGGCCCACCAGCAGCCAGATGCCGAGGGTCCACACGTTGCGCGCAAGACCGTCGTCGCCGAAGTACAGCAGGCTGCGGACGCCCTCGACGAATCCGGCGCCGTTCCAGAAGGCGTGCAGCGTGCCGAAGAAGCCGTTCTGCAGCTCGGGGCGGAACAACCCGCCGGAGCTGGTGAAGTTGAGCATCACGAACAGCACCATCATGGTGAGCGTGGTCCACCGCTTCAGGAAGGTGTGCAGGCCGACGCCGATGAAGAGGATGCCGGCCGAGTACAGCCAGGCCATGCCCCACACGCCCGCGAGGTCGTGGTGGGCGAGGTGGAACACCGGTCCGGCGAGCAGCGCGCCGATGCCGCTGACCACGGCGGAGACAGCGAGCGCGAGCAGCGCCCGCACCCGCATCGAGAGGGCGGCGCCCGCGGCACCGAGGGCGGCGACCGAGGCGTAGGAGCCGATGCTGAGGGCGATCAGCAGGAAGAACAGGCCTTGCCCCGTGGGGTCGTCGGCGACCGGCTCGGCCAGGTCGGTGACCTTCAGCGGCACGCCCTCCTTGGCGGCGACCGGTGTGAAGACCTTCTCGACGGCCGTCGCGCCCATGTCGGAGGCGGCGCTCGCCACCAGCAGCTCGGGCGCCTTGGCGCTCGGGACGTAGGCGCCGGTCACATCGCGGGACTTGAGCAGGCCGACGGCGTCGGCGCGGCTCGCGACCGTGCGGACGTCGAGCTTGTCCCCGGCGGTGTCCTTGACCGTCTGGGCGAAGACCTTCGCCTGCGGGGAGCTGCCGACGACGGCGACCGGCAGGTGGTGCGGCTCCGGGGTTACGAAGGCCCCCATGTACGCGAGCCCCATGCCCAGGCACATCAGCAGCGGGGTGATCAGGTGCGTGAGCACATGGCGCAGTGCGGGTGACCTCATCGCGCGCGACCTCCAAGTAGTTGGCTTATACAACTCTCACATCAAGTTGTACTATACAACTAGAACGCCCGGAGGAGGTATTCCCGTGAGCGCAGCGGAGTCGGCCGTCGAGACGATCCAGCGCGAGATGACCATCTTCGCCCGCCGGGCCCGCGCCTCGGCGGGCCGCATGCATCCCGAACTGTCCCTGGTGTCGTACACCCTCCTCGGCCATCTGGAGGAGCAGGGCGGCTGCCGGGCGACGGACCTGGCCGCCCACTACGCCCTGGACAAGTCCACCGTCAGCCGCCAGGTGGCCGCGCTGGAGCGGGCCCGGCTGATCGAGCGCCGTCTGGACCCGGAGGACCACCGGGTCCAGGTGCTGCATCTGACGGAGGCCGGCCGGGAGATCCTCGCCCAGGTCACCCGCAGCCGCCGGGCCGCGTTCCGGGAGCGGCTCGCGGGCTGGCCGGAGGAGGACCTGGTGCGCTTCGCGGCCTACCTGGAGCGGTACAACGCGGGTCCGGGCGCGGCCGGGGCCGGCTGACCGGCGGCTTTTCGGGGCGCAGTACCGGGCGGGAGGTTCATGCCACCGGCACCGCGGTCCGCTCGTCGGCCAGCCGCTCGGGGGCGCGCGCCGCGAGGAACGCCGTACGGCGGCGCAGCCGGAAGCCGAGGGACTCGTACAGCCGGATCGCGCCCGTGTTCCGGGCGCTCGTGTGCAGGAAGGGCGTCTCTCCGCGCTCCCGTATGCCGTGCGCGACCGCGAGGATCAGCCGGGTGGCGAGGCCTTCGCCGCGGAAGGCGGGGTCGGTGCAGACCGCGCTGATCTCGGTCCAGCCCGGCGGGTGCAGCCGCTCCCCGGCCATGGCGATCAGCGCGCCGGAGCGGCGGATGCCGAGGTAGGTGCCGAGTTCGACGGTCCGCGGCAGGAACGGTCCGGGCCGGGTACGGGCCACGAGGTCGAGCATCTCGGGTACGTCCGCCGGGCCGAGGCGGACGGCCTCCGCGTCCGGCGCGGCGGCCAGGCCGTCGTCCACGAACTGCACCCCGTCGATCCGGAAGGTGATCTCCCAGCCCTCAGGCACCTCGCCGCGGTAGCCCGGCAGCGGGATCTCCGCGCCGGGACCGGCCAGCGCGGCCAAATCCGCCCAGTCCCGCGCGTCCGGTTCGTCGGGCAGCGCCGGCCAGGGAGAGACGTCCAGGGGGTAGCGCAGCACGCGGCCGCGCCGCTCGGCGAAGTGGGCGTGCGGGCCGGTCAGGGAGGCGAGGGCGGGGTTGTCGAGGACGTGCGGGGCGTCGGCGGCGGGGCCGTCGCCGACGCCCGCTCCGGCTATGAGGCTCACGCGGCCACCTCGATCACGATCTTGCCGAGGGCGTGCCCGTCCTCGACCGCGCGCAGCGCCTGGCCGGCCTGCTCCAGCGGGAAGGCGCGGGTGATGTGCGGCTTCAGAGCGCCGCGTACGGCGAGATCGGCCACCGCCTCGAGGACGGCGGCGGTGCGGACCCGCTGGACGGCGGCGCCGCCGAGCGCGGCCACCTCCGCCTGCGGCGAGCCCGCGGTGACCAGCTTGCCGCGGTCCTTCAGCAGCTCGGCGGCCTCGGTGAGCACCGGGCCGCCCACCAGGTCGTACGCCCCGTCGATCCCGTCCGGCGCGGCGGCCCGCACCCGCTCGGCCAGATCGGGCCCGGAGGACACGTGCACCGCGCCCAACGACTCCACGAACTCCCTCTTGCCCTCGCTCGCCACGCCCACGACCCGCAGTCCGAAGGCGCGGGCGATCTGCACGGCCGCACTGCCGACGCCGCCGCCCGCGCCCGTCACCAGCAGGGTCGAGCCCCCCGGCAGGTCGAGCTGGCGGACGCCGTCGTAGGCGGTGGCGGCGGCGACCGGGAGGGTGGCGGCGTCACCGAAGGACAGCGCGGCGGGCTTGTGGGCGGTCATCTCGGCGGTGAGCAGGGCGTACTCGGCGTATGCGCCGTGGAGGGCGCTGCCGAACACCTCGTCGCCGGCGGCGAAGCCGGTGACCCCCGGGCCGGCCTCCTCGACGACGCCGGCGGCCTCGCTGCCGAACACCACCGGAAAGACACGCTCGACCTCGCCGGGGCGGCGGAAGCCCTGGCGCAGCTTCCAGTCGACGGGGTTGACGCCCGCCGCGCGGACCGCGATCAGGATCTCTCCGGGGCCAGGACTTGGACGGTCGAGACCGATCAGCGCCTCGGCCTCCGGTCCTCCGTGCCGCATGTAGACATACGCCTTGGGCATGCTCTTCCCTCGCTTCTCTCGCGCTGTCACCGGTCTACCGGTGCCGGCATCGAGCGCAAAGGAGAAGCGCCGCAGAGCTATTCCCCAGGCCCGAAAGAGTTCATACGGCCGCAATCATCCGGGCGTGCGGGATGGTCACCAGGGACGGAGCACCTGGAACGACCACGTACGGTTGAAGGATGAACGTTACGCGAGGCTTCACAGGCCGCCCGCGCGTCCACAACCCGGGGCTGCCGCCCGGGCAGTACGACGCGGGCGAGGACTGGCCCGTCCTGTCCGCCGAAGTCACCCCGGACCTCGCACCGGCCGACTGGTCCCTCCGGCTCGACGGCCTCGTCGAGCGGCCGCACACCTGGGACTGGGAGGGGGCGCACGCGCTGCCGGCGTCGGCGTACGACGGCGACATCCACTGTGTGACCGGCTGGTCGAAGTTCGGTGTGCGCTTCGGCGGAGTCTCCCTCGACGCCTTCTTCGATGTGGTCCGGCCCCATGTGTCCGCCACCCATGTGCTCGCCCGCTCCCACACCGGCTACACCACCGATCTGCCGCTCGCCGACGTCACCGGCGGGCGGGCCTGGATCGTCTGGGAGTACGACGGCGAGCCACTGCCGGCCGAACACGGCGGCCCGGCCCGGCTGCTGGTGCCCCACCTGTACTTCTGGAAGAGCGCCAAGTGGATCGCCGGCCTCACACTCCTCGACCACGACGAACCGGGCTTCTGGGAAGGCAACGGCTACCACGAACGCGGCAACCCCTGGGAGGAGCAGCGGTACTCCGGTGACTGACACGGCGCCCCACACCCCCCGTCCGGAACGAATGATTCCGACCGCGGCCCAGCCTCCGGCCCCGACCGACGGCACCACGACCCCGGAGCCGACGACTCCCCCACCGGACACGACCGCCGGCACCACGGCACCGCAAGCAGGCGCTCGGCCGCGGGAGGAGCTTGCCCACGCTGCCGCCCCGGGCCCGGCCCCCGCCGAGGCCGCGGCCGTGAGCACGGCCCAGAACCTGACCGCCAGGGCCGTACCCGGGAACCGGAACCCGACGACTCCGGCCCCGGATGCGGCCGCCCCCCACACGACCCCGGCCCCGACCGCCCCCGCCCCGCCCTCCAGCACCGCCGTCCCCGCCGCGCGTTTCGCCGTGCCCGGGCGGATCGCGGTGAGTGGGCAGGTTGCGGCGGTGTGGCAGATCGCCACCGTGGTGGAGGTACGGCGTGAGACACCGCACGCGGCCACTTTCCGGCTGGCGGTGCCGGGCTGGGCGGGGCATCTGCCCGGGCAGCATCTGATGCTGCGTCTGACCGCGCCGGACGGGTACGTGGCCCAGCGCCACTACTCGATCGCCTCGGCGCCGGACGACTCCGGGCACATCGAGCTGACCCTGGACCAGGTGCCGGACGGCGAGGTCTCCGGCTGGTTCCACACGGTCGCCCGCCCCGGTGACACGGTCGAGGTGCGCGGGCCGCTGAGCGGCTTCTTCGCCTGGCCGGGTGACCGGCCCGCGCTGCTGATCGGCGCCGGCTCCGGGATCGTCCCGCTGATGTCGATGGTGCGGCACCACCGCAGGCACGGTCCCACCGTGCCGCTGCGCATGCTGGTGTCCGCGCGCAGCCCCGAGGAGCTGATCTACTCGGCGGAGCTCGGCGCGGAGACGACGCCTGTCTTCACTCGCAGCGCCCCACAGGGAGTGCCCGTGGGACGTATGGCAGCCGCACATGTGGCGCCTCTCCTGGCCGAGCAGCCTCCCGGTGGGTGGGAGGCCTATGTGTGCGGATCCAACGGGTTCGCCGAGCACGCGTCCCGGCTGCTGGTCGCGGCGGGCCAGCCGGTGGACCGGATCCGGATCGAGCGCTTCGGCTGACCGTCCCGGTCGCGCGCCGGGGTCGTACGCACGGTCCCGGGGCGCGTGGCGCGTTCCGTGCTCCAGGTGGGCTCGAAGTCGCGGTTCGCTGCGTGAGCGAGGTGCTCCGTACGGGGTACGAGACGGGTGTGGACGCTCGTGTGCGTGAGCGGGGGGGTGACGGGCCGTTCGGACGGGCTCGTCGGCTCTCCGGCTCCGACGGTGCAAGGAGGTGGACATGCGTACCCGGGTGTGTGGCTGGCGCTGGCGGCGCAATCCGCTGCGGCGTCACTCGGATGTCGTGGAGGCATGGACGATGCTGGTCGTGGCCGTCCTGCTCTTCGTCGTCACACCGCTGGTGGGCGTGGCCGCGGGCCTATACGCGCATGACACGGCCCGGGCCGTCGCCGCCACCCAGCGGGCCGAGCGCCACCGGATCCGTGCGCAGGTGGTCGGCTCCCCGCCCGAGCGGCTCTCCGCCGAACAGGGCGGTCGCGCGTACGCGTACCGCGCCCAGGTCCGCTGGACCGAGCCCGGCAAGGGAACCCGTACGGCATGGGCCCGGGTGCCGGCGGGAACCCATACCGGTGACACGGTCTCGGTGTGGTTCGACGCCCGGGGCCGCAGTGTCGCGCCGCCGCCGGACGACGCGGCGGTGTGGCAGCACACGGTGACCGTCGGCCTGGTCGCGGCGGGCGGCACAGCGGCCGTGGTACTCCTCGGACACGCCATGGAGCGCCGGATCGCGCTGCGCCACCGGCTGGCGGAGTGGGAACGGGAGTGGGCGCGGACGGGACCGAGGTGGACCCAGCCGCGGACGTGAGGGACAGGCGCCCCGCCGCCGAGCGGGGGCAAACGCTTACTGGCCGGCCCTGCGACACCCACGTACGGTGAGCTGACGCAGTCTCCCTTCGCAAAGGTGGTTGTAGATGGCCCTGTTCGACCTGCCCCTGGACGAACTTCACGAGCGCCGCAGCGAGTCCACCGAGCCCGAGGACTTCGACACCTTCTGGGACAAGACCCTCGAGGAGGCGCGCGAGCACGACCTGGACGCCCGCTTCGAGCCGGTGGACACCGGGCTGGCGACGGTCCAGGTGTTCGACGTGACGTTCGCGGGGTTCGGCGGCCACCCGGTCAGGGGCTGGCTCCGGCTGCCGGCCGGCGCGACCGAACCCCTGCCGCTGATCGTGGAGTTCGTCGGCTACGGCGGCGGGCGCGGGCTGCCGCACGAGAACCTGCTGTGGGCCTCGACGGGCCGGGCGCACTTCGTGATGGACACCCGCGGCCAGGGCAGCGCCTGGGGCGCCGGGGGCGGCACGGCGGACCCGGTCGGCGCGGCCCCGGCGTACCCCGGCTTCATGACGCGGGGCATCGACGCGCCCGAGAACTACTACTACCGCCGGGTGTACACGGACGCCGTACGCGCCGTCGAGGCGGCCCGCTCACACCCGCTGACCGACTCGGGCCGCACCGTGGCGCTCGGCGCCAGCCAGGGCGGCGGCATCACCCTGGCCGTCGGCGGCCTGGTCCCCGACCTGGCCGCGGTGGCACCGGACGTGCCGTTCCTGTGCGACTTCCCGCGCGCGACCACGCTGACGGACCGGCACCCCTACCGCGAGATCGGACTGTTCCTCAAGACGCACCGGGGCCGCTCGGCGGAGGTGCTGCGCACGCTGTCCTACTTCGACGGGGTGCACTTCGCGGCCCGCGGCCGGGCCCCGGCCCTCTTCTCGGCGGCGCTTGAGGACCAGACCTGCCCGCCGTCGACCGTGTTCGCCGCGTTCAACGCCTGGGCGCACGAGGACAAGGCGATCGAGGTCTACGACTTCAACGACCACGAGGGCGGCGGTCCCTTCCACGAGGTGGAGCAGTTGCGCTGGCTGCGGTCGTACGCCTGAGGCGGCGGGCGGGCGCGAGGGCGTGCCGCGCACTTCCCTCCAGTCCGACCAGTCGGTACGTTCGGGGCACCCGGGTCGCGGCGCCGCGGCCCGCGTTTCCGGCGACGACGGAGGTCCCATGCCCGGGCACGAGACACAGGTCCACGGCCACTGCGACGCGCGCTTCGCGGCGGTGCGGGAGGCATTCGAGGACAACTTCCGGGAGCGGGGCGAACTGGGCGCCGCGGTGGCGGTGACCGTCGACGGCACCACCGTGGTGGACCTGTGGGGCGGCTGGGCGGACGCGGCCGGCAACCGGCCGTGGGAGCGCGACACGCTGGTGAACGTGTGGTCCACCACCAAGGGGCCGGTGGCCCTGTGCGCGCATCTGCTCGCCGACCGGGGACTGCTCGACCTCGACGCGCCCGTGGCCGCGTACTGGCCCGAGTTCGCGGCGGCGGGCAAGGAGAAGGTGCTCGTACGGCATCTGCTGTCGCACCGCGCCGGGCTGTCCGGGCTGCGCGAGCCGCACTCGGTGGCGGAGCTGTACGACTGGGAGCTGACGACCGCCCGGCTGGCGGCGACCGCGCCGTGGTGGGAGCCGGGCACCCGCTCCGGGTATCACGCGCTGACGTACGGCCATCTGGTCGGCGAGGTCGTGCGGCGGATCTCGGGGCTGCTGCCGGGGGCCTTCCTGGAGCGGGAGGTGACCGGGCCGCTCGGGATCGACTTCACGGTCGGACTGCCGGCGAAGGAGGCGGGCCGGGCTGCCGAGCTGGTGCGTCCGCCGGCCGCCTCCCGCAGTGAACAAGCGGCGGTCTTCGGCCAGTTGGCGCCCGCCGCGCTGGCGGCGCTGACCAATCCGGTGGTCGGCGCGGCGGAGGCGAACACGCCCGAGTGGCGGGCGGCGGAGATCCCCGCGG
Source organism: Streptomyces sp. NPDC054783 (assembly GCF_053611725.1). Classification (NCBI taxonomy): domain Bacteria; kingdom Bacillati; phylum Actinomycetota; class Actinomycetes; order Kitasatosporales; family Streptomycetaceae; genus Streptomyces; species Streptomyces sp. NPDC054783. Next base: position 66,675 of record NZ_JBSHAY010000029.1, on the reverse strand, counting down.
CGAACGGGCACGGCACCGCACGCGCCGTCGCGGCGCTGTACGGCGTCTTGGCCGGGCGCGGCCGCCACGGCGGGCGGCGTCTTCTGTCGCCGGAAGCGGCGGAGCAGGTGCGCGAGGGCCAGGGAAGCTGCCGCGATCTGGTGCTGGGCGCCGGCTTCGAGCGGGAGACCGAGGCGGGGCTCGGTCTGTGGCTGAGCGGTCCGCAGGGGTCGTACGGCCCGAACCCGCGGGCTTTCGGTCATGACGGGTTCGGTGGCTCGTGCGGACTCGCCGATCCCGAGGCGGGCGTGTCACTGGGGTACGTCTTGAACCGGATGGGGCCGCGCATCGCCGACGACCCACGGAAGATGGCGCTGATCGACGCTCTGTACAGCGCCCTGTGACGGCGTGATCGCGCGGGTGGGTTTCGGCCGAACCGGCAGACCACTCTTCCCTTGTGGTTTAGACCAATGCTAATTGTGGTCGCGCAACGAGCCCGCACGACTACGTCTTGTCACAACAGGAGGGCGCGGCATGGCCCGCACCACCCCGCACGAACCCGCGCAGAGCGACGACCGGCCCCTGTACGGACGGATCGCGGCGCTGCTCCTCGACGAACTGCGCGCAGGCGCCATTCCACCGGGCGAACGGCTGCCGGGCGAGCGGCACTTGGCCGCCTACTTCCAGGTCAGCCGGGAAACCGTCCGGCAGGCGCTGGAGGTGCTGCGGCGCAGCGGTGCCGTCTCCACCGACCGGCGGGGCAGCCATGCCACGCTGCCCGCGCGGCCGGTCACGACGCCGGGGACGCCGGCCTTCCCCCTGGGCGCCCGTTCGACGGACCCGTCAGCGGTCGCCCGGGCCACGGTGACCTGGGAGGTGCCGCCGGATGAGCACGCGCGGGCGCTGGGCCTGGCCCCGCACCGGCCGACGCTGGTGCACCGCTACCGCTCGGCCACGCCGGACGGCCGGTCGCTGCGGACGGCGGTGACGTCGTTCTCGGCGGTGGCGCTGGCCGAGGTGGCGGAGCTGGCCCGCTACCGGGGCCGGGCCGACGGCACCACCCCCGCGCAGCTGCGCCGGGCCTACGACTGGATGCGCAAGGCCGGCCTGTCCCTGCACCAGCGAGATTCCATCACCCAGGTCGACGGCGCCTCCTCGGTGCGGGTGACCCGGCGGGTGCACGACCAGTACGCCCGGCCGCTGGAGATCACCGATCTGGTGGTGGACGCCGAACGGGACGCGCTGGTCTACGAGTTCATGCTGCCGGCGGCCGGCTGAGTCCGCCGGGCCACGACCAGCCGGGCCCGTGGGCTGCCGTCGCCGCGACGCCCGAACTCGGGCAGGGGGTGCAGCTCGACGGCGAACCCGGCACGGCCCAGCTCGCCGAGCACGCGGCCGAGCCGGAAGGCCCGGTAGTACATGACGAACCGCGGCCGCCACAGCGCGTTGCGCACCCGCATCACCGCGTCGAAGCCGAGCAGCATCCAGAAGCCGGCCTGTGTCGGTCGGGGCGGGGCGAGCACCGGGAAGGCGAACCGTCCGCCCGGCCGCAGGACGGAGTGGACCCGGGCGAACAGACCCGGCAGTTCGCGCGGCAGGAAGTGGCCGAAAGCCCCGAAGGAGACCACGAGATCGAAGGCGGCCGCGAACGGCAGGGCACGGGCGTCGCCGCGCACCCAGGCGACCTCGGGCCCGCCGGCGGACCGCGCCCGGTGCCGGGCGACGTCCAGCATGCCCGCGCTGAAGTCGACCCCGGTGACGCTGCGGCGGCACAGCCCGGTGAGCACCTCGGCGCCCGCGCCCGTGCCGCAGCACAGGTCGAGACCGTCCTCGAACGGGCCGAGCGGGGTCAGTGTCTTCGCCACGGACTCCAGGACGCCGTCGGGTGTCCGGAAGGGCGTGTGGTCGAACTTCGGGGCGAGCAGGTCGTAGCCGTGCTCGACGGACGACAGCGCCTGCACGGCGAGTTCACGCAGGCCGGGGCCTTCGGGACCGAACATCTCCTCAGCCTAGGGCCACCCGCTGTGCCAGGACCGCGAGCACCCGCTCGCACCAGCGCAGGTTCTCCTCCTCGAAGGCGATCCCGGCCATGAGGGTGAGGTACGGGCCGACGCGGTCGTCGCTGCGGAGGTACTCGTCCTCGGTCCGGCCGTCGAGGAGCCGGCGCTGCACCCGCCGGTAGCGGTCGAGCTTTCCGCGCGCCCAGCCCATGCGCTCCTCGACCAGCGCGCGGGTGACCTCCGGGTCGCCGCCGTCCATCGCCTGGATCTTGATGAGGAGTTCGTCGCGGATGGCGGTGGGCCGCTTGGGCGGCTCGGCGGCGAAGGCGTCCAGCTCGGCCCGGCCCGTCTCGGTGAGCGTGAACATCCGCTTGTTCGGCCGCCGCTCCTGCTGCACCGTCCGGGCCTGCACCAGCCCGTCCTGCGCCAGCCGCTCCAGCTCCCGGTAGAGCTGCTGCGGGGTGGCGGGCCAGAAGTTCGCGAGCGAGACGTCGAACGACTTCGACAGCTCGTAGCCCGAGGCCTCGCCCTCCAGCAGGGCTGCCAGGACGGCGTACTTGAGCGACATATGGACAGACTAGCAGCCGTTGATTATTCTCATCCGCACCTATTCAATTAATTGACTAGGCTCATGTTCACGCTCATTGACCATGCTCATTGACTCTGCGAGGTGATCCGATGCACGCGTTCCGTGCGGCGGTCGAGGCCGGGGACATCGACGCCGTCGAGGCACTGCTGGCCGAGGACGTCGTCTTCACCAGCCCGGTCGTCTTCAAGCCGTATCCGGGCAAGGCGATCACCGCGGCGATCCTGCGCGCGGTCTCCCAGGTCTTCGAGGACTTCCGGTACGTCCGGGAGATCGGCGACCCGGCCGCGCCCGACCACGCGCTGGTCTTCACCGCCCGGGTGGGCGACCGCGAGCTGACCGGCTGCGACTTCCTGCATGTGAACGAGGACGGCCTGATCGACGAGCTCATGGTCATGGTCCGCCCGCTGTCCGGGGCGCACGCCCTCGCCGAGGCCATGGGCGCGCGGTTCGACGAGATCGTGAAGGAGGCGGAGGCGCGGTCGGCGTGAACGCGCCCCGAGGCGGCAGCCCGGGGTCAGCCCTTGAGCTGCCCCAGCGTGGCCTTGGCGTCCTTCTTCAGCCAGTCGTCCACATCACTGAGCGCGGGCGGGTTCTTGTCCTGGTCGTACGAGGTGAGGTAGGCGCTGTAGCTCATCGTGTACGTCACCCAGCCGTCTCGGACCGCGAGCGTGGCATAGCGGGCACCGCTGCTGGAGGAGCCGCGGGTGGTGTCCTGGCTGACCAGGTAGGCCTCGTCGCCGATGCCGCTGACCGGGGAGACGTCGTAACCGGTGTGGCTGTCACCGTAGTTCTTCCACTGGGCCGTGAACTCGGGCCCCGGATCGGTCTTCCTGTGCAGGTCGAGCTGCATGGACAGATAGGCGTCGGCATATGAGGAGCCCGTCTTCTTCAGGTCCACGTAGCAGTAACTCTCGTCCAGCGCCGTGTCCTTGAGAGAGGTCTTGGTCGGCGAGGAGTCACCCTCGGGGTACTCGTCCTTGAACGAGGAGTAGTCGGCGCTGGAGCACATGTCGGAGGGCGCCGAGTAGCCGCGCAGGTCCGCGCCGTCACCCTTGCCGCCGGCGAGGAGGACGCCGCCCGCCCAGGCGGCGGAGGCGATGACCGCGCCGACCGCTGCCCACAGCACCGCCTTGCCGGCTGCCCCGCCACCGGACGGAGGGACGGGCGGCACCGCGGCTGCGAACTGGGGAGCCTGGGCGTAGGGGTTCCCCGGCTGCGGCTGGCCCGGCTGACCGAACTGGCCCGGCTGGCCCGCCTGGCCCGGCTGACCGAACTGACCCGGCTGCGGCTGGCCGACCAGCGTGGGCTGGGCGTAGAAGTTGCCCTGCGGCGGGGACTGCGGGTTCGGGTAGGGGTAGGCCGTCGGCTGCGGCGGGACGGCCGGCGCCTGCGCGGGCTGCTGGGGCTGCGGAACCGGCTGGTCGGCCGGCTGCGGGGGCTGCGGTGGCGTGGACATGTCTGGAACATAGTCCACGGTTGACGGTCAAGTCCCCTGACGTCCGGGACCGTTATGGTCTGGGGACATCTGATGCGGTTCCATGACCTGACGGACCTGCGAAGAGGGCGAGGGCGCACCGCTCCGGCCCTGCCGGAACCCGGGAATGGACGCGGACGGCGTCATGTTGACCGAAGCGAGCGCACGGGTATAGTGCGATCAGCGCATGTGCGTCTCCCGTAGTACGGGCACCGATGCCGCCGTTCTCTCCATCAGCCCCTCGGCCAGGCTTCCGACCGGCCCGGGCTTCTTCCCTGCACCACCTCGTGACCAGGGCGTCTCCGCCGTACTCGAGGTGTCGTTCCCGCCGCCCGGAGGCAGTTGTCCAGCCTCCCGCTCGCGGCCTCTCTCCTTCCCACTCCTTCTTCGTCCCGTCCGTGAAAGGACTCCCACCATGACCACCACACTCGAACACCCTCCCGTGGTCCAGCAGACCCCGGTCTCCCGGCTCGTCACCGGTGTCCTCGACATCGACACGCAGGGGAAGGGGCACCTGAGGGGCCCGAGCCTCCTGTCCTCCCCCGGCGACCCGCAGCTCTCCCCGGCCCTGATCCGGCGCCACGGACTGCGCAAGGGCGACCTCGTCGAAGGGGTACGGGGTGACCGGCGCGCCCTGACCGAGGTCACGCGCGTCGACGGACACGACCCGGCGGACGTCCGCGGCCGGCGTCACTTCCGCGACCTCACCCCGCTCCACCCGCACGAGCGCATCCGCCTGGAACACCCCGCGTCCAAAGTCGCCGGGCGCGTCGCCGATCTCTTCGCTCCGCTCGGCAAGGGCCAGCGCGGACTGATCGTGGCCCCGCCGAAGAGCGGCAAGACGGTGCTGCTCCAGCAACTGGCGGCCGCCGTGGCCGGCAACCACCCCGAGTGCCGTCTGATCGTCCTGCTGCTGGACGAGCGCCCCGAGGAGGTCACCGAGGTGCGCCGCTCGGTGCGCGGCGCGGTGTACGCCTCCACCTTCGACCGGACGCCCAAGGAGCACATCGCCCTGGCCGAACTGGTCGTCGAGCGGGCCAAGCGCCTGGTGGAGGCCGGCGAGGACGTCGTGATCCTGCTGGACTCGCTGACCCGGCTGTGCCGGGCGCACAACAACGCCTCCGCCGCCGGCGGCCGTACCCTGAGCGGCGGTGTCGACGCGGGCGCGCTGATCGGCCCCAAGCGGTTCTTCGGTGCCGCCCGCCAGGCCGAGGAGGGCGGCTCGCTGACGATCCTCGCCACCGCCTTGGTGGACACCGGCTCCCGCGCCGACGGCTACTACTTCGAGGAGCTGAAGAGCACGGGCAACATGGAGCTGCGCCTGGACCGGGAAGCCGCCGCCCGGCGTCTCTTCCCCGCCGTGGACCTGGACGCCACCGGCACCCGTCGCGAGGAACTCCTCCTCACTCCGTCCGAGTTGACGGCCGTACACGGTCTGCGCCGCGTCCTGCGCTCCCGCGAGGGCGGTCCGTCCGGTCTGGAGACCCTCCTGGAACGGCTGCGCGCCACGCCCGACAACGCCGCGTTCCTGCGGCAGATCCGGCCCACCCTGCCCGCCGGCTGAGCCCGCCCGGAGGCGGCCGGGTGCGGCTTACGGGTTACTCGCCTGGGCCGAACGGCCCCTCCAGCGCGAGGGATGACGGACCTGTTCGTACGTTGATCACATGATCACCGGACTTTCTCATCGGGTGGCCGTGTCGGCCTGTTCCCTGTGCGTGGCGGGTGTGCTGGCACTCACCCCGGCCGCCGCCTCCGCCGGGCCCCGTGCCGGGGAACCCGGCCCGCCGGAGCCCGGGGCGGCGATGCCCGGGCCGAACCAGCTCTACCGTTCCGGCTCCCTGGTCCGGCCGCACCCGGACGCGCCCGAGCTGCCGAAGGTGTCGGCGCTGTCCTGGGTGGTGTCCGACGCCGGCAGCGGGGCGGTGCTGGCCGCGAGCGACGCGCACCGCAAACTGCCGCCCGCAAGCACCCTGAAGACCCTGTTCGCCCTCACCGTGCTGCCCTCCCTGCCCGCCGGGATGCGGCACACCGTGCGCAACGCGGAGTTGGCGGACATCGGCCAGGGCAGCAGCCTGGTCGGCGTCAAGGAGGGACTCACCTACCGGGTGGCCGACCTGTGGCGCGGGGTCTTCCTCAACTCCGGCAACGACGCCGTGCACGTCCTCGCCTCGATGAACGGCGGCTGGCAGGCCACGGCCGCCGAGATGCAGGTCAAGGCGCGCTCGCTCGGCGCCATGGACACCCATGTCGTCTCCCCCGACGGCTACGACGCCGACGGCCAGGTGTCCTCCGCCTACGACCTGGCGGTCTTCGGCCGGGAGGGCCTGCGCAATCCCGACTTCGCCCGGTACTGCTCCACCGCCGAGGCGTTCTTCCCCGGTGAGGGCTCGACGTACGGCATCAGGAACACCAACCGGCTGCTGACCGGCCAGAACGGCGTGGGCAAGTATCCCGGGCTGATCGGCATCAAGAACGGCTACACCAGCAAAGCGGGCAACACCCTGGTGGCCGCGGCCCGCCATGGCGGCCGCACGCTGGTGGTGACCGTGATGAACCCTCAGACGGGCGGCGGGTTGGCGGTGTACCAGGAGGCGCGCGAGCTGCTGGACTGGGGCTTCGCGGCGGCCGGCCGGGTGGACCCGGTCGGCTCGCTGGACGGGCTGCGTGTCAAGTCGCGGCCGGTGTCGCCGGCCAAACCGGTGGCCGCGGGCACGTCGCAGACACCGGACCGCTCGGGCTGGCCGGGCCCCGCCGTCGTCGCGGGGCTCGCGGGACTCGTCGCCGGCGCCGCGGTCGTGGCGCTGCGCGCCGCCGTGGTGGTGGCGCTGCGGGCCAGGGGCAAGCGCACCCCGCGCGGCTGACCCGTCGGCAGGCCGAGCAGCAGCCCCAGCGTGATCCAGGTGTAGGTGTTGCTGCCGAGGAAGCCGCCGATGCCGGAGGCGTCGTCGAACCACAGCCAGACCACGCTCGTGCACAGCACCGCGTACAGGGCGCCCGCGATCCGCGGGTGCCCTGCGCGCAGCAGCACGGCGAACGACGGCAGCAGCCACACCAGGTGGTGCACCCAGGTGATGGGACTGACCAGGCAGGCCGCCGCCCCGGTGAGGGCGAAGGCCGCCGTCCAGTCACCGGCCTGCACCGCCCGACGCGCCCGCCATGCCCAGACGCACAGGGTCAGCAGGACCGCCGTCGCCCACAGCGGGCGGCCCGGCTCGCCGAGGCGGGCCAGCACACCCTGGAGCGACTGGTTCGACACATAGTCGAGCCGGCCCACCCGGCCGGTGTCCCACAGCGCCTGGGTCCAGTAGAAACGGGACGCCCGCGGGTCCGCCCAGGCGGCCAGCGCGGTCGCGACGGCGGCCACGGCCGTCGCGACGCCGGCCGCCCGGCGCCGCCCGGCTAGCAGCAGCAGACCGATGAACAGGGCGGGTGTGAGCTTCACGGCGGCGGCGAGCCCGATGCCGGCGCCCGCCCAGCGCTCCCGGCCGGTCGCCAGCAGCAGACAGTCCCCGAGGACGAGGGCGAGCAGCACCAGGTTGACCTGGCCGAAGCTGAAGGTGTCCCGCAGCGGCTCGAACAGCGCGAGCAGGCACAGGCACAGCGACCAGCGGTACCAGCCGTGCCGCCGCCAGTCGGGGCCGGCCAGGATCCGCAGGATGACCGCCAGCGCGGCCAGGTTGACCAGCAGGGACGCCGCGATCGCCGAGGTACGGTCCAGCAGCGCCAGCGGCAGCATGGCGAGCGCGGCGAACGGCGGATAGGTGAAGCCGTACGAGGTGCCGGGCACCTGGTAGTCGTAGATCCGTCCGCCGTGGTGCGCCCAGGTGTGCACGGTGCCGTAGTAGACGCGCAGGTCGAAGAAGTCGCGCAGCAGCGGCACGGTCGCCGTGAAGACGGTGACCGCGGCGCCGAGGACGAGGACCAGCAGCAGACGGCTCCTGGTCGTGCGCGGCCCCCTCACGCCATGCGTCCCGGGGCCGGGGCCTGGGCCGCCTGGTGGGCCTGCCACAGCACGACCACGCCGAGCACCCCGCCGGAGACGGCGAGCACGAGTTGCCCGAGGTCGGCCGGGCCGCCGCTCGGCAGCACGGCGAGGGCGAGGACGCCGGCCAGGGCCGCGACCCGGTGCCGTACCGAGGTGCTGGGCGCGGCGGCGGCGATGAGGAACAGTCCCCACAGCACGTACCAGGGGCGGATCGCCGGGCCGAACACGGCGACCGTCAGCAGGCTGAGCCCGAGGGCGTACACCGGCCTGACGCGCAGCCGGAGCCATATCAGCGCCACGGCGACGGCGGTGGCGGCGAGGCCGAACAGATGCCAGGCCGGCACGGCCAACGGGGCCAGGCTGCTGCCGAGGTGCTCCAGCAGGGCACCGGTGGCGCGGCCGAGCAGGCTGGTCAGGGCCCAGTTGTGCGGGGAGACGGGGGTGGCCAGGGCGCCGATCCAGCCGTACCCGGTGCCGGCGACTGCCGTGGCGGCAACCGTCGTCACGGCGGAGGCGGCCGCCGCGGTCAGGACCGCCGGCAGGGGGCGGCGTCCGGAGCGGACCTGGAGGGCCACGACCGCCAGCAGGCCAAGGGCGGCCGGCGCCTTGACCAGGGCGGCCAGGGTCACGAGGACGGCTCCGACGGCGCCGCCGGCCGGGCGGTCACCCCGCGCGGCGACCAGGCCGAGTCCCAGCAGACCGAGCATCAGGGCGTCGTTGTGGGCGCCCGCGACCAGATGCAGCAGCACGAGCGGGTTGAGGGCACCGAGCCAGAGGGCGGCGGCCGGGTCGGAGCCGCTGTGCCGGGCGAGGCGGGGCAGCGCCACCGCCATCAGGGCCACGCCGAGCAGGGCGACCAGCCGCATGCCGAGCAGGCCGGCGGGGAGCTGACCGCGGGTCAGTCCGGACAGCGCCGAGGCCAGGGCCAGGAAGGCGGGGCCGTAGGGGGCGCCGGTGTGCTGCCACATCGGGGCCACCTCGTCGGCGAGCGGGCCGCCGAGCTGCGCCGGGCCGTGGGCGTAGACGTCGATGTGGGCGTCGACCATGGCGCCCTGCGCGAGATAGCTGTAGACGTCCCGGCTGAACAGCGGCGGTGCGAGCAGCAGCGGTGCCGCCCACACGGCGAGCACCAGCAGCAGGGCGCGCGGGGTGGGCGGCTGGGGGCCGCGCACCAGGCGGCCGAGGAGCACCCAGGCCGCTATCAGCAGCACGACGCCGAAGTACACGCCGACCAGGCCGAGCGCGGCCTGCACCGAGGCGGGGGCCAGGAGATCCTGCACGGGCAGGGCACCGGCCGTCTCACCGCCCAGCGCGAGAAAGGCGGTACCGGCCAGCCCGAGCACCTGGCAGCGGCGGATATCGACGGGAAATGCCATGGCCAACACTGCTTCAGCGTGTCAACGCCGGGTGGCCGGAAGGCGACGCGGGCCCCTCCGGGCGGGGACCGGAGTGTGACCGGTGCGTGGTGGTGACGGTCGTACGCCAGGGTCTTGAGTACCCCGAGGACGTCGTCCGGCCGCCGCGGAGGGCACCCACGCCGGCCTCGGACTCAGAACACCGAGAGCCCGGTCAGCGTGGTGAACCGGTCGAGGGCCGCCACTCCGGCCACCGAGTTGCCGCGCTCGTCCAGGCCCGGGCTCCACACGCACAGCGTGCACCGGCCCGGGACCACCGCGATGATCCCGCCGCCGACGCCGCTCTTGCCGGGCAGCCCCACGCGGTAGGCGAAGTCCCCGGCCGCGTCGTACGTCCCGCAGGTCAGCATCACCGCGTTGACCTGCTTGGCCTGGCTGCGGGTGAGCAGCCTGCTGCCGTCGGCGCGGATGCCGTGCCGGGCGAGGAAGCCGGTGGCGAGGGCGAGGTCGGCGCAGGACGCGGCGATGGAGCACTGGCGGAAGTACTGGTCGAGCAGGACGGGAATGTCGTTGTCGATGTTGCCGTAGGCCGCCATGAAGTGGGCGAGAGCGGCGTTGCGGTCGCCGTGCGCGGTCTCGGAGGCGGCGACCTCCTTGTCGAAGTCGAGCCTCGGGTTGCCGCTCTCGGCGCGCAGAAAGGCCAGCAGCTCGCCGGCCGCGTCTCCGGTACGGGTCTGCAGGCGGTCGGTGACGACGAGGGCGCCCGCGTTGATGAAAGGATTCCGCGGGATGCCGTCCTCGTACTCCAGCTGGACCAGGGAGTTGAAGGGGTTGCCGGAGGGCTCGCGGCCCACGTGCTCCCAGAGTTCGTCGCCCTCGCGGGCCAGGTCCAGGGCGAGCGTGAAGACCTTGGTGATGGACTGCGTGGAGAAGGGCTGGCGCCAGTCCCCGACCCCGTACACCGTGCCGTCCAGCTCGGCGACGGCCATGCCGAAGCGGCGGGGGTCCCAGGCGGCGAGGGCGGGGATGTAGTCGGCGGACCGGCCGCGTCCCGGAGTGCGATCGATCTCCGCCATGATGCGATCGAGGACCGGTTGGAACTGCGAGGACATGCGCGTCATCATGCCGCACTCCTGTCGGCCCAGCGCCCCGGGGGCGCCTGGAACCCCCGTTGGCGGCACGCGCAGGAGGCCAATCAGGCATGTCTTGCGCCGAACTCCGCGTGCTGGACCGCCGATCGTCGGATCCGCACGTCAGGGTGTGGTCCGCGGTCTCCTGCTATCCGGAGGCCGTTCGGTCACAGAGAGACAGGAGTGATCGTGCGCGGGCGGAACGACTACAGGGTGGGTCTGTGTGCCATCGGCTTGCTGCTGGCCGGATGCAGCCTGCCCACCCCGCATGTTCCCGTGCTGGAGAATCCACGGGGAGGACGGACCTTCTACGTCAGCCCGCAGGGTGACGACAAGGACGACGGCCGGACCCCGCAGACCCCCTGGCGCACGCTGCGGCGTGCCGACGCCGTGCGGCTGAAGCCGGGCGACCGTCTGCTGCTCGAGGGCGGTGCACACTTCCCCGGCACCCTCAGCATCGGCCGGGGGGACGCGGGCGACCCCCACAAGCCCGTGGAGATCGGCTCCTACGGGGACGGCCGAGCAATGATCACGGCCGAGGGCACGCGCGGCATCGAGGTGCACGACACCAGCGGCGTCGAGATCCGCGACCTGGTCCTCGCCGGCAACGCCGCGTCCTACCGGTCGCAGGACGGAATCGGCTTCGTCAGCGACCTGCCGGGCAAGCGGAAACTGCCGTACATCCGGGTCACGGGCGTCGACGTCTCGGGCTTCCGCAACGGCATCCGGCTGCGCGGCGGCGCCGGGGCATCCGGCTTCCGGGACATCGTCGTCGACGACTGCGCGGTACACAACAACAAGGACGCGGGCCTCGTCACGGACGGCCCCGCCTTCGACGCGGACGCCCCCGCCTACGCACACGAGCAGGTGAGGGTGTCCAAACTGGTCGCGTTCAAGAACGCCGGGGACGCGCAGTCCGGACGCAACACCGGCAGCGGCGTCGTCCTCGGCAGTGTCCGGGGCGGGGTGGTCGAGGCATCGGTCGCCCACGACAACGGGGCGTCGTCCTCGCCGAACGCCGCGGAGGGCCCGGAGGGGATCTGGACGTACGACTCGACACGGATCGTCTTCCAGCGCAACGTCGCCTACGACAACCACACCGGATCCCAGGTGGACGGCGGCGGATTCGGCCTGGACAACAACGTGTCGTACTCGCTGATGCAGTACAACCTGTCCTACGGCAACGACGGCGCGGGCTTCCTGGCGTACTCCGCCGTCGCGAACACGGCCCACACGAACAACGCGATCCGCTACAACATCAGCCAGGACAACGGCCGCAAACTGCAGGACTACGGCGGCATCGTGGCGCTCGGAGCCCGGGTGGCGAACCTGGCGATCTACCAGAACACGGTGCTGGCCAGGGCGAACGGCACGGTCCGGGCACCCGCGCTGCGGCTTCAGCCCAACATCAGCGCCGTCTCGGTGCGCAACAACGTGTTCGTCACCGACGGCGCCCCGGTGGTGGCGGCCCAAGGGCACTTCGCCATCTCCGAAGTGGAGATGCAGGGCAACGACTACCACAGCTCCAGCGGCTGGACCCTGCAGTGGGGCGACGGCTGGTACGGCGATCTGGCGACCTGGCGCCGGTCGTCCGGTCAGGAACTGCAGGGGCCGCGGGCCACCGGCACCGACGCCGACCCCTGCCTCGCGGAGGTCCCGCTGCCCACCAACGGGCCCGACCTGCGCGGCACCGGCCCGATGCGTGGCGCACTCGCTTCCCAATGCTCCCACGCGCTGACCGGTGCCGCGGTGGACATGCGGACCGTCGGGACCGACCCCGGGCCGGTGGACTACTTCGGGACGCCGCTGGCCGGTTCTCCCACGGTGGGGGCCGTGCAGGTGGCGCCGAAGGCGTGAGGGATCCGCACCCGGAGGGCCTCGCCCTGTCCTGGCTGCGGCACGTGCGCGGGCCGTCCGGGAGCGCGCACGTGCCAGCCGGCCGCGTGCCAGGCCGCCCGGTCCAGGGCGTTGCGCGCGTCGAGCAGCCGCGGCACCCGGACCACCTCGGCCAGCCGCACCGGATCGAGCTCGCGGTAGTGCCGCCACTCGGTCAGGTGCAGGACCACGTCCGTGTCCCGGCAGGCCTCCATGACATCCGTGCAGTACAGCGGAGCCGGCAACGCGGCACGCGCGTTGTCGAGGCCCGCCGGGTCGTGCACCCGCACCTCGGCGCCCTGTGCGACGATCTCCGCGGTGACGGCGAGCGCCGGTGAGTCCCGTACGTCGTCGCTGTCCGGCTTGAAGGTGGCGCCCAGCACGGCGACCCGCCGGCCGGCGAGGGTGCCGCCCACCAGCTGACGGGCGAGGTCGACCGTCCGCCGGCGCTGCCGGTCGTTGATCCGGTCGACCTGGCGCAGGAAGGACACCGCCTCCCCGACCCGCAGTTCCTCGGCCCGGGCCAGGAACGCGCGGATGTCCTTGGGCAGGCAGCCACCGCCGAACCCGAGGCCGGCGGAGAGGAACCGGCGCCCGATGCGCGCGTCATGGCCGAGGGCGTCGGCGAGCGTCACCACGTCGGCGCCCGAGGCGTCGCAGACCTCCGCCATCGCGTTGATGAACGAGATCTTCGTCGCCAGGAAGGAGTTGGCGGCGACCTTCACCAGTTCCGCGGTGGCCGGATCGGTGCTGAGGTAGGGCACACCGGCCCGGATCAACGGCTCGTACACATGGCGCAGCAGTTCGTCGGCGCCGGGTGCGGTGACCCCCACGACCAGCCGGTCGGGGCACAGGCTGTCCTGAACGGCGTAACCCTCGCGCAGGAACTCGGGGTTCCAGGCGACCTCGGCCGCCACGCCGGGGCGGACGCGCGCCGCCACCCGGCGGCTGAGCGACCGGGTCGTGCCCACCGGGACGGTCGACTTGCCGACGATCAGGGTGTCACGGGTGAGGAGCGGCGCCAGGCCGTCCACGACCGCCTCGACATGGCTCAGGTCGGCGGCGAGCGAACCGGGGCGCTGCGGTGTGCCGACGCACACGAAGTGCAGGCCGGCGAAGTCGGCGGCCTGCCGCAGGGACGTGGTGAAGCGCAGCCGGCCGTTCTCGGTGTTCCGTGCGAGGATCTCCTGCAGCCCCGGTTCGTGGAACGGTGCCCGGCCGGCGGCGAGGGCCTCGGTCTTGCCCGCGTCGCTGTCGACCCCGAGGACCTCGTGTCCGATCTCGGCCATGCACGCGGCGTGCACGGCCCCGAGATAGCCGGTGCCGATGACGGTCAGTCGCATGGGGAGTCTCCTGTCTGTGGGGCGCCGGTCCCGGGGGAGCCTGCGAAGTAGCCGTCGGGGTTGCGTTCCTGGAACCGCCAGGCGTCCCGGCACATGGCGGTGAGATCACGAGTCGTGGTCCAGCCCCAGGCGTCGGCCACCGCACTCGCGTCCGCGACGAGTTCGGCGACGTCGCCGGCTCTGCGCCCGACGATCCGGTGGGGCACCGGGCGCCCGCTGACCTGGCCGAAGGCCGCGACGAGCTGGAGCACGGAGGCGCCGGCGCCGGTGCCGAGGTTGAACACCCGCATGCCGGGGCGGTCGTCGAGGTGTTCGAGGGCCACCCGGTGTCCCTCGGCGACGTCCACCACGTGGATGTAGTCCCGCACCCCGGTGCCGTCGGGGGTGGGGTAGTCGTCGCCGAAGACGCTGAGCTGCTCCCGGCGGCCGACCGCCACCTGCGCGACGTACGGCATGAGGTTGTTGGGGACTCCGCGCGGGTCCTCGCCGAGCAGACCGCTCGGATGGGCCCCGACGGGGTTGAAGTAGCGCAGGGCCAGCACCTTCATGTCCGCCAGGTGGGCGCACACGTCCTGCAGGATCCGTTCACCCGTGAGCTTGGTGCGGGCGTAGGGGTTGGTGGGCGCCACGGGGCTCTGCTCGGTCAGCGGCACGGTGTCGGCGTCGCCGTAGACGGAGCAGGACGAGGAGAACACCAGCCGGTGGACCCCGTGCTCGTGCATGACCGACAGCAGGGTGCAGGTGCCGCCCACGTTGGTGTCGTAGTACTCGACCGGAAGGGTCACCGACTCACCGACCGCCTTGTGGGCCGCGAAATGGATGACCGCGTCCACCGGATGGGCGGCGAACACCTCGAAGAGGGCCTTCCGGTCGCGCACGTCGACGCGGTGGACGGCGGCGAGCGGCCGTCCCGCGACCTTGGCGACGCGGTCCAGCGCCTCGGGAGAGCTGTTGACGTGGTTGTCCACGACGACGACTTCGTAGCCGTGGTCGAGCAGTTCGACACAGGTGTGGCTGCCGATGAAACCTGCGCCGCCGGTCACCAGGACCGTTTCTGGCATGGGAGTACCTCGTTTCGTCGGGGGAGACAGAGGAAGAGGGCAGGGGCGGCGGCCGTCACCCGGAGATGAACCCGTGCAGGTAGGCCGGGAACAGCAGCAGGCCGTAGCCCAGCGGGAAGAGTGCGACGAGGCCCGCGGTCAGCGGGAGCGCGGCGGTGCGCAGGGCCCGGCGGATGCCGACGCCGGCGGACCGGGCGGTCTCCCGGATGTGCAGGGCGCCCACCGCCAGCGTCACCATCGCGTAGGACAGGGAGCCGAGGAGGGAGAGGAACACATAGCCGATCGCGGGTCCGGTCAGCTCGCCGACGACTGCCGCGCCGGACAGGACGACGGTGATCAGCAGGTAGGGCAGCACCAGGCGCAGCGGCAACGGCTCCAGGCCGTCACGGGACTTGGGCGTCACCTTGAAGACGACGTGCTTGGGGCGCAGGCGTTGCAGCAGCGCGGCGGTGACGCCCCACGCCACGAACGGCCAGCGGGTCAGCCCGAACAGCCAGCCCTCCCAGCTCAGCAGCGGCGCGTCCACGGGCCGCAGCAGCCCACGCCGTTTCAGCAGCGCGGTGAGCAGCACGAGGCAGACCGACATGGCCCAGAAGTGCGCCAGGAATGCGACGTAGTTGACGTTGATCCACGGAATGCCCGTGACCGCGGCGACCGGTGGCAGCAGCAGTCCGGCGGTCGTGGTCAGCGCCAGCAGCGGATAGTAGGAGAGGGCGAAGGCGAACCGCATCCTGAGCCGCCCCGGCATCCGGCCCAGGTGCCTGGGGAGCATGCCGAGCAGCATGACCACCAGACTCCGCGACCACTGGAACTCCTGCGTCACCATCGCGGCGAAGGTGAGGGGGCCGTCGCCGTGCGCCTCGGCGTCGATCGCGAACGCCCCGTGCCAGCCTGCCGAGTTGAGCAGGAAGGTGGTCGAGAAGTCCTCGGCCAGCTCGGGTCCGAGCCCGCCGATGTCCCGCAGCGCACGCGTGCGTACGGCGTAGTGGGAGCCGATGCACAGCGGGGCGAGGCCGTCGGAGTGGCCGAGCTGCATCGGCCCGTGGAAGGTGGCCTCGCGGTGCAGCCGTCCCCGGGCCGCCCACGACGTACGGGCGTTGGCGTCGCACACGCTGGGGGCGGCCACATAGCCGACCGCCGGATCGGCGAACGGCCGTGCGATCTCCCGCAGATAGCCGGGCCCGGGCACGTGGTCCACGTCGAGCTGGGCCACCACGTCGTAGTCGCGGTAGCCCCAGTTGTCGTAGAAGTGCGCGAGGTTGCCCTCCTTGCACCGGGTGCGGCGCGGCCAGGTGTCCCGGTGGTAGGCAGCCAGACCACGGCGGCAGGAGACGCGCACGCCGTGGGCCGCGCACCAGTCGAGGATTTCCCGGGTGGGGTCCTCGTCGCACAGCCACACGTCGTAGCGGTGGGGGTAGTCCTGGCACAGCATCGCGTTCAGGGTGGTGCGCGCGACCTGCCAGGGTTCGGAGGGGGCCCGGGTCACCACGAACGCCGTGCGCAGCGGGGGCACTTCGACGGCCGGGTCGAGGGCGCGCAGCCGCAGCACCGCGACGAGGAAGTACATGGGCAGCAGGGACAGGTACAGCAGCAGCGCGCTGTTCACCGCGAAGCCCGTCCAGCCGACCCGGTGCTCCGGGCGCACCCACCACTCCCAGAACCACACCAGGGCGGCCAGCCAGCACACCGCGAGCACCGTCACGGTCATCCGGTCCGTGCGGCGCAGCCGCGGGATCCAGGTCCCGGGTGTCGGTGAGAGCGATCTGCGGGGGTTGCCGAAGACGGGTCCGTCGGCCGGCGCGTCGACGACGTTGCCCGCCGACAGGGTCCGCAGGTGGGTGCCCAGCGCCGCTTCGGTGTCCGGTGCCTGCGGGGCGAGGTCGAGCGCGGCGCCGGCTCCGAGGCCGGGGTCCGTCCGGGTCACGACGCCGCGAGGGTCGGACCCGGCAGTCGGGGCTCCGCCGCGGAACCGCCGTCCAGCTGCCCGCCCCGGATCGCGGTGAGGGCGGCGGCGATGTCGGCGGGCCGGTCGGCGAACCAGCGCACCGTCCGGCGCAGTCCGTCCTCGATGCCCACCTCGGGAACCCAGCCGAGCCGCTCCGACGCCCGGGCGATGACCGGCCGGCGGCGGGTGGGGTCGTCCACGGGCAGCGGGTGGAACTGGATCTCGGCCCGTGAACCCGTCAGGTCGAGGACGAGTTCGGCCAGGTCGAACACCGTCAGTTCGACGGGGTTTCCGAGGTTCACCGGTCCGGGTTCGTCATGGTCGAGCATGGCCATGATGCCGCGCACGAGATCGTCGACGTAGCAGAAACTGCGGGTCTGCTTTCCGTCGCCGTAGACCGTCAGGGGTTCCCCGGCGAGGGCCTGGACCACGAAACTGGAGACGACCCGGCCGTCGTGCGGACGCATGCGCGGGCCATAGGTGTTGAAGATGCGGACGATTCCCGTGTTCGTTCCGCAGTGCGACCGGTAGGCCTGGGTCAGCGCTTCGGCGAACCGCTTGGCCTCGTCGTACACACTGCGTGGTCCGACGGGATTCACATGTCCCCAGTACGTCTCGTCCTGGGGGTGTACTTCGGGGTCTCCGTACACCTCGCTCGTGGAGGCGAGTACGAAGCGGGCGTCGTGCCGGGCCGCGAGCCGGAGCGCGTTCTCGGTGCCGCGGCTGCCCACGGCCAGCGTCTGAAGAGGGCGTCTGAGGTAGTCGGGAGGCGAGGCGGGGCTGGCCAGGTGGGCCACCGCGTCCACGCGGCCCCCCACGTCGACCGACCGGCTGACGTCGGCCCGGATCAGTTCGAAGGCGGGATTTCCGAGGAAGGGCGTGATGTTCGCCGGGTTGCCGGTGGAGAAGTCGTCGAGGCACACGACCTCGTCACCGCGCCTGAGAAGTGCTTCGCAGAGATGCGACCCGAGAAAACCGCCGCCACCTGTCACGGCAACACGCATGAATTCTCCTGGATTCACCGAATGATTCCGTCACTCCGTCCGGCGCAGGGTGATGGGTGGGCCGTTTGCCAGGACAGGAGACGGCCTTTACCAAGGCCGCGAATTCACCATATGTGCGTTAGTAGCATTTTCCGGATAAGGGCGAGTCGGGCTCCGCCGATCGGCCGGTAGGCTCCGGGACCCCCGGACGGGGCAAAGTCACCGCGCGGCCCACCGCATCCGGGATGCGGTGGGCTCGGTGCGGCGCCGAGGGGTTCATCCGTGGGTGTGCCGGAACCCGCGTGTCGGTTTGGCCGGGGGCGCCGCATCGGCCTGGCACGCGGGTTCCCTCCCGTCAGATCACCGGCTCCGTTCCGCTGCCCGCCAGCACCTCCGGCCGGAGCAGATCCGTCAGCCGTTCGGCAGGCAGCAGCCCCTTCTCCAGCACCAGTTCGGCCACGCCACGCCCCGTGACGAGTGCCTCCTTGGCGATGTCGGTGGCTGCCGTGTACCCGATGTGCGGGTTGAGGGCGGTGACCAGGCCGATGGAATTCTCCACGGTGGCGCGCAGCCGCTCGGTGTTGGCGGTGATGCCGGACACGCAGCGCTCGGCGAGGGTCAGGCAGGCGCTCTGCAGATGGGTGACGGACTCCGACAGCGAGTGCAGGATGATCGGCTCGAAGGCGTTGAGCTGGAGCTGTCCGGCCTCGGCGGCCATCGTGATGGCGACGTCGTTGCCGATCACCTCGAAGGCGACCTGGTTGACCACCTCGGGGATCACCGGGTTCACCTTGCCCGGCATGATGGACGAACCGGCCTGCACCGGCGGCAGGTTGATCTCGCCGAGGCCGGCACGCGGCCCGGAGGACAGCAGCCGCAGGTCGTTGCAGCTCTTGGAGAGCTTGACCGCGATCCGCTTCAGCACACCGGACACCTGGACGAAGGCACCGCAGTCCTGGGTGGCCTCGACCAGGTTGGCGGCGGTGACCAGCGGCAGGCCGGTGATGTCGGCCAGGTGCCGGCGGGCGGCCTCGGCGTACCCGGCGGGTGCGTTGAGTCCCGTACCGATGGCCGTGGCGCCCAGGTTGATCTCATGGATCAACTCGACGGCCTCGGCGAGACGGCTGCGGTCCTCCTCGATCATGACGGCGAATGCAGAGAACTCCTGACCGAGCGTCATCGGCACGGCGTCCTGCAACTGTGTACGGCCCATCTTGAGCACGTCCCGGAACTCGACGGCCTTGCGGGCGAACGAGTCCTGCAGTACGGCCATCGCCTTGAGCAGTCCACGGACCGCGAACACCGTCGCTATCTTGACGGCGGTCGGGTAGACGTCATTGGTCGACTGACCGAGGTTGACGTCCTCGTTGGGGTGCAGATACGCGTACTCCCCCTTGGCGCGACCGAGCAGCTCCAGCGCCCGGTTGGCCACAACCTCGTTGGCGTTCATGTTGGTGGACGTGCCGGCGCCGCCCTGGATGACGTCGACGACGAACTGGTCGTGCAGCTTGCCCGCCCGGATCTCCCGGCAGGCGGCGACGATCGCACGCGCCTTCTCCGGTGCCAGCAGCCCGAGTTCCTCGTTGGCGAGAGCGGCGGCCTCCTTGACGGCGGCCAGGGCGTCGATCAGATGCGGGTAGGCGGAGATCGGGGTGCCCGTGATGGGGAAGTTCTCCGTCGCGCGCAGGGTGTGCACACCCCAGTACGCGTCGGCAGGTACGTCACGGTCGCCGAGCAGATCGTGCTCGCTGCGGGTGGTGGCGGCGGTCATGAGGAAAACGGTCCTCTTTCTGAGGTACGGAGGTGAAGGCGCCCCGGAAGGGGCGCGGGGCTGTGTGCGATATACGGCTCCGCCGCGGGCGCGATCAATCACGACGGACCCGCAGATCCAAGACGGCCGATCCGGCGGAGCGCTACGCGCAGGTAGTGAACGGAACCGGATCCAGCGCACGCGCAGCCCGCACGCACCCCACCGGCTCCCCACCCCCGAGCAGCGGCTCCCCAGCGAACTCGGTCAGCAACCCGGGGTCCACGCCCGCGCGAGCGAGCGCCGCCGCCGCGACCGGAATCCGCGCCCGGTTCGCCCCATCCGCGATCTTCACGGCGATGGCACGGCCATCAGGGAGGGCAGCAACCTGAACGCCCTCGAAACCGTCCTTCGCGAGCAACCCCGGCACGGCCCCCATCAGCGCCGCGACATCGCGCCCCGAGCCGGAGGCCATCTCGGCGTGCTCGCGCATCGCGTCGGCGACCCGGGCCTCGGGCGTGCCGGGGGGCGCCGAGGTGATCCGGGACAGGGCGCGGGCGAGGCCGTGCAGGGAGATGGAGAACAGCGGCGCGCCGCAGCCGTCCACGGTGACCCGGGCGACCCGCTGGCCGGTCAGGTCCTCGACGATCTCCTGGATCGCCTGCTGGAGCGGGTGCCCCGGATCGAGGTAGTCCTCCAGGGACCAGCCGTTGAGCTGGGCGGTCCACAGCATGGCGGCGTGCTTGCCGGAGCAGTTCTGGGCGAGCCGGGAGGGGAGGCGGCCCTCGTGCACCCACGCGTCGCGGACGACCGGGTCGAAGGGCATGTCGGGGACGTTGCGCAGGTGGTTCTCGGTGAGCCCGGCGAGTTCGAGGATGCGCCGGGTGCCGGCGAGGTGGCGCTCCTCGCCGGAGTGGCTGGCGGCGGCCAGCGACAGCAGCGCGCCGTCGAGCGGCAGCCCGGCCCGCAGCATGGCCACGGCCTGGAGGGGCTTGACGGCCGAGCGCGGGTAGAAAGCGGCCTCGATGTCGCCGAGTTGGAAGTCCACCTTGCCGTCGGCGCCGAGGACGACGACGGAGCCGTAGTGGATGCCTTCGACTACTCCCCCGCGGACGAGGTGGGCGACGGGGGCGTGGAGGGGTTCGCGGACGACGGGTGCGTCGGCGGGGGAACTGCTGTACATCACTGCCTGCATCGATGGGTCGGGGTCGGCCGGTACGCGGGTCACGCGTCGGCGCCGGTGGACGTGCGGGATATCCGGCCGCGGATGCCGTACCAGCCCGCGACCAGGGTTGCGACGATGAGCGGCAGACAGAGCACGGTGGTGCGTCCGGCGCCGCCGTCGGCGTACATGAGGACCAGGACGGAGGCGAGGAACGCCAGCGTCACGACCTCGGTCCAGGGGGAGCCCGGCAGCCGGTACGACGGCCGGGTCAGCTCGCCCTTCTGGGTCTTCTGCCAGAAGAGCAGGTGACAGAGCATGATCATGCCCCAGGTCGCGAGGATGCCGATCGCCGCGAAGTTGAGGACGATCTCGAACGCGTCGGCGGGGACGACGTAGTTGAGGCCCACGCCGAGGACACAGATACCGCTGGTGAGGAGGATTCCGCCGTAGGGGACCTGGCTGCGGCTCATTCGCGCGGTGAACTTCGGGGCCGAGCCGCTCATGGCCATGGAGCGCAGGATGCGCCCGGTGGAGTACAGGCCGGAGTTCAGCGAGGACATGGCGGCGGTGAGCACGACCAGGTTCATCACGTCGCCGGCCGCGGGGACGCCGATGTGCGACAGGACGGTCACGAAGGGGCTCTGGCCGGCGCTGTACGCGTTCCAGGGCATCAGCATGGACAGCAGCACGACGGAGCCGACGTAGAACAGGCCCACGCGCCACATGATCGAGTTGATCGCCTTCGGCATGATCTTCTCGGGGCTCTCGGTCTCACCGGCGGCCACGCCGACCAGCTCGACGGAGGCGTAGGCGAAGACGACACCCTGGATGATCAGCAGCATCGGCAGCAGGCCGTTGGGGAAGATGCCGCCGTTGTCCGTGATCAGGGACGGGCCGGGGTGGTGGCCGGCCACCGGGTGCTGTGTGACCAGCAGGAAGATGCCGATGCACATGAAGACGACCAGCGCGGAGACCTTGACGATCGCGAACCAGAACTCCAGTTCGCCGAAGATCTTCACCGAGATCAGGTTCACGGTGAGGACCACGGCCAGGGCCATGAGCGCGATCACCCACTGCGGGATGTCCGAGAACATGCCCCAGTAGTGGGTGTAGGTGGCGACCGCCGTGATGTCGGCGATGCCGGTGGTCGCCCAGTTGAGGAAGTACATCCAGCCCGCGGTGTAGGCGCCCTTCTCGCCCAGGAACTCCCTCGCGTACGACACGAAGGCGCCGGAGGACGGGCGGTACAGGACGAGTTCGCCGAGGGCGCGTACGACCAGGAAGGCGAAGACGCCGCAGACGGCGTAGGCGATGAACAAGGAGGGTCCGGCGTCGGCGAGCCGGCCGCCGGCGCCGAGGAAGAGGCCGGTGCCGATGGCTCCGCCGATGGCGATCATGTTGACGTGCCGGTGCTTCAGGCCTTTGCTGTAGCCGGCGTCTCCGGCGTCGACATGGCCGGACGAGGGGCGCGTCTCGTCTTTGAGGTGCTGCTCGCTCACGCCTCGGGTCCGCCTTCCGTGGGGAGATCGTCCGTCCGCTGGGGACGCACGATGTCGGTGAGGGTCGTCTCGACGCGGTCCAGGTGGTGGCTCATGGCCTGAACGGCGTCGTGTTCGGAACCGTCGATCAGCGCCTCGACGATGGCCCGGTGCTCGCGGTTGGACTGCTCGCGGCGGCCGCCCAGTTCGTTGAGGAAGGCCGACTGACGCGCCAGTGCGTCGCGGATCTCCTCGATGACCCGGCGGAAGACCGGGTTCTGGGCGGCCTCGGCGATCGCGAGGTGGAAGAGGGTGTCCATCGCGACCCAGGCCGTGGTGTCCGTCTCCCGCTCCATGCGGTCGAGCAGGTGGGCCAGGTGGTCCAGGTTCTCCGGGGTGCGGCGTGCGGCCGCGTATCCGGCGACCGGGATCTCGATGTGCCGGCGCACCTCGAGCAGGTCGCTGGCCGCGTAGTCGCCGAATGTGGGGTCTTCCACGGCGTTCGCGACGACGAAGGTGCCCTTGCCGGTCCGGGAGACCGTGAGGCCCATCGTCTGCAGCGCGCGCAGCGCCTCCCGCAGCACGGGCCGGGACACCTCGAGGGTGCGGCACAGCTCGGCCTCGGAGGGGAGCTTGTCGCCGATGGCGTACTCGCCGCGTTCGATGGCGTCGCGGAGGTGGGCCAGGACCGCTTCCATGGCGCTGACGCGCCGCGGACCCGAGCCACCTGTCTGGCTGTCTGACAGGTTCACGGGAGCGATCCTGCGGGTTGCGTGCCAGGACTGTCAAGGCGTCCCGTAAGGAAACATTCACGGGGTGCGGCGCCTGAATGCAGGCATCCGCACCCCGTGGGCGATCAGGCGAGTTGGGTCAGGCGTCGAGCACACCCGTGGCGAGCAGGCCGAGCAGGCCCGCGCCGATGATGATCCGGTAGATCACGAAGGCGTTGAACGAGTGCTTGGCGACGAACTTCAGCAGCCAGGCGATGGAGGCGTAGGCGACCACGAACGACACGATCGTGCCGACGGCCAGCGGGGCGGCGCCGACGCCCGCACCGAGGGCGTCCTTGAGCTCGTAGATGCCGGCGCCGGTCAGGGCCGGGATGCCGAGGAAGAAGGACAGGCGGGTTGCGGCGACGCGGTCCAGGTCCAGGATGAGCGCGGTGGACATGGTGGCGCCGGAGCGGGAGAAGCCGGGGAAGAGCAGGGCGAGGATCTGCGAGCAGCCGACCCACATCGCGTCCTTGAACGACGTGTCGTCCTCACCGCGCTTGTGCCGGCCCATCTGGTCGGCCGCCCACATCACACCCGAGCCGACGATCAGCGAGCCGGCCACCACCCACAGCGAGCCCAGCGGGCCCTCGACCAGCTTCTTGGCGGCCAGGCCGACCACGACGATCGGGATGGTGGCGTAGATGACCCACCAGGCGAACTTGTAGTCGTGGTGGTAGCGCTCCTCACGGTTGGTCAGACCGCGGAACCAGGCGGAGACGATCCGCTTGATGTCCTTGAAGAAGTACACGAGCACGGCGGCGATGGCGCCGACCTGGATGACGGCGGAGAAGCCGACGACGGACTTGTCGTCGACGGGGATGTTCATGAGCCCCTCGGCGATCTTCAGGTGACCGGTGGACGACACCGGGAGGAACTCGGTCACCCCCTCGACTACTCCGAGGACGACGGCCTGACCGACGGAGATGGCGCTCATGGGATCCAGTTCTGAGGAGAGTTGGTCGACATTGCTGTAGACAGTACTTGTTGCGCCCAGCGCTCTGACAAGCGCCTAGGCCCACAGTGCGGCGGCGAGCGAGACGCCGGCGAAGGCGGCGGCGAGCCCCGCCGCCAAGCTCGCCACGACGTTGGCGGCAGCGTAGAGGCCG
The DNA here is from genome assembly GCF_053611725.1 of Streptomyces sp. NPDC054783. Lineage (NCBI taxonomy): Bacteria > Bacillati > Actinomycetota > Actinomycetes > Kitasatosporales > Streptomycetaceae > Streptomyces > Streptomyces sp. NPDC054783. The sequence continues at coordinate 42,687 of NZ_JBSHAY010000029.1, read as the reverse complement.
GAGCCGGCTTCGGTCAGCCGCAGCGTCTCGTAGGAGAAGGTCGAGTACGTCGTCAGCGCTCCGCAGAAGCCGGTGCCGACCAGCAGCTGCAGATGGGGACCGGCCGCCCCGGCGGAGAGGGCGCCCGTGAGCAGCCCGAGGACCAGAGAGCCGGTGACGTTCACCACGAAGGTGCCCCAGGGGAAGACCGAGTCGTGGCGGGCCTGCACGGCACGGTCGGTGAGATAGCGCAGCGGTGCGCCGATCACGGCCCCCGCGATGACGAGCAGCCAGTTCACAACGACTTCTTACCCTTCGGATCCGTGCCGGCCGGGCCGCCACCCCCGCGCCCCACATAACGGACGACCTCGCACTCCTCCAGGGTCACGAGCCCCTCGTCGACGAGTTCGTCCAGCTGCGGCAGGAACGCCCGTACCCGCTCCTCGGTGTCCACCACGACGACCGCCACGGGCAGGTCCTCACTCAGGGACAGCAGGCGGGAGGTGTGGATACGGGAGGACGCGCCGAAGCCCTCGATGCCCCGGAAGACGCTCGCCCCGGCGAGCCCGGCCGCGTGCGCGCGGTGCACGATCTCGGAGTAGAGGGGCTTGTGGTGCCAGGTGTCGTCCTCGCCGATGTAGACGGTCAGCCGGAGGGCCCGGCCCGTGAGTGACGTCATCGCTTCCTCCCGATCAGCACCCGGCGGGCAGCGACCGAGGCCAGCCACACCGCGGCGAGGGCCGCGCACAGCGTCGCGGCGAGATAGGCGAGCCCGAGGCCCGGGCGGCCCGCGTCGACCAGCTTGCGGATGTCGACGGCGTGGGTGGAGAACGTGGTGAACCCGCCGAGCACGCCGGTGCCGAAGAAGGGGCGTACGAGGCGGTGGGCGGCCCACACGTCGGTGATGAGCACCATGAAGACACCGATCACCGCACAGCCGAGGACGTTGGTGATGAAGGTCGCCCAGGGGAAACCGCCGGGTGGCGTGGGCCAGGCGAGGGAGAGGCCGTAGCGGGCACACGCGCCGAGGGCGCCGCCGAGGGCGACCACCGCGACGACGGGTGTCTGGGCGCGCCACTCGGACCGCCGCCGTGGGGTGGGACGGACACGGAGGCTCTCGGCTTCCGGGGCTGTCATGCTGGTGCGTCTCCTGTTCGGCCTGCCCCGACGGGTGATCACGGCCGGGCACCAGCCTACCGCCGTGTCAGCCGGCCCCGGGCCGCGCGCAGACCGCGACGCCGGACTCCCACAGGCTACCGAGGACGAGGTGGTCGCCCCTCGCGCAGACGCTGGTGACCATGCGGAAGCCGGAGCGGCGGCGAGTGAGGTGCCGGACGGTCCGCCCGGTGTCGTCGAGAACTGTCACCCCGATCGTCCCGCTCGGGCGGTACGGCGCGCGTACGGCGGCCCGGGCGGCGGCGCCGCGCACGGCGGGCGGAGCACGGTGCAGGAGGTCCAGCGGCGGCACCCGCGGGCCGGCGAGCGCGACCCAGAGCGGACCGTCCGGGCCCTCGCGCCAGAGGTTGTCCGGCATGCCCGGCAGCGTGGCGAAGAGGTCGGCGTGCCCGGCGCGCGGACCGGTGAGGTGGTAGCGGGTGAGCCGGCAGGCGCCGGTCTCGGCGATCACCAGGAAGGAGCCGTCGGCGCCGGCCGCCAGGCCGTTGGCGAACTGCAGCCCGTCCAGCAGGACTTCGGGTTCGCCGCCCTCGGGCGGAAGGCGCAGCAGCCGTCCGGTGCCGGTGTGTTCGACGATGTCGCCGATCCAGTGCTCCAGTGGGTAGCGGCGGCTGGAGACGGTGAAGTACACGGTGCCGTCGGGCAGGGCGACGACGTTGCTGCAGAAACGGAGCCGCTCCCCCGCCACCGAGTCCGCGAGCACGCGGACGGCGCCGGCGGCGCCTTCACCGGGGTCGACGCGCAGCAGTCCGCGTTCCGCGTCGCACACCAACAGGCCGCCGTCCGGCAACGGTTCGAGTCCCAGCGGACGGCCGCCGGTCTCGGCCAGCACCTCCACGCGGGCCGCGCGCGGGTCCCCGAGGTCGCGGACGCGCAGGATCCGGCCGTCCTCCACTCCGGTCAGCACGCGCCCGTGCCCGTCCACGACGACGTCCTCGGGGCCGCGGGCGCCCAGGGAGACGTAATGGAGCGGGACGAGTGCCGCGGGTCGGTCCATGGGGTTCGTTCACCACCCCTTCTCGAAGACCCGGGCGACCTCCGCGATGCGGATCTCGTCACGCCGGTAACAAGTGCCCCGGCAGCTGCGGCGGGTGCGCAGCACGCCGAGCCGGGCGAGGAAGTCCAGGTGGGCGACGGCCGTCCGGCGTGGCACACCCAGCTTGGCGGCCACGGCGCGCGCGGTGACTCCTGTCTCGGCGAGGTCGCGGCGACGGGGCGCCGGAAAGTGGGCCGCCGGATCCTTGAGCCATTGCAGAATCGTCTGCCGCATCCGGCCCGAGGGGGTTCCCATCATCCGTCCGCCTCCGTCCCCGGCCTCCTCGTACGCAGTGTTCCCACTGTGGCCTGGCCGACGCCGTCGCGTCCGGGACTCGGCGGTCGTTGTCCGGTACCGGACGGCCGCACGACCGGCGCGGGCGCATATGCCCCCGGAAAATCGGCGGAGGCCCGGCCGCCCCTTACGGCCGGGCCCGTCACCGGTGGTTCAGCGGTGGCTGAACCACGTCATCGAGGACAGCGCCTTGTCGTCGTAGCCGAACAGGGCCTGGTTCTCCCAGCCGTTGCCGGAGATGGCGTCGGTCGGGTCCCAGCCGTTGCCGGAGACGGCGGTCCAGGTCGCCTCCCAGTAGAAGACGCCGAGCCCGCGGCCGTTCGGACGGCCTCCACGATGCTCGCCACGTCGCCCATCCACTTGATCTGGCCGGCCACGGTCGCCGGGTAGCCGGAGACCAGCTCGCCGGTGGTGTCGATCTAGTGGCTCGGCTCGCATCGTTGACTGGGTAATCGACGTGCTGCCCGGTGGTCAGCAGACTGTTTCCAGGACTTGATCTTGGAGGTGGTCGTGGGACGTCGACCGAGTGTTTTCGTCCGGCCGGTCAGCATGGACGAGGGGCGTCGGCTGCAGCGGATCAGCCGGACCGCGAAGGACCCGGTCCGGCTGCGGCGGGCGATCGTGGTGCTGATGTCAGCCCAGGGCCAGACGGCCAAGGACATCACCTCGCTGATGCAGGTCAGCGAGGACTACGTCCGTGACGTCATCCACGCCTTCAACGAGCGGGGGTTCGACGCACTGGACCCAAAATGGAGCGGGGGACGCCCCCAGACGATCAGTGAGCGGGTGCGCGAGCACATCCGCCTGATCGCCCGGACGTCCCCCGCCGACTGGAACATCGCGGCCTTCTCCACCTGGAGCCCGGCCAAACTCGCAGCCCACCTGGTCGAACGACACGTGGTCGCGACGATCAGCCGGGAGACCCTGCGCCGCATCCTGCGCGACGGCAAGGTCTCCTGGCAGGCCACGACCACCTGGAAGGCGTCCACCGATCCGGACTTCATCGCCAAGATGCACCGGGTCCTGGCCCTGTACGACACCCCACCGACCGACGGGCGGGTGATCTGCGTCGACGAGTTCGGGCCGCTCAACCTGATGCCCCGAAAGGGCAGAGCATGGCGTCCGGCCGGCAGGCCCCGCCGGCTGCGGGCCACTTACAACCGCTATGGCGGCGTGATGCACATGCTCGCCGCTCTCGACCTGGCCACCGGGAAGATCTACTACCGGATCCGCAAACGCAAGCGGTGGCGCGAGTTCCTCGGCCTGCTCAAAGCCCTGCGCACCCGCTGGCCCGGAGAGAAGGTGTACCTGGTGCTGGACAACTTCTCCCCGCACAAGCACACCGAGGTCCGCACCTGGGTCGCCGACAACGACGTCGAGCTGATCTTCCTGCCGACCTACGGATCCTGGCTGAACTGGATCGAATCGGAGTTCGCCGCCCTGCGCTACTTCGCCCTCAACGGCACCGACCACCGCACCCACGCCGAACAGAACGCCACCATCGCCGCCTATGTCCGCTGGCGCAACGCACGCGCCGAACCGAAGACCAACTTCGCCCCCGACTCACCCATCCGCACTTGGACTCAATACCCAGCCAAGGCCGCATGAGGGGTCAGCCGGGGCTCTGCCCCCGCGAATACGGCGACATCATCGTTGCGGGCACCACTCCGGTCTGCGCCGTCACCCCGAGACGGGCATGACCAGCGTCTTCACGAAGTCGACGGCCCCTTCCCGTTGGTAGAAGCGCAGGGCGCCATCATTGCCCGCGATGACGGAGATCTTCATGACCTGGACACCCGACTCGGCGAGACGCTCGCGAACGGCCCTGACAAGGGCCTGCCCGACTCCGGCGCCGCGAGCCTCGTCATCAACCACGAGGGTTTCCAGCACCCCGACTTGGTCCCCCCACTGCCATGACCCCGGGGCGTCCAGAATGCGCACGAATGCATAGCCGCGCAGGTGATTCCCGTCCCGGGCGACCAGTACCGCGGCGCGCGGCTCCTGCAGCCATTCAAGGTACTGTCCCCGCCGCAGACGCCACGAGTCCTCGGGTGAACGAACCGCGCCGAGAGCCGCCAGGTGTGCCGCCTCCCGACTGTGGTGGACCAGGAGCTGCCCCCACAGGCGCTCCAGGCAGTCCACCTCGGAAGACGCCAGGACGGCGATCACGGGATTCATGCCAGGAAGCGTAGCCAGCGAAGGCTCCGCGGCTCCAACCGATTACCTGGTCAACCATCCGTGCGGAGCCACTAGCTCTCCAGGGAGTCGTCCTGGGCCAGGGTGAAGGGATACGCCGTCTCGGCGACGAAGACGGGCTTGCCGTAGCGGGTGGCCGCGTCGTCCAGGGTGGTCTGGAAGTCGGAGAGCGGGCCATGCCAGTAGCCGTAGTACGACAGGCCGATCGCGTCGAACTTCACCCCGTTGGCGACCGCGTTGTCGAACCACCACTCCATGCCCGACCTGTCCCCGCCCTTGGCCAGGTGCAGCGCGACCGCCTTGGCCGCGTTGTAGCCGGAGTTGAGCAGACCGGCCAGCTGGCTCCAGTTGTCCGTCGAGCCCTCGGACCACAGGATGCCGGCGTTGATCTCATTGCCTGTCTGGACCATGTCGGCGTCGCAGCGCACCCGGGTGGGCGCCCTCGTGCACGGCGTCGTGCTCGTCGACGATTCCGGAGAAGTACGACACCACGAGCGTCCCGCCGTTCTCGACGTACTCGGTGAGGTTGTTCCCGGCCGCCTCCGTCATCAGGTACAGGGCCGGTACGACGACAAGGCGACAGGCCGACAAGTCGGCTTCCGGATGGGCGAAGTCGACCGTGAGGTGGCGGTCGTAGAGGGCCTCGTAGAAGGCGTCGGTGCGTTCGCGCGGGTCGTGGTCCGCGCTGGGCCGCCAGGCGAGATTCTGCGCCCACCAGGACTGCCAGTCCCACAGCATGGCCACGTCGGCCTCGGTGCGGGTGCCGCGGATCGTGCTCAACGAGTCCACGTAAGCGCCGAGTTCGACCACCTCGCGCCACACGCGCGTGTCGGTTCCGCCGTGCGGAAGCATCGCCGAGTGGAACTTCTCGGCGCCGCGCCGGGACTGGCGCCACTGGAACAACATGGCGCCCTCGGAGCCGCGCGCCACGTGGGCGAGCGAGTTGCGGGGTTCCCGCTCACGCTCGGCCTGTACACACTGCTGGAACAGGGCTCCAACACGCCCGCGCTGTACACGCTGGTGATCACGGGCGCGTTCCTCGCGGTGCTCCCGCTGATCGCGCTGTTCCTGGTGATTCAGCGCTTCTGGAGCCTCGACCTGCTCTCCGGGGCCGTAAAGTCATGACCATGGGCAATTCGGGGGGCCGGCGCAAACCGCCGACGATCCACGACGTGGCACGCGAGGCAGGCGTCTCGCGCGGCACCGTCTCGCGTGTGCTCAACGCGGGCACTACGTCAGCCCCGCCGCGGCCGAGGCGGTCAACGCCGCCATCCGGAAGACCGGGTACGTCGTGAACCGGCACGCCCGGTCGTTGATCACCGGCCGCTCGGACTCGGTCGGGTTCCTGCTGACCGAGCCGCAGGAGCGGTTCTTCGAGGACCCCAACTTCAACGTCCTGCTGCGCGGCTGCACCCAGGCGCTGGCCGCGCACGACATCCCGCTGCTGCTGATGCTGGCGGGCACCGAGGACGAACGGCGGCGCATCACGAGGTACATCACCGCCGGGCACGTCGACGGGGTACTGCTGGTGTCCGGCCACTCGGGCGATCCGGTCGCCGAGGAGCTGCGGGAGGTGGCCGTGCCGCTCGTGGCCTGCGGCAAGCCGATCGGTCTCGGCTCCAAGGTGAGTTACGTGGCCGCGGACGACCGGGACGGGGCCCGGGACATGGTCCGGCATCTGCTGTCGCTGGGCCGGCGGCGGATCGGTGTGGTCACCGGCCCGCTGGACACCCCCGGTGGTGTGGAGCGGCTCGCCGGGTACAAGGAGGTGCTGGCCGAGGCGGGCACCGGGGTCGACGAGCGCCTGATCGTCTCCGGGGACTACAGCCGGGCGAGCGGCGAGGCGGGTGCGGAGCGGCTGCTGGCGCAGGCCCCGGACATCGACGCGGTGTTCGTCGCCTCCGACCTGATGGCGCAGGGCGTGCCGGCGGCCCTGCACCGGGCCGGCAAGGGGGTGCCGGATGACATCGCTGTCGGCGGCTTCGACGACTCGCCGGCGGCTACGGCCGCGACCCCTCAGCTCACCACGATCCGTCAGCCGTGGGACCGGATCAGCAACGAGATGGTGCGGGTGCTGCTCGCGCAGATCGGCGGGGAGGATGCGGCGGCGGTGATCCTGCCTACGGAGCTGGTACGGCGCGAATCTGCGTGACCGCCGGGCGCCTCACGGGGTGCCGAGAACGGCCGTCAGGCGTCTGCTGCGCCGTCATGGCCGGTCGCGCCCACGCGGCGGAGCCGCATATCTAACACTGCCTCGCGCCCCTTTGGGGCGCGACCAGCCCTGTCTCATAGGCGACGACGACTGCCTGGGCGCGGTCGCGCAGGCCCAGCTTGGCGAAGATGCGGGCCACGTGGGACTTGACCGTGGCCTCACTGAGGGTCAGCTCGGCCGCCAGTTCCGTGTTGGACAGGCCGCGGCCCAGCAGGGTCAGGACCTCCCGTTCGCGGGGTGTGAGCGCGGTCAGGTCGGCGGGTACGGCCTCGGGTGTCCGCTCGGCCTCGGCCGCGTAGCGCTCCACCAGGCGCCGGGTGATCTGCGGGGCGAGGAGGGCGTCGCCGGTGCCGACGAGGCGTACGGCCGCCGCCAGGTGCTCCGGGGTGACGTCCTTGAGCAGGAAGCCGCTGGCCCCGAGGGAGATGGCCTCGTACACGTACCGGTCCAGGTCGAACGTGGTCAGCATGAGCACCCGGCAGCCGGGCGTCTGCTCCAGGATGCGGCGGGTGGCCTCCAGGCCGTCCATGCCCGGCATGCGGATGTCCATGAGGACCACGTCCGGACGCAGTTCGCGTGCCGCGGACACCGCCTCCGCGCCGTCGGCGGCCTCGCCGACCACCTCGATGCCCCGGGCGGTGAGGATCAGCCGGAAGCCGGTCCGGATCAGCGTCTGGTCGTCGGCGATCAGCACCCGGGGCGCCCACTCGGGCGCGTCCACGGCCAAGGGCCGTTCCTCCGCCGTCACGGGCGGTCCAAGGGCAGGCGGGCGCGGACGCGGTAACCGCCGCCGAGTCTGCGGCGGGCGTCCAGGTCACCGCCGTGGACGGCGACCCGCTCGCGCAGCCCGAGCAGGCCACGGCCGGTGCCGCCGGCCGTCGGTCCGGGAGTGGCCGGGGTGGTGCCGGTCAGCACGCTGGGGCCGGTGTTGAGGACCTCGACGCGCAGGGCATGGTCGGCGTAGCGCACGGTCACCTCCGCCTTGCCGCCGTCGCCGTGCCGGAGTGCATTGGTCAGGGCCTCCTGGATGATCCGGTAGGCGGTCACGTCGATGCCCTGGGGCAGCGGGCGCGGTTCGCCGGAGATGCGGACCTCGACCGGCAGCCCGGCGAAGGATATCCGGTCCACGAGCGGGCCGAGCCGGTCGAGGCCGGGCTGCGGGGCGAGCGGTGTGCTCACCGCGACCGGTCCCGGGTCGGTGTCGCCGTCGGTGCCGTCCGGTGCGGGGGCCAGCAGTCCGAGCAGATGTCTGAGGTCGGTCATCGCGCCCCGGCCGGCGTCCTCGACGGCTCTGAGCGCCGTCGCCGCCTCGTCCGGCATCGTGCCCAGCACCTCGCGGGCGGCGCTCGCCTGGACGACCATGAGGCTGACGTTGTGGCTGACGATGTCGTGCAACTCGCGGGCGATCCGGTCCCGTTCGGCCGCGATGGCGGCCTCCGCGGCGCTCTCCCGCTCGCGCTCCAGCAGCCAGCCGCGCTCCCCGACCGCCGCCTGCCAGCGGCGCCGGGTGCGCACCAGCGCCACCGTCAGCCCGAGAACGGCCGCGCACGCCACCGCCAGCGCCGCCGTCAGCACGTCGTACTCCCCCATGCCGTTCATGGTCGCAGACGGCACTGACATCCACATCGACCTGGGGATTCAGCCGTCTGCATCCGCAGGATGAGTCCGGTGCCCCAGTGCCATCCGCGGAGGGATGCCGGGGTGGTCGTCCCACGTCTAGCGTTCCTGCCCATGGTTACCGAGGTGGGAACGGCAGACACCGTCGTACAGCTCGACGGTGTGCGCAAGGAGTACGGCGAGACGGTCGCGCTCGACGGGGTGTCGCTGGAGATCGGGGCCGGGGAGGCGGTCGCGGTCATGGGCCCCTCGGGGTGCGGCAAGTCCACGTTGCTCAACATGATCGCCGGTCTCGACCGGCCGACGGCCGGCCGTGTCGTCGTCCACGGCGAGAGCGTCGGGGAGTTGAGCGAGAAGGGGCTCGCGCTGTACCGGCGGCGCCGGATCGGCATGATCTTCCAGTTCTTCAACCTCATCGATGATCTGTCGGCCCTGGACAACGTGGCCCTGGCCGCCCAGTTGACCGGCACTCCGGCCCGGCAGGCCCGGCGGCGGGCGCTGGAGCTGTTCGAGGAGCTGGGCATCGCGGGCCGCCGCAACGCCTACCCGGCGGTGCTCAGCGGGGGTGAGCGGCAACGGGTCGCCGTGGCACGGGCGTTGATGAACCGGCCCGCGCTGCTGCTGGCGGACGAGCCGACCGGCGCGCTGGACAGCCGGGCCGGGGAGCAGGTGATGGACCTGCTGATCGACCTGAACCAGATCGGCCAGACCCTGGTCATCGTCACGCACGACGAGCGGCTCGCGCAGCGCTGCGCGAGCCGGCTGGTGCAGCTGGCCGACGGCCGGGTGACCGGTGAGCACACCCTGGAGCCGTCGGTATGAGGGCGGTCTGGAAGGCCGCGCGGGCGGCCGTACGCAGACGCGGACTGCAGACGCTCGTCATCTGGCTGGTCACGCTGGTGTCGACGGGGTCGATCGTGGTCGCACTGGGGCTGGTGGACGCCGCGTCGGCGCCGTTCGACCACGTCTTCGGCGCACAGCACGGGCCGCACGTCGTCGCCGAGTTCGACCCGGGGAAGGTGTCGGACGCACAGCTGGAACGAGCCGCGAGGCAGCCCGGAGTGGAGGCGGTGGCCGGTCCGTTCCCGCAGGCGCTGGTGGACATTCCACGCAGCGCGGCGGACCTGGGTCTCGGCGGCGAGATCACGGTTGTGGGCCGTTCCGGGCCCGGCGGTGCGGTGGACCGGGTGGACCTGTGGGCGGGCCGGTGGCCGACCCGGCCGGGCGAGATGGTCCTCAACCGGCAGTCCGAGTGGACCGGCGGCACCATCGGCAAGAAGTTCCGTCTGCCGTCCGGGCCGACCCTCACCATCGTCGGATTCGCCTTCGATCTGAGCGACACGGCGGACGTGTGGGTCGCCCCGGCCCAGATCGCGGCGCTGCATCCGAACACCACGCAGATGTCGTACCGGTTCCGGGACGCGTCGTCCGAGAGCGGGCTGCGCGCGGGCCTGACCCGGGTGACCGAGGGGCTGCCCAAGGGCTCGCTGCGCGGATCGCACACGTATCTGTCGCTCAAGCACCGGATCGGCAGCAACGCCCGCGCATTCGCCCCGTACCTCATGGCGTTCGGCATCCTCGGCGTCCTGGTGGCGGTGCTGATCGTCGCCAACGTGGTCGGCGGTGCGGTGGTGTCGGGGTTTCGGCACATCGGCATCCTCAAGGCCCTCGGGTTCACTCCGGGGCAGGTGCTGGGCGTCTATCTCGTGATGGTCTGCGTGCCGGCCGTGCTGGGCTGTGCGCTCGGCACGCTCGCCGGCAACCTGCTGGCCAAGCCCTTCTTCCAGTTCGTGTTCACGGGGCCGGACTCGGGAGTGCTGCACGACAGGATCGGCATCGCGCCCTGGGTCAACGGGCTGGCCCTGCTCGGTATGCCGCTGATCTGTGTGCTGGCCGCGCTCGGCCCGTCCGTGCGGGCCCAGCGGCTGTCCGCGGCGCGAGCCATCAGCGCGGGCAGCGCACCGCGTGCCGGGCGGGCGCTCGGCCTCCAACGGCGGCTCGCGGGGCTGCGGTTGCCGCGGTCGGTGAGCCTGGGGGCGGGGCTGGCGTTCGCCCGGCCCGCGCGCAGCGCGCTCACGCTGGCCGCGGTGGTGCTGGGGGTGACCACAGTGACGTTCGGGACGGGTCTGGCGACGACGATGACCCTCTTCGGAGACGGCGGCAAGAGTGCGTACGACGTCACGGTGTACGCGAGCAACTACGTCCACGGCAAGCAGGTGCTGCCGGTCCACGGCGACCGGGAACTCCAGTCGCTGCTGGGCTCGTTGCCGGGCGCGGCCCGGGTGACGGGCCGGGCGGACGAGGAAGCGCGGCTCGAGGGTTCCACGCAGAGGGTCATCTTCGAGGGCAGGCGTGGGCCGGACCTGCCCCTGGACGACGTGCTCGTCCGGGGCCGGTGGATGCACCGTCCGGGAGAGGTCGTGGTCGGCTCGGCCTTCCTGCGCCACAACGGGGTGCACCTCGGTGACCACCTCCGGCTGCACAGGAGCGGCCGCGAGGAGGAGGTCACCGTGGTCGGCGAGCTGATGCAGCAGGACGACCGGGTGGTCGTGGGCACCTGGCCGACGTTCACCGCGCTGGTCCCGGACGGGAAGGCGTTCGCCTATCACGTCAAGCTGCGCGAGGGCGTGGACGGGACGGCGTACGCGCGTGCCGCCCGAGCCGTGGACAACGGGCTCAGTACTCAACCGACCGGCCCGAGCGGCGGCGCCGAGACCGTCATCGACTCGGCGACCGCCCTCACCCTGCTACTGGCCCTCGTCGCTTCCCTCGGAGTGTTCAACACGGCCGTGCTCAACACCCACGACCGGCGCCGCGACCTGGGCATGCTGAAGTCGATCGGGATGACCCCGCGCCAGGTGACGGTGATGACGGTGACGTCGATGGCGGTGCTCGGCGTGATCGGGTCGGTGCTGGGCGTGCCGCTGGGCATCGCCGCCTACGAGGTGGTCGTCCCCCGCATGGCGGCGGGGATCGACATCACCCTGCCGTCGTACATGACGGACGTCTGGCACGTGCCGCAGCTGGCGGAACTGGCGCTGGCGGGGCTCGTGATCGCCGTGGTCGGCGCGCTGGTACCCGCCCGGCGTGCGGCCCGCCTCACCGTCGCCGAGGTGCTGCACAACGAGTAGGGACTTCGGGGAGCCCGCAACCGGTCAGGATCGAAGAAGCCGGGGCGGGCTCCCCGGTCCTAGCGTGAGACGCACCGACGGGACCCCGTCGGGTCACGCACCTCAGAAGGAGAGAGCCATGACCGCCGGCGTGCAGACGATCATCTACCCCGTCAAGGACAAGGACAGTGCCAAGGCCCTGTTCACCGCCCTGCTGGGTGTCGAGCCGTACGCGGACCAGCCCTACTACGTCGGTTTCAAGGCCGAGGGGCAGGACGTCGGCCTCGACCCGAACGGACACGCCCAGGGGCTCACCGGACCGGTGCCGTTCTGGCACGTCACCGATCTCCGGGAGCGGCTCGCGGCCCTGCTGGAGGCGGGTGCCGAGGTTGTTCAGGACGTGCGGGACGTCGGCAACGGCCGGCTGATCGCCTCCGTGAAGGACGCCGACGGCAACATGATCGGCCTTCTCCAGGACCCGGCCGCCTGAGTCCCGGCCCCGCTCGCACGAGTCGCCTGCTTGCACCCGCACTAGTTGCACACTCAATGATTGGCCGGATCGGTGCTACGGTGCGGGTATGGCAGTCAAGACGGCCGACGCCCGGCTCGAGGAACGGTGGCGGGACATCCTCGCCGTACACGCCCACACCATGTGCGAGATCGACCGGGCCCTGCATCCGTACGGGCTGGGTGCCAGCGACTTCGAGGTGCTGGACATCCTGGCGACCGAGTCGCCCGCGAAGGGCGACCAGTGCCGGGTGCAGAACCTGGTCGGCCGGGTCCATCTCAGCCAGAGCGCGCTGTCCCGGCTGATCGGCCGGCTGGAGAAGGACGGACTGGTGGAGCGCTCGGTGTGCGCGGAGGACCGGCGCGGGGTGTGGGTGGCGCTCACCCCCAGGGGCCGCGCGCTGCACGCCGAGGTGCTGCCGCTGCAGCGCGCCGTGCTGGAGCGCATGCTCACCGGGCAGGATCGCCGGAGCACTGAGCAGGAGCCCCTGAGCACCGGGCACGATCACTAGAGCACCGGCTCTTCCCCGTCCGGAGCGCCGGCTCGACGCCGTCCGGCGCACCGGCTCGGCCCCGTCTAGAGCACCAGCTCGGCCCCGTCCGGCAGGACCTCCACGCCCGCCTCGGCGACACGCGCGCGTGCCGGTGACTCCGGGTCGAGCAGCGGGTTGGTGTTGTTGAGGTGGGTGTAGATCCGGCGTGCACCGGGATGCCGGGCCAGGGCGGCGAGGGTGCCGTCCGGGCCGGTGACCGGGAGGTGGCCCATGGCGGCCTGGCGGGCCCCGGACCGTACCGTCGTGCCCATCTCGTCGGCCGCGTAAAAAGTGCCGTCCAGCAGCACGCAGTCGGCCTCGGCGCACAACTCGTCCAGCTCCGGACTCCACGCACCCACACAGGGCGCGTACACCAGAACTCCCCCGCTGGCCAGGTTCTCGACACGGTACGCCGTCACCCACGGGCCGGCCGGTTCCGGCGCTTGCACCGGCACGTATTTCGGGATCTTCGCGCCCACCGGATGCGCCGTGACCACCAGCCCGCCGGCCAGCACGAACCCGCCGTCGGCCAGGCTGTCCGCCCACTCCCAGGGGGCGTAGCGGTCCAGGGCGGCCCGGGCGGGCGCCAGCACGGCGCGGACCGGCGGGGCGGTGTAGACCTTCAGGCCCGCCGCTCCGCGCAGCTCGGCGAGGCCGGTGACGTGGTCGGCCTCGGCGTCGGTGAGCAGGACCCCGCGCAGGGAGGTGTCCCGGGGGCCGGGGCCGGGCCACAGCGTCGGTGTGGCGGTGAGCTGGGCGCGCAGATCGGGTGAGGCGTTCAGCAGCCACCAGTCGCGGCCGTTGCCGGTGACGGCGGCGCACTCCTGGGTGCGGGAGGGCAGCTTGCCGTCCCTTGCCGCCGTACACAGTGGGCAGGCGCAGTTCCACTGCGGGAAGCCGCCACCGGCGGCAGTACCCAGCAGGACGACCCTCACGACCCCTACTCCTTCGCGCGCGGCATTCTGTCTACCGCCGGGGATCTTTCCCTTCCGGAGACGTGTGACCACCCTTGGCGGGGAGCAGTTCCGGCCGTCCTTCACCGGGGCGCGGGCGTTTTGTCACCCAATGGGGTGGGTGATTCCTTTCGTGCGCGAGTGCGGGTGCGGGTCGTTCGTGGTTTCTCGCGCCCACGCGGCGGAGCCGCATGTCGATACGGCCCCGCGCCGCTTTCAGGGGCGCCGGTCACCGCGCCAACAACGTACGCACCCCCTGTGACGTGAGCGTCAAGGCGTGCGTGGAGTTGCCGTCTATGGCCAGGGAAAGCTCCTCGTCGGGCCACTGGGAGGCCAGGGCGCCGAGGGGGATGAGGCGGTAGCGGGAGACGAAGGGCAGGAGCCCGGCCATCTCGCCCTCCGTGGTGAAGACGGGGACGACCGCATCGCCTCCGGGCTGTTCCAGGACGGGCAGGGCCACGGTGGTGGCGTCGGCGCCCTCCCCGTCGACCGCGTCGTCCGGCACGGGGACGAGCACGTCACTGTGGGCGAGGACGTCCAGCGCGCTCTGGTCCTCGGCGTTCACGGCCAACGCGTCCAGCGCCTGCTGGGCCGGCGTCGGCAGGTCGTTCTGTGCAGGTGTCTCCATGGCATGTCCCCAGGTAGCGACGGTCGTACAGGCCACCCGGGGGGTGGAACCGCGCCCGGGCGTGCTCCGCCTCGCGTACCCGGTGGGCCGCGGGACATGCGTGAGGATCAGCGAGAGATACGGTGGTGGACCGGCCCCGGCGGTGGCCCGGGACGGTGAAAATCCACGGACAGAGGCCACCGTCGCCCGTGCGGGAGGCCCTAGCGTGGCCGCATGCCGATGCAGCCATGGTTCCGCGACGCGAAGCTGGGGATCTTCGTCCACTGGGGCGTCTACGCGGTGGACGGGGTCCCGGAGTCCTGGTCGTTCTACACCGGACAGGTGTCCCATGAGCAGTACATGAAGCAGCTGGACGGCTTCACCGCCTCCCGCTACGACCCGCGCGCCTGGGCGGACCTGTTCGCCCGTGCCGGTGCCCGGTACGCCGTGCTCACCGCGCGCCATCACGACGGTGTGGCCCTGTGGGACAGCGCCCACGGCGACCTGAACGTGACGCGCCGTACGCCGGCCGGGCGTGACCTGATCGCGGGATACGCCGACGCGCTGCGCGAGCGGGGCCTGCGGGTGGGCCTGTACTACTCCCACTCGGACTGGAACCACCCCGACTACGCGAGCACCCGGCACCCCGCGCCGGACGAGGATCCTCCCAACCCCCTGGCGCACGCCCGGCCCGGCGAGGAGGATCCGGCGGCCTGGGCGCGGTTCCTCGCCTACCGGGACGGCCAGGTCGGGGAGCTGGTGGACCGGTTCCGGCCGGATCTGCTCTGGTTCGACGGCGAGTGGGAGCGCACGGAGGAGCAGTGGGGCCTGCACGCCCTGGCCGCCCGGATCCTGGCCGGCAACCCGGAGACGGTCCTCAACGCGCGCATGCTGAGCCACGGCGACTACGCCACCCCTGAGCAGGGCGTGCCGCTCCAAGCACCCGAGGGCCCCTGGGAGTTGTGCCTGACCGTCAACGACTCCTGGGGATTCCAGCACCGGGACCACAACCACAAGTCGGTGCGTCAGCTGGTGCGCTACTTCACGGAGACGATCGGCGCGGGCGGCAACCTGCTCCTCGACGTGGGCCCGCGCGAGGACGGCACGATCACCGCTGAGCAGGCGGAGCGCCTGGCGGGGCTCGGGGCGTGGACCGGTCGGCACGCCGAGGCCGTGTACGGCACGGTGACCGGCCTGCCGCCGGGACATCACTACGGCCCGAGCACGCTGTCTGCCGACCGGCGGACGCTGTACCTCGTGTGCTTCGACGTCCCGCGCGAGACGGTGTCCGTGCGAGGCCTGCGCAACCGGGTGCGCCGGGTGAGCGTGCTCGGCACGGGCGCCGAGCTGGGCCACCGTGTCACCGGCGGACTGCACGAGGTGCCGGGGGTGACCTGGCTGGACGCGCCGGCGGCGGGCGACGTGGACGAGTACGCCACGGTGCTCGCCGTGGAGCTCGACGGGGAGCTGGACCTCTACCGGGGCACGGGGCGCTCCTGACGCGGAGAGCGCGTCGGCGTCAGCCGAACGTGAGGGTCAGCTCGAAGTGGCCGGGGTCGAGCAGGCCGACGACGTGCTCGACGAAGGAACCGTCGGCCGCTCGGCTGGTCCGCCGCGTCTCCAGGAACCAGTCCCCCGGCGCACGCCGCAGCAGCTCCGCCTCCCGGGCGTCGACCGGCCGCCCGGAGACCCGCTGCTCCCCGCGGTCGGGCCGCAGCCCCGCCCGCAGCAGCAGTTCGGTGACCGGCTCCTGGCCGAGGCCGCGGGCGGGCAGCTCGCGGATCACCGGCACCGGCGGCAGGAAACTGCGCTCGTACGACACCACGGTGCCGTCCGCGACCAGCTCACGGGCCTGCTCCACGCACACGAACTCGTCTCCCTCCAGGGCGAGTTCTGCGGCGAGGGCACCCTCGTGCGTCTCGCGTACGGCGAGGGTCCGGACGGTGGTGGGCTCGCCCCGCACGGCCCGGGCGCGGGCCCAGCCGAGCCGTTGCTCCGGCGGACGGCCGTCGAAGACGACGTACGAGCCCTTCCCGGTGCGGGTGGCGATCAGGCCCTCCTCGCACAGCTCGGCGAGGGCCGCGCGCACGGTCGTACGGCTGACGCCGAACCGCTCGGCGAGGGTGTGTTCGCCGGGCAGCCGCTCACCGGCTCGGCGGGTGCCGTCGCGGATCTCCCGGGCGAGGATCCCGCTGATCCGCTGGTGCTTGAGCGGGACGCCGGTCACGGCCCGGCCTCGGCGAGGAGGTCGCCGACGGTGGTGACCCGGACCAGCGGCCGGTACAGCTCCATGATCTGCAGGGCCTTGAGGTGGGAGTCGTCGTCCACGCCCGCGCAGGCGTCCGCGACCACCAGCACCTCGGTGCCGGCGTCGGCGGCGGCCAGGGCGGTGGAGAGCACACAGCACTCGGTGCTGACACCGGCCAGGACAAGGCGGGCGTCCGGGCCGACGCGGGCGGCGAGTTCCGGGGTCCACTTGCCGAAGGTGTTGGCGTCCACGACCTGGCCGGTCAAGCCGGTGAACTCGTCCGAAAGGTGCCAGAGTTCGGCGTCCGGGGGCTGCAGGGCGAAGGGCCATGCGTCGTAGTAGGCGCGCCAGGCCCCGGCCGGATTCCCGGGGGCCAGGAAGCGGGTGAAGGTGACGCGGTCGGCGAAGGCCGGCAGCAGGCTGCGCACGCCCGCCACCGCGTCGGCGTACCGGGGCGTGGCCCATGGGCTCGCCGGGTCGGCGAAGACGCGCTGCATGTCGATGACGGCGAGGTGGCCGGCGGTCATGAGCGGAGCACCCCCTCGTCGGTCGCCGGGCTCGGCGCCTGCGCCTCCTGCGCGCGGACCCGGCCCCGGCCCGTCAGCAGGTGACCGAGGAAGGCGAGCGCGAGCGCCACCAGGACGCCGAGGTTGGCGTACGCCCAGGCTCCGGTCTTGCCGCCGAGGCCGATCGGACCGAGGAGATAGCCCTGCCAGGTCAGCCAGCTCGCCGCGGTGTTGGTGACCAGGCCCCAGCCGACGGCCGTCGCGGCGAGGGTGAGGAGCAGGGGCGGCAGGGGGACGTCGCCGTAGCGGCCGTGCGGGCGGTAGAGGTCGCCGTCGTCGTAGTCGCGGCGGCGCAGGGCGAGATCGGCGAGGATGATGCCGCACCAGGCGGCGATGGGGACGCCGAGCGTGGTGAGGAAGCCCATGAACTGGCCGAGGAAGTCGCCGGCGAAGAACACGATGTACACCGAGCCGGCGATCATCAGGAGGCCGTCGAGGAAGGCGGCCAGATAACGGGGCACCGGCAGGCCGGCGGAGAGCAGCGCGAGGCCCGAGGAGTAGATGTCGAGGACGGCGCCGCCGACCAGGCCGAGGACGGCGACCACGGCGAACGGCACCAGGAACCAGGTCGGCAGGATCGTGGTGAGCGCGCCGATCGGGTCGGCCGCGACGGCCTTGCTCAACGCCGGCGAGGAACCGGCCAGCAGCAGGCCGAAGACCAGCAGGAGCAGCGGAGCCACCGAGGCGCCGAAGGTGGTCCAGCCGATGACCGACCGGCTGGACGAACTCCGGGGCAGATAGCGGGAGTAGTCGGCGGCGGCGTTCACCCAGCCCAGGCCGAAGCCGGTCATCATGAACACCAGCGCGCCGATGAACTCCTGCGCGGTACCCGACGGAACGGCGCTGACCGTGCTCCAGTGGATGTGGTCGGCGACGAGACCGACGTAGACGACGGTGAGGACCCCGGTGATCACGGTGATCGCCGTCTGCAGCCGCATGATCAGGTCGAAGCCCATGACGCCGCCGACGACGGTCAGCGCGGCCACGACCACGAGGGCGGCGACCTTGGTCCCGGTGCCGCCGCCCCAGCCGAGGCGGCCGAAGACGGTCGCGGTGGCCATCGTGGCGAGCGCGGTGAGGACGGTTTCCCAGCCGACGGTGAGCATCCAGGAGATCACCGACGGCAGGCGGTTGCCGCGCACTCCGTACGCCGCCCGGCTGAGCACCATCGTGGGCGCCGAGCCGCGCTTCCCGGCGACCGCGATGAACCCGCACAACAGGAACGAGCCGACGATGCCGAGGACGCCGGCGGCCAGGGCCTGCCAGAAGGAGATCCCGAAGCCGAACGCGAAGGCGCCGTAGCTCAGGCCGAGGACGGAGACATTGGCCCCGAACCAGGGCCAGAACAGCGTGCGCGGGGTGCCCTTGCGCTCGGCGTCCCCGATGACGTCGAGTCCGTGCGTCTCCACCTGGATCGGGCGGCCGGCGGGTCTTCCGTCGGCGATGCCGAGCGGGTCCTGCGGTTGCGTCATCGCCGAGCCACCTGCCTACCTGTCTAGACGTGTCTATTCAGGTACGAAGCTAGGATTGGCGCGCCGGGGCCGTCAAGATTCGGGAATGACCGGGGAACGACGCCCAACGGCCCGGACGTCACTCGCGCGTTCAGCGGTCGAACTCCTCCTGGATCGGCGTCCTCGGCTCCTCCCGCAGGTGCTGGGAGAGGCCGGGCCTGCCGCCCTTCCGTGCCTGTTCCCCGCGCTGTGCCGCGGTGCGGTCGAGGTCCGGGTCCACCCGTACCGACCTCGCCACGTCGTCACGGCCCGTGTACTGCTCGGCGGGTATGCCGCGCAGCGCCTTGACCACCTCGTCCGACGCGCCCGCCTGCTGCGCGGCCGTGACCAGGCGCTCCTTGTCGGCCGGGTACGACACGTCCTTCAGCGCGGCCAGCACCTCGGGGACGCTGGTGTGTGCCGTACTCATGGCGCCTCCTCACTCGTCGCCTTCCTCGGCGTTCTCGTCCGCGGTGTCCTCGCCCTCTGCCTGGGACGGAGTCGTACGCGGGGGCTGCTCGGCCTCCGCGATGCCCGGCTCCCGCTCGCCCTCGGCCTGCGACGGGGTGCTCTCGCTCATCGGGGCCTCCCACACGCGTGAGTGCCGGTTGTCGAAGACCCCGAGTACCCGTCCCTTCGGCCTCCCATGGCCGGGGAGGATCCATGAATCCGCTGCCGGGGGGACGGGTACCTGACCGGTCCCGGCGCAGCATGCGGCGCCGGCGTACGGACCCAGCACCGCCTCACCGCCTGGAGGAGCCATGGCGGGTATCCGTCCCCCAGATCTGCAGAAAGCCCTGTCCGGCGCCGAATACCCGGCCGCCACGGAGCAGCTCAAGAAGGTCGCCAAGGACAACCATGCGTCCAGGGAGATCACCGACCGTATCGACCACCTCGGGAAGAAGCAGTTCCAGAACCCGGCCGAGGTGAGCACGGCGGTCTTCCAGAACGAGTGACCGGACGACGGCGTGCGGCGGCCGGTCACCGGCCGCCGCACGCACTGCCTGTGCCCTGCCTCAGTCCACGGCGCGCACCTTGGGCACGCCCAGTTCGACCGGGCCCTCCGGGGCTTGCGCGGTCTTGCACGTGTCGTGGCAGTCCTTCTCCAGGCTGCAGCACAGTGAGCAGATCGTGCCCTGGTGGAACGGGCAGCCGGCCATGTCGGGCCGTTCGAAGCCGGTCGCGCACACCGAGCAGGTCAGGGTGGCCGCCGAGGGCAGCCCGTCGGGTCCGAGCAGCGGCTCCTCCAGGACGTCCGCGCGGGCGATGTAGTACTTGCCCTTGGTCAGCACGGCGAACAGCGGCGAGAGCACCATGGCCAGGAACAGCGCGATGAAGGGGGAGAACGCCTTGCCGTAGGCGCCGAAGGCGTCGAAGTACGCGGCGATGGACACCGCCGACGCGATCAGCATGGAGCCGAAACCCACCGGGTTGAAGTGGTGGAGATGGGCCCGCTTGAACTCGATGTACGACGGGCTCAGCCTCAGCGGCTTGTTGATGACCAGGTCGGCGACGACCGCGCCGATCCAGGCGATCGCCACGTTGGAGTAGAACCCGAGGACGGTGTTGAGGAAGCCGAAGACGCCGCCCTCCATCAGGGCGAGGGCGATGCCCACGTTGAGGAAGATGTAGACGACCCGGCCGGGGTGTCGGTGGGTCAGCCGGGAGAAGAAGTTCGACCAGGACAGCGAACCGGAGTACGCGTTCGTCGAGTTGATCTTAATCTGGGACAGGATGACGAAGAACGTGGCCAGTCCCAGGGCGACGGGCGCGGCGAAGGTCCCGAACCCGTGGACGTACTGCTGGATCGGCTCGTCGGCCTTGGCGAGCCCGACGCTTCCGGCGATGAAGAAGGCGAGGAATGCGCCGCCGATCTGCTTCAGCGCGCCCAGCACCACCCAGCCGGGTCCGGCGCCGAGGACCGCGGCCCACCACTGCCTGCCGTTGCCGGCCGTCCTGTCGGGCATGAAGCGCAGGTAGTCGACCTGCTCCCCGATCTGCGCGATCAGCGACAGGGCGACGCCCGCGCCCGCCCCGACCCCGAGCATGCTGATGCCGGAACCGGTGGGCGAGTCACCCGCGAAGTGCGTGAACTCCGCGAACTTTCCCGGCTCCTGGATCGCTACGGACACGAACGGCGCGACCATCAGCACCAGCCAGACCGGCTGGGTCCACACCTGCATCCTGGACAGCGCGGTCATGCCGTGGACGACGAGCGGCAGGATGATCAGCGAGCAGATGACGTAGCCGACGGGGAGCGGTATGTGCAGGCCCAGTTCGAGGGCCTGCGCCATGATCGAGCCTTCCAGGGCGAAGAAGATGAAGGTGAAGCTCGCGTAGATCACCGAGGTCAGCGTCGAGCCCAGATAGCCGAATCCGGCACCCCGGGTCAGCAGGTCCATGTCGATGGAGTACTTCGCCGAGTAGTACGAGATCGGGATGCCGGTGAGGAAGATGACCACCGCCGCGGTCAGGATCGCCACCATGGCGCTGGAGAAGCCGTGGGAGACGGCGATCGAGCCGCCGATGGCGAAGTCCGCGAGATAGGCGATGCCGCCGAGGGCCGTGGTGGCCACGACGTACGGCGTCCAGCGGCGGAAGGACTTGGGCGCGTAGCGCAGTGAGTAGTCCTCCAGCGTGTCGTTCCGGGTCCACCCGTTGTACGTCCGGCCGCCCGGGGAGGACGGCGGGGCTGGCGGCGCCTGCTTGTCGACGGTCTCCGTCACGGCTGCTCCCTCTTCCTGCGGTCCGCCCCGGTGGGCCCCGGGGCGTTGCAGGGAAGGTTCGCGCCACGCCATTACCCGGCCGTTTCGCCTTCTTTACGGCGGCGGACACGATGAGGGGGGATCGCCGCAGGTCACCGGGGCGGAGCCGTCGGGTGGGGACGCGTTTCGTCGCTCTTCCCGGCTCGTTCCGGCTTCTTCCCGGCTCGTTCCGGCCTCTTCCCGGCTCGTTCCGGCTTCTTCCCGGCTCGTTCCGGCCTCTTCTCGGCTCCTTCCGCTGGAATTGCGGTCGGGGGCGGCGGAGTTGCGGGCTCGGGCAGGGTGCGCAGCATCAGCCAGCTCAGCGCGAGCATGAGGACGAGCGGGGTGAGGGCGGACCGCGGGGTCGTGGCGTCGGCGAGCCGGCCGATGAGCGCGCTCGCCGGTCCGCCGACGCTGACGGCCGGACCCGGGGTCGTTCCCGCGGCCGTGCCGGCACGGGAGGGCGGACA
Source organism: Streptomyces sp. NPDC054783 (assembly GCF_053611725.1). Lineage (NCBI taxonomy): Bacteria > Bacillati > Actinomycetota > Actinomycetes > Kitasatosporales > Streptomycetaceae > Streptomyces > Streptomyces sp. NPDC054783. The sequence continues at coordinate 20,949 of NZ_JBSHAY010000029.1, read as the reverse complement.
GTCCTGGCCGAGGGTGACCTGGAGGGAGAACGGCACGTACAGACCGGCGGAGGTCAGCGCCACGCACGCGGCGGGCCGGGCAGGGTGCGGAAGATCCACGACGTCGGGGACGTCACCCGGAACGCCCACACACCGGGGAGGCTCGCCTTCACACGCACGCCTGCCCATGCGGCCGCGTCGGCGGCGTGGCGTGTGCGGCGGCGGGGCGGTGCGCGGTGAGGATGGCGGGCGGGAGCAGCCGGCTCGGAGGTGGGTATGACGGTGAACCGTATCGGCCTGGTGGTGCACGGCGGCCGTGCCGAGGCCATGGCCGGCGCGCGCGTGGTGCGCGAGTGGTGCGCGGAGCACGCCGTGGGATGCGCGGACATCGACGTGTGGCGGGAAGGGGCACGCCACAGTGCCCGGGAGGAGGTCGACGCGGCGGGCGATCCCGATCTCATCGTCACCCTCGGCGGGGACGGCACCTTTCTGCGCGGCGCCCGGCTGGCGGCCGAGAACGACGCCCTGGTCCTCGGCGTCGACCTCGGCCGCGTCGGCTTCCTCACCGAGGTCCCGGCCTCGGCGGTGCGCGCGGCGCTGGACGCGGTCCGGTCCGAGCGGATCACCGTGGAGAGCCGGATGCTCCTCACCATGCGAGCCTCGTGCCGGCTCGAGGTGCCCGCGCAGATGGAGGCGCTGCTGCAGTACGGCCGCGGCCCCATGCTGCCGCCGCCCCGGGTGCGCGCGGAGTGCGAGGCCGGGAACGAATGGGGCGTCGCGCTCAACGTCACCGCGCTCAACGACGTCGTCGTGGAGAAGCTGGCCAGGGACCGGCAGGTGTCGGTCGGGGTCTATCTGGCCGGCCGGCTGCTGGCCAGCTACTCCGCCGACGCGCTGCTGGTGGCCACGCCCACGGGCTCCACCGCGTACAGCTTCGCCGCGGGCGGCCCGGTGGTCTCGCCGCGTGCGGAGGGCCTGGTCTTCACGCCGGTCGCGCCGCACATGGTGTTCAACCGCTCGGTCGTGGCCGCCCCCGACGAGCCCGTCGCGCTCAAGATCCTCGAACGCTCGGGCCAGGCCGCCGTCAGCATCGACGGCCAGCTGCGCGGGGTGCTGGGCCCCGGGGACTGGATCGGCGTGTACGCCGCACCGCGCCGGCTGAAGGCGGTCCGGCTGGGCCCGACGGACTTCTACGGCCGGCTGCGCGAGCGGATGAACCTCACCGACGCGCCTGCCGCGCTCGCCGACGGCGAAGCCGCTCCCCTGTGGCCGGTGACCACACCCCGGCCGGACGACCTGGCCCACCTCGCGCTGCCTCCGACCCCCGGGGACGGGCATCGGCCGGCCTGAGATCCGGAGACGGACCGGACACGGCGATTCACGGACCCCGGGGCACGGCGGTCGACGGCCGTGTCCTGCCTGCGGACGGACGGGCGGCGGTGCGTGGGACGTCGACGGCCTCGGACGCCGTGGCAGGTCCGCGGGTGCGGATGAGAGCCGTACCCCACACCGCCCGGGCCCGGATCAGGCGGTGCAGGTGTTCCCGGAGGCGGGCTATCGCCTCGGACGGCAGGGGGTGTCCGAGGTCCGGGCGGAGCAGTGCGGTGCGGTGCTCGTGCCTGCGCCGGACGGCGATGTCCACGGCACACGAGTGCCGTCGGCGGCCGGCCGTCAGCGTCCGCCGGCCGCCGTACGACCGTGTCGGCGCGGCGCCGTGCCACGCGGCCCGGTGCAGGGCGTGCAGCCGCTACGGCCTTCCAGGCGCGCGGAGTTGACCCAGGCCGAGTTGACCCGGCCGGATGCTCGTCGACGACCTTCGGAGTTTCCGCTCCCCGCCCCGGCTCAGTCCGTCGTGGACGACTGCCGCTTCGGCAGCGTCCAGTTCGGTCGCGGGAAGTGGCATGTGTAGCCGTTGGGGTAGCGCTCCAGGTAGTCCTGGTGCTCGGGCTCCGCCTCCCAGAAGTCACCCAGCGGCTCCACCTCCGTGACCACCTTCCCCGGCCACAGCCCGCTCGCCTCGACGTCCGCGATCGTGTCCACGGCGACGCGGTGCTGTTCCTCGTCACCGTAGAAGATGGCGGACCGGTAGCTGCGCCCGATGTCGTTGCCCTGGCGGTCCCGCGTGGTCGGGTCGTGGATCTGGAAGAAGAACTCCAGGACGTCGCGGTAGCTCGTCACCGTGGGATCGAAGACGATCTCGATGGCCTCGGCGTGGTCGCCGTGATCGCGGTACGTGGCGTTCGGCGTGTCGCCGCCGCTGTAGCCGACGCGCGTGGACACCACGCCCGGCTGCTTGCGGATCAGATCCTGCATGCCCCAGAAACAACCGCCTGCCAGGACGGCCCGCTCGGTTCCCACGGTCATCGGTCACTCCCTGAAGCTCGAGCCCGGCGCGGTCACTCGACGTGCCGGTTACACGGTCACCCAGCCTAATACGGCCCGCGCGCGACCAACCAACGCCCGCCGTGGCAGCCGGCCTCCTCAGCCCCCCGGACTCCACGCGCCGTCAGAGGCTTCTGAAATCCGGAGGGACCGAGTTGGTCTAGTCCTCTTGACGAGGTGACCCGCCGGCGCTTTGGTATGTACCAACTCGGCTCGCACGGCACCACCCCACCACTCCACGCCCGAGGCATCCCCAGAAGGGGCACTGTCATGCACCTGGCAAGATTTGCGGCTTCCGCCTGCGCGCTCGCGCTCGCGGCCACTGGCGCCGCCGTGGCACTGGCACCGGCCGGCAGCGCCGCGGCGGCGGCGAGCAGCGTCTACTCCGTGGCTCCCTACGTCGACATGTCCAACAGTCAGGAAGGACTCCTCGACACCGCCATCACCGGACACCAACTCAAGGCCTATACCGCGGCGTTCGTGCTCGGCGAGGGCTGCAACCAGATCTGGGGCGACACCCTCCCCATCGGCAACGACTCCTACACCGACCCCGAAATAGCCAGGGCGAAGTCCGAGGGCGCGTCCGTCATCATCTCCTCCGGCGGGGCGAGCGGTGAGCCGCTGGCCTGGACATGCTCCACCCAGAGCAGCATCGACGCCGGATACCAGGCCCTCATCAACGACTACGGCGTCACCCGGCTCGACTTCGACGTCGAGGGCGCCGCCGTCGCGGACACCGGGGCCGCGGCCCGCCAGATGCAGGCGATGAAGGACCTCAAGGCGTCCAACCCCGGCCTGCAGTTCTCCATGACCCTGCCGGTGCTGACCAGTGGCCTGACCAACGACGGCGTCAACATCCTCAAAGCCGCCAAGAACGCGGGCATCAGGATCGACGTGGTCAACATCATGGCCATGGACTACTACGCGGGCACGGGCACCGAGATGGGCCAGGGAGCGGTCGACGCGGCCGAGGCCACGCTGGCGCAGATGCAGTCCGTCGACTCCGGTTACACCTACGCCGACCTCGGGATCACCCCGATGATCGGCAAGAACGACGACGGTTCGACGTTCACGCTCGCCGATGCCCGGACCGTGGAGAACTTCGCCGCGCAGAACGGCGTCGGACGGCTCGCCTTCTGGTCCGTCAACCGGGACCAGCCGTGCAGCGGAAGCGCCAACTCTCTCCCCACGTGCAGCGAGATCAGCCAGAACAGCCTCGCGTTCACGGACGCGTTCGTGCCGTACGAGGGCAGCTCGGGCGGCGGAGGCGGAGGCACGACGAGCGACTTCTCCCTGTCCCTGTCGCCGGGCTCCGCTTCGGTCGCCCAGGGTGGTTCCACGACCGCGACCGTCGCCACGGCCGTCACCTCCGGCAGCGCCGAATCCGTCAGCCTCTCCGCCTCCGGCGCGCCCTCCGGCGTCAGCGTCTCCTTCAGCCCCGCGACCGTGGCGTCCGGCGGCACCTCGACGCTGACGGCGACGGTCGGCTCCTCCGTCGCCGCGGGCACCTACCCGATCACCGTCACCGGGACCGCTGCCGGCGGCAGCCACAGCGCGACCTACACGCTCACCGTGACCTCCAGTGGCGGCGGAGGCGGGGGCGGCGGGGGCTCGCTGACCAACGCCGGCTTCGAAACCGGCAGCCTGGGCCCCTGGACCTGCACGGGCGGCAGCTCGGTGGTCTCCAGCCCGGTCCACAGCGGCAGCCACGCCCTCCAGGTCACCCCGAGCTCCAGCAGCACCGGCGAGTGCGACCAGAACGTCACCCTGTCCCCCAACCACAGCTACACGCTCACCGGTTGGGTGCAGGGCCCCTACGCCTACATCGGGGTCAGCGGCGGCGCCACCGCGAGCACCTGGTCGAACAACACGAACTGGAACCAGCTGACCGTCAGATTCACCACGGGCGGCAGCGGAAGCGTCACCGTCTACGTCCACGGCTGGTACGGCCAGTCCGACGTCCACGCCGACGACTTCACCCTCGGCTAGGCACACCCCGGCCCTCCCCATGCGTGCGGCGCGCCCTCCGGGAGAGGCGGTGCGCCGTACGCATCGCTCCCGACGGATCGAGCCGGCTCGGCGGGGCGCTGCATGTGACGCTCCGAACGCCGGCTGCATGTGACGCTCCGAACGCCGGCTCCGCTCCGGCGGCGCGGAGCCGGTCGCGCTCTTCCATGTCCTCGATCCACTCCTCGCCACGCCGCCCGAGGCGTTCGGCCGGGTCACGGTACCGACGCTCGTCGCGGTGGGCGCCGACGACAGCGGTGCCGCCTCCTCGGCCGACCAGCTGGTCAGGGCCCTGCCGCAGGCCACCGGGGTCGCGGTGCCCGGAGACCACTGGACGGCGGCCGGCTCGCCGGAACTGGTCACGACGATGGCCGACTTCCTCGCCGGCCATCGGCAGTCGCCGGGCGCCGCCCCCGTCAGCACACCGGCCTGGACGCGCCGCGGGATGCTCGGCGCGACGGCCGGGGCACTGCGGCCGTTGGGGACGGTGCGCCGATCAAGGCGGGGTCGGGCCCTCCACAGCGCCCAGCCCCTGGGCCGGTGCGAACGCTCGCGGAGTGCGGGAATTCACTGCGCGCCGTAGACAGCCCGCGGCGCCTCCGCCTCGGCGAGCAGTTTCAGGGTTGCCTCGCCCGCCTCCGCCGGGGTCCAGCGGGCGCCCTTGTCGGCGGTGGGGCCCGGGCGCCAGCCCTCCATGACGGTGATGCGGCCGCCCTCGGACTCGAAGACCCGGCCCGTGACTCCCACTGAGGCGGCGGAGCCGAGCCAGACCACGAGCGGGGAGACGTTCTCCGGGGCCATGGCGTCGAAGCCGCCGCCCCGAGGGGCGGCCATGGTCCCGGCGAAGGTCCGCTCGGTCATCCGGGTCCGGGCGGCCGGGGCGATGGCGTTGACCTGGACGCCGTAGCGACCCAGTTCGGCGGCGGCGACGAGGGTCAGGCCGACGATCCCGGCCTTGGCGGCCGAGTAGTTGCCCTGGCCGACGCTGCCCAGCAGTCCCGCTCCGGAGCTGGTGTTGATCACGCGGGCGCCGGGCATGCGGCCCGCCTTCGTCTCGGCGCGCCAGTGCGCGGCGGCATGCCTGAGCGGCAGGAAGTGGCCCTTGAGGTGGACGCGCACGACCGCGTCCCAGGCGTCCTCGTCGAGGTTGACGAGCATGCGGTCCCGCAGGAAGCCGGCGTTGTTGACCAGCGTGTCCAGGCGGCCGTAGGTGTCCAGCGCGGTGGCGACGAGGGAGGCCGCGCCCTCGGCGGTGGCGATGTCGCCTCCGTGCGCGACCGCCTCGCCACCGAGCGCGCGGATCTCGTCGACCACCTGCTGAGCGGGTCCGGCGGTCCCGCCGGCGCCGTCGAGGCCGACGCCGAGGTCATTGACGACGACCTTGGCTCCCTCGGCGGCGAAGGCGAGGGCGTGGGCGCGGCCCAGGCCACGGCCCGCACCGGTGATCACGGCCACGCGTCCGGTGCACAGTCCGGTCATGGGAGGAGTCCTCTCGTGGGTGTCGAAGAGCGCGTCACTTGTTGACACTTGCCGCGTCGAGGAAGGCGGGGCGCTCGCCGCCGCCGTGGACGTGCAGGCTCGCCCCGCTGATGTAGGCGGCCCGGTCGGAGGCGAGGAAGACGCAGGCGTCGCCGACGTCGGCGGGCGCGGCGAGGCGGCCGAGGGGGACGGTGCGGCCGACGGCGGCGAGGCCGTCCTCGTCCCCGTAGTGCAGGTGCGACAGTTCGGTGCGGACCATGCCGGGGACGACCGTGTTGACCCGCACCCGCGGTGCCCATTCCACGGCCATGGAGCGGGCGAGGTGGTCCAGGCCGGCCTTGGCCGCGCCGTACGCGGCGCTGCCGGGTGAGGGGCGGGTCCCGCTGACGCTGCCGATCATCAGGATCGACCCGCCGACCCGCTGACCGCGCATCACCTCGTACGCGGCGAGCGACGCGGTGAGAGGGGCGAGGAGATTCAGCTCCACGACCCGGGCGTGCCGGCCGGCTCCGCCCTCGCCGAGCATCCGGAAGGGGGTGCCCCCGGCGTTGTTGACGAGGGTGTCCAGGCGTCCGTACTCGCCCCGCACCCGCGCGAAGAAGGCGTCGACCGCGTCGGCGTCGCGGAGGTCGACGGGGAGGAAGCGGGCGGTGCGGCCGGCCGCCTCGACGGGTTCCTCCGGGGGCCGCCGCGCGCAGGTCACGACGTCCGCGCCCGCTTCCAGGAACGCCCGGGCGATGCCGGCGCCGACGCCCCGGGTTCCGCCGGTGACCACCGTGACGCGACCGGTGAGATCGATGACCGCCGCCAAAGGACACCTCCCGCAGCGCGCGCTCCGCTGCTACCTTCTCGCCTAACAAACGTTTGGTGGAAAGGTAGCTGATCTGCTCATGGGTGTCTCCACCTCCGTCCCCGAAGAAGGCGTCGCCGTCGTCACCGTGGACTTCCCGCCGGTCAACGCCCTTCCCGTAAGGGGCTGGTACGAACTGGCCGCCCGCGTGCGCGCCGCCGGCGCCGACCCGAAGGTCCGGTGCGTGGTGCTCACCGCCGAGGGCCGCGGCTTCAACGCCGGCGTCGACATCAAGGAGATGCAGCGCACGGCCGGACACGAGGCCCTCATCGGCGCCAACCGCGGCTGCTCCGAGGCGTTCGCCGCCGTGTACGACTGCGAGGTCCCGGTGGTCGCCGCCGTACAGGGCTTCTGCCTGGGCGGCGGCATCGGACTGGCCGGAAACGCCGACGCGATCGTCGCCGCCGACGATGCGGTCTTCGGCCTGCCCGAGCTGGACCGTGGCGCCCTCGGCGCGGCCACCCATCTCGCCCGGCTGGTGCCCCAGCACCTGATGCGGACCCTGTACTACACCTCGCGCACCGTCACCGCCGAGGAACTGCACCGGCACGGCTCGGTGTGGCGGGTGGTCCCGCGCGCTCAACTCCTCGATGCCGCACTGGAACTGGGCCGGGAGATCGGCGCCAAGGACGGGTCCCTGATCCGCCTGGCCAAGGCGGCGATCAACGGCATCGACCCGGTCGACGTGCGCCGCAGCTACCGCTTCGAGCAGGGCTTCACCTTCGAGGCCAACCTCAGCGGCGTCGCCGACCGGGTCCGCGGCACCTTCGGCAAGGACCGGGAATTCACCGGCAGGGACGAGGAGCAGCAGCCGTGAGCAGGGACAAGACCATGACCGCCGAGGAGGTCGTCGGCCGGCTGGACAGCGGCATGACGATCGGCATCGGCGGCTGGGGTTCGCGGCGCAAGCCGATGGCACTGGTGCGGGCGCTGCTGTGCTCGGACGTCACCGACCTGACCGTCGTCTCCTACGGCGGCCCGGACGTCGGCCTGCTGGCCGCCGCCGGGAAGATCCACACACTGGTCGCGGCCTTCGCCACCCTCGACTCCATCCCGCTGGAGCCGCACTTCACGGCGGCCCGGCAGCGCGGCGCGCTGGAACTGGTGGAGCTGGACGAGGCGATGTTCATGTGGGGGCTGACGGCGGCCGCGCACCGGCTGCCCTTCATGCCGGTCCGGGCCGGTCTCGGATCCGACGTGATGAGGGTCAACCCCCGCCTGCGGACTGTGCGTTCGCCGTACGAGGACGGCGAGGAGCTCGTCGCCGTCCCGGCCCTGCGCCTTGATGCCGCGCTGGTGCACCTCAACCGGGCGGACGTGCACGGCAACGCCCAGTACCTCGGCCCCGACCCGTACTTCGACGACCTGTTCTGCGAGGCCGCCGACGCCGCCTACGTCTCCTGCGAGCGGATCGTGGACAGCTCCGACCTGCTGAAGGACGCCGGGCCGCAGACCCTGCTGGTCAAGCGCGCGTTCGTGAACGGCGTCGTGGAGACACCGAACGGCGCCCACTTCACCTCCTGCGTCCCCGACCACGACCGTGACGAGGCGTTCCAGCGGGCCTACGCACGGGCCGCCCGGGACCCGGAGGCCTGGCGGGCCTTCGCCGAGCGGTTCCTGTCCGGCGACGAGGCGGCGTACCAGGCCGCGGTGGCGGCGTTCCACGAGGAGGCGGCGCATGAGTGACACCCGTACGACGGCGAAGGCGACGCGCGCCGAGTACTGCGTCGTGGCCTGCGCCGAGGCATGGCGGGATGCGGGGGAGATACTGGCGAGCCCGATGGGCACCGTCCCGACGATCGGGGCGCGGCTGGCGAAGCTGACCTTCTCCCCCGACCTGCTGCTGACCGACGGCGAGGCCCTGCTGATCGGCGACGTCCCGGCGGTCGGCGCCAGGGCCGGGGTGGTCGAGGGCTGGCTGCCGTTCCGGCAGCACCTGGCCCTGGCCGCGACCGGGCGGCGGCACGTGATGATGGGCGCGAGCCAGCTCGACCGGTACGGCAACCAGAACATCTCCTGCATCGGCGACTGGGCCCGGCCCACCCGGCAGCTGCTGGGCGTGCGCGGCGCCCCGGCCAACACCCTCAACAATCCGACCAGTTACTGGGTCCCGCGGCACTCGAAGCGGGTGTTCGTCGCGCAGGTGGACATGGTCTGCGGCGTCGGCTATGACCGTGCCGCCGCGGCCGGTCCCTCCGCGTCCCGCCACCACCGCATCGCGGACGTCGTCAGTGACCTGGGCGTCTTCGACTTCCGGACGCCCGACCGGACGATGCGGCTGCGCTCGCTGCACCCCGGGGTCACGGTCGAGCAGGTCGCCGAGGCCACCGGCTTCGCGCTCACCGTGCCGGACGAGGTGCCGTACACCCGGGACCCCACCCCCGAAGAGCTGCGGCTGATCCGCGAGGTCATCGACCCGAGGGCGCTGCGCGAGCGCGAGGTGCCCGCGTGAGCGACTTCGCGATCGCCACCCCGCTGACCGGGCTCGTCGGTGTACGGCACCCCATCGTGCAGACGGGAATGGGCTGGGTGGCCGGTCCCCGTCTGGTGTCCGCCACCGCCGCCGCGGGCGCGCTCGGGATCCTCGCCTCGGCCACCATGACGACCGAGCAGCTGCGCGCGGCCGTCCGCGAGGTCAAGTCCCGTACCGACGCGCCCTTCGGGGTCAATCTGCGGGCGGACGCCTCGGACGCGGCCGAGCGGGTGCGGATCATCGTCGAGGAGGGGGTGCGGGTCGCCTCGTTCGCGCTCGCGCCCTCCCGGGAGCTGATCGCCCGGCTGAAGGACGCCGGTGTGGTCGTCATCCCGTCCATCGGCGCCCGGCGGCACGCCGAGAAGGTCACCGCGTGGGGCGCCGACGCGGTGGTGGTGCAGGGCGGGGAGGGCGGCGGGCACACCGGGAAGGTTGCCACCTCCGTCCTGCTTCCCCAGGTGGTCGACGCGGTCGGCATCCCGGTCGTCGCGGCCGGCGGCTTCCACGACGGCCGCGGACTGGTCGCCGCGCTCGCCCACGGCGCCGCAGGCATCGCCATGGGCACCCGCTTCCTGCTCACCTCCGACAGCACCGTCCCCGACGCGGTCAAGGCCCGCTACCTGGCGGCCACGGTGGACGACGTCACCGTCACGACCAAGGTCGACGGACTCCCCCACCGGATGCTGCGCACCGAGCTGGTCGACTCCCTCGAACGCTCGGGCCGGGCGAGGGCGCTGCTGCGCGCCGTACGGCACGCGGCGTCCTTCAAGGCGCTGTCCGGCATGAGCTGGACGCGGATGGTCCGCGACGGTCTGGCCATGCGGCACGGCAAGGAGTTGACGTGGAGTCAGGTGCTGCTGGCCGCCAACACCCCCATGCTGCTCAGGGCGTCGATGGTCGAGGGCCGGACCGATCTGGGCGTGATGGCCTCCGGTCAGGTCGCCGGTCTGATCGACGACCTTCCGTCCTGCGCCGAGCTCGTCGACCGGATCATGGCGGAAGCCCGGGCCACACTCCGCGGACTGCCCCCGGCCGAGTAGCGGGCTCCCCTGCGTCAGAGCCGCTCGACGATGGTGACGTTGGCCTGGCCGCCGCCCTCGCACATGGTCTGCAGGCCGTAGCGTCCGCCGGTGCGCTCCAGTTCGTGCAGCAGCGTGGTCATGAGCTTGGTGCCGGTGGCGCCCAGCGGGTGACCGAGGGCGATGGCTCCCCCGTTGACGTTGACCTTCTCCGGGTCGGCGCCGGTCTCCTTCAGCCAGGCGAGCACCACGGAGGCGAAGGCCTCGTTGATCTCCACGAGGTCGATGTCGTCAAGGGTCATCCCGGCCTTCTTCAGGGCGTACGCCGTGGCCGGGATCGGCGCGGACAGCATCCGGATGGGGTCCTCGCCGCGCACCGAGAGGTGGTGGACGCGGGCGCGGGGCGTCAGACCGTGCTCCCGTACGGCTCGTTCGCTCGCGATCAGCAGGGCGGAGGCGCCGTCGGAGACCTGGGAGGAGACGGCCGCGGTCAGCCGGCCGCCTTCGACCACCGGCTTCAGGCCCGCCATCTTCTCCAGGGTGGTGTCGCGGCGGGGACCCTCGTCGCGGGTCACCCCGCCGTAGGGGACGACTTCGCGGTCGAAGCGGCCCTCGTCGATCGCGCGGACGGCCCGCTGGTGGGAGCGCAGGGCGAACTCCTCCATGTCGCGGCGGGAGACGCCCCACTTCTCGGCGATCATCTCGGCGCCGGTGAACTGGTTGACCGGCCGGTCGCCGTAGCGGGCCCGCCAGCCCTCGGAGCCGGCGTAGGGGCCCTGGGTGAGCCCCAGGGGTTCGGCGGCCTGGCGGGTGGCGAAGGCGATCGGGATCATCGACATGTTCTGCACGCCGCCCGCGACCACCAGGTCCTGCGTGCCCGAGAGCACTCCCTGCGCGGCGAAGTGCAGGGCCTGCTGGGAGGAACCGCACTGGCGGTCCACCGTCACGCCCGGCACCTCCTCGGGCAGCCCGGCGGCCAGCCAGCAGGTGCGGGCTAGGTCGCCGGCCTGCGGGCCGACGGTGTCCACGCAGCCGAGGACGACGTCCTCGACGGCGGCCGGGTCGACGCCCGAGCGCTCCATCAGCGCCGTCAGCACATGGGCGCCGAGATCGGCCGGGTGGACGGCGGCGAGCCCGCCGCTCCGCCTGCCGACCGGGGTGCGGGCGGCTTCCACGATGTATGCCTCGGCCACGGCCACTCCTTGGGGGTCGGTGTGGGGGATCGGTGCGGGGGATCGGTGATGCCTGCGGTGTCGGTGGGAACACGGCCGGCTCGCCAGGTACGCGGACCCTTCTGGCGGAGGGCGCCCGCGGGGCTCAGGCGTGCTGGCTGCTGACGGACAGGACCTCCCCGGTCAGGTAGGAGGAGTAGCCGCTGGCCAGGAAGACGATGACGTTGGCCACCTCCCACGGCTCGGCCCAGCGGCCGAAGGCCTCCCGGGCGGTGAGTTCCTCCAGCAGTTCCGGCGTGGTGACCTTCACCAGGTGCGGGTGCATGGCGAGGCTGGGCGAGACGGCGTTCACCCGCACGCCGTACTCCGCGGCCTCCACGGCGGCGCAGCGGGTGAGGGCCATGACTCCGGCCTTGGCGGCGGCGTAGTGCGACTGGCCCCGTTGCGCCCGCCAGCCGATCACCGACGCGTTGTTGACGACGACGCCCCCGGCGCCTGCCGCCTTCATCCGGCGCAGCGCGGCGCGGGTGCAGCGGAAGGTGCCGCCCAGGGTGACGTCGAGGACCTTGGCCCACTGCTCGTCGGTCATCTCGACCAGGTCGGCGGTCCCGCCGAGTCCGGCGTTGTTGACAACGACGTCCAGGCGCCCGTGCCGCTCCTCCACGAAGTCGAAGAGGGCGCCGACCTGGCCCTCTGCGGTGACGTCGCAGGGCAGCGCCGCGACACGGTCCGCGCCGAACTCCGCGGCCAGCGCGGCCTCCGACTCCTTGAGCCTGCGGGCGTGGGCGTCGGAGAGCACGACACGGGCGCCTTCCTCCAGCAGCCGGCGCGCGGTCGCACCCCCGATGCCGGCGCCCGCGGCGGCGGTGACCACGGCGGTACGGCCCTGAAGGAGGGCGTGGCCGGGGACGTAGGGCGGCGGGGGCGTGGTCACGGACGGGCCTCCTTCGGCAGGCCGAGTACGCGCTCGGCGACGAGGGCTCCGGTCGGCTCTCGACGGCTGACGGGCCGTACGTTAACCTACCAAACACTTGTTAGGGAAGGAGGGCGGATGCCCGCTGCCCGCACCGCGCCGAGGGAACCCGTCCGCTCCGCACGCCACGACCCCGTCGCCGCGGCCACCATGAACAGCGGGGAGTCGGCGGCCCGGATCGCCGGGACACCGCGCCCAAGCAGGGAGGCGGGCAGCTGATGGACCTCGACTTCTCCGCCGCGGACGACGCCTTCCGCGCCGAGGCCCGCACCTGGCTCGCCGACCATGTGCCCGGCACCCCGCTGCCCTCGCTGGAGACGGCGGAGGGGTTCGCGGCCCACCGGGACTGGGAGCGCACCCTGTTCGCCGACCGCTGGTCGGTGGTCTCCTGGCCCGAGGAGTACGGCGGCCGGGGCGCCTCGGTGCTGCGGTGGCTGATCTTCGAGGAGGAGTACTACGCGGCCGGTGCGCCCGGCCGGGTCAGCCAGAACGGCATCAACCTGCTCGCCCCCACCCTCCTCGAGCACGGCACGCCGGAGCAGTGCGCCCGCGTCCTGCCGCCCATGGCGGGCGGCGAGGTGATCTGGGCGCAGGCCTGGTCCGAACCGGAGTCGGGCTCCGACCTCGCCTCGCTGCGCTCCACGGCCGTACGCACCGAGGGCGGCTGGCGCGTGAGCGGCCAGAAGACCTGGTCGTCGCGGGCGGCGTTCGCCGACCGCGCCTTCGGACTGTTCCGCAGCGACCCGGACGCCGACCTGCCGCACCACGGGCTGACGTACCTGATGTTCCCGCTGGACGCGGAGGGGGTGACGGTCCGGCCCATCGGGCGGCTCGACGGCAAGCCCGCCTTCGCCGAGATCTTCCTCGACGAGGTGTTCGTGCCCGACGCGGACGTCATCGGCGAGCCCGGCCAGGGCTGGCGGGTGGCGATGAGCACGGCGGGCAACGAGCGCGGGCTCACCCTGCGCAGCCCCGGCCGGTTCACGGCCGCCGCCGACCGCCTCACCGCGCTGTGGCACTCCGCCGCCGACCCGTCCGACACCGCGCTGCGCGACCGGGTCGCCGACGCGGTGATCGGCGCCCGCGCCTACCAGCTGTTCGCCTACGCGGCCGCCTCACGCCTGGCTGCGGGAAGCCCGATCGGGGCGGAGTCGAGCCTCAACAAGGTGTTCTGGTCCGAGCTGGACATCGCCCTGCACGAGACCGCCCTCGATCTCCTCGGCCCCTACGGCGACCTCGCCGACGACGCCGACGAGGCACCCGCGCACGGCGGCTGGGCCGAGGGCTACGTCTTCTCCCTGGCCGGCCCCATCTACGCGGGCACCAACGAGATCCAGCGCGACATCATCGCCGAGCGGCTGCTCGGCCTGCCGAAGGGACGCCGGTGATGCGCTTCCTCCTCGACGCCGAGCAGCGCGACTTCGCCCGTTCACTGGACGCGATGCTGACGGCGGCGGGCACGCCGGACGTCGTACGGTCCTGGGCCGCCGGTGACACCGGCCCCGGCCGCGCGCTGTGGAACAGGCTGGCCGAGGCCGGGGTGTTCGCGCTCGGGATACCGGAGCGTCATGACGGCCTGGGCACCCGGCCGGTCGAACTCGCCGTGGGCTTCGTTGAGTTGGGGCGCCACGCGGTGCCGGGCCCGCTGGCCGAGACGGTCGCGGCGGCGGCCCTCCTGGACCGGCTGGGCGATGCGACGACGGCCGCGGCATGGCTGCCGGGGATCGCTGCCGGCAAGGTCGTCGCCTCGGTCTGCCTGCTGTCCCCCGACAGCCCCTACGCACTGGACGCGGACGCCGCCGACGCGGTGTTCGTCGTCGAGGGCGACACCCTGCGCCTGGCCGAGGCGCACGGTCCCGTACAGCGCTCGCTCGACCCGGCCCGGCGGCCGGCCCGGCCGCTCGGCGGCACCGTGCTGGCCCGGGGGCCGGCCGTCGCCGCCGCGGCCGCGCACGCCGCCGAGGTCGCGGCGCTGACCACCGCCGCGCAGGCCCTCGGGCTGGGCCGCACCCTGCTCGACCGGACCGTCGAACACGTGTGCACGCGCAGGCAGTTCGGGGTCGCCATCGGCTCCTTCCAGGCCGTCAAGCACCGGCTGGCCGACACGCTGATCGCCCTGGAGTTCAGCCAACCGCTGCTCCACGCGGCCGCGTTGGCGATGGAGCGGGGCGACGCCGGGTGCGGGCGCGAGATCGCCGCGGCGAAGGTCTGCTCCTGTGAGGCCGCGTACGCCGCGGCGCGCACCGCCCTGCAGCTGCACGGCGCCCTCGGCTACACCGAGGAACCGGACCTGTCCCTGTGGATCCGCAAGGCCCGCGCACTGCGCACCTCCTGGGGCACACCGTCGGCCTGCCGGGCCCGGGTGCTCGCGCCCTGACGGCTGTCACCCGCTCCATACCCACTGTTCGCCCGGCCCCGTCCCCGCGGCCACGTCGGCGGCCTCGACGGCATCGGGACCTGCGGCAACGGCGTCAGGCTCGGTCAAGCGGGGAAAGGGGGCGGCGGTCATGGGCGGGGCGATGGGCTTGCGGGTACCGGCCGGTGCGGACGCCGAGCGGTGGGTCACGCGGGCCGGCTGCCGGCGCGGCCGGAGTGCCCGAGCTGCCGGCGCAGGCCGGGCTGCCCGTACCCGTTTCCACCGGACTCCCCCCGATCCGCCACCGCCGCCATGCCATCGATCCGGTCTTCCCCACCGCACAGGACTTCACCCGGCGGTCGGCGGTCGTCTCGACGATGCCGGCGGGGGACGGTTCAGTGGTTGGGTTCCGCCCTGCTGATCTCCGCCAGCGCCGAGTGGGGGTCCTCCACGGCCGCCAGGTCACCGATGCTGACGAACCCGACCGGGCAGCCGCCGCGTTCCACGACGGGGAGCCGGCGCAGGCCGTGCCGGCGCATCAGCTCGACGGCGTGGTCCGTGGTGTCCTCGGGAGTCAGGGTCAGCACCGGAGGCCGGCTGCACACCGTGCCGGCCGTGGTGGTGTGCGGGTCCAGTCCCACGGCGAGCGTCCGGACCACGATGTCGCGGTCGGTGAGCACTCCGAACAGATCGCAGTCGTAGGCGACCAGCACGTCACCGATGTCGTGCTCCCGCATGAGGAGCGCCGCCCGTTCCACCGTGGTCATGGGCTCCACCGCCACCGCGCCTGGCGACATCACGTCACGTATCCGCCGTGTCATCGGGCACCTCCCGGATCCGAGATGGTGAGGCGTACCGCCTCGACCGCCCGCGTAGCCAGGGACGGCACAGGCAAACCGGCTCGTGCGGTATGCGCCGCGCGCGGTTCCCGGCGGACCCCGGCCACACCGGCTGTCCGCACCGGGCGGCGGGGAGCAGACATGGCGCCGTCGGGCCCGGCGAGTGACGATGGAACCCGAGGGGGAGTCGCAGAAGGGACCACGGCGGCCATGGTGGGTGACATCAGCGACGAGCTGCGCGCGCGGCGCGAGGGCGAGAACGGTCACCGCTCGATGCCGCACACGGCCGACACCCGTCTGCAGGCCTGGGGCACCACCCGGGAACAGTGCCTGACCGAGGCCGTAGGCGCCATGGTCGAGGCCTTCGCCGATGTGTCCGAGGCGCACCCCACCACGATGGAACGGGTCCGTCTCGCCCCCGGAGACGACGCGGACCTGCTGGTCGCGCTGCTGGACGAGGTGGTCTACCGGCTCGAGGTGACCGGCCGGGTCCCCGTCGACGTGGAGGCGGAGCCCACCGACGACGGCGGGCTGGCGGTACGGCTGTCGCTCGCCGACCTGGCGAACGTCACCGTCATCGGTGCGGCGCCCAAGGGTGCCTCCTGGCAGGAGCTGCACATCGGCCCGGACGCGTACGGATGGTCCTGCACGGTGATCGTGGACGTGTGACCGCACCCGCGCACCCCTGCCGCCCGGGCGCCCGCAGGCCGCCGGTGTCAGCCCTTCACCACCCCGAGCGGCACCAGTCGGGCCACCTTCCGGCACAGCCCCGCGCCCTCGCTCGCGGCGACGACTGCGTCGACGTCCTTGTACGCCTCCGGTGTCTCCTCCGTCAGGCCGCGCCAGGACTTCGGGCGCGCGGCGATGCCGGCGTGCCGCAGCCGCGCCCGCAGCTCACTGCCGGTGATGCTGCGCGCGGCCTGATGACGGCTCATGGTGCGGCCCGCACCATGGCAGGTGGAGTGGAAGGCGTCGCCCCGCTCCACGCCGGCGAGCACGTACGAGGCCGTGCCGAGGGTGCCGGGGATCAGCACCGGCTGCCCGAACTCCCTTATGTCCTCGGGCAGTTCGGGATGACCGGGCGGGAAGGCACGGGTGGCGCCCTTGCGGTGCACGCACAGCCGCCGCCGCTGACCGTCCACCGGGTGCGTCTCGATCTTGGCCAGGTTGTGGGAGACGTCGTACACCAGCGTCAGCCTCGTACCGGCGGCGCGCCGGAACACGCCACGCGCCGCGTCGGACAGCAACTGCCGGTTCGCCCGGCCGTAGTTGGCGGCGGCGGCCATGGCCCCGAGATAGTCCTGGCCCTCGGGCGAGTCGACGGGCGTGCAGGCGAGCTGCCGGTCGGGCACGGAGATGCCGTAGCGGGCCATGGCGCGGTCCATGAACCGCACATGGTCGGTGCAGATCTGGTGTCCGAGCCCGCGCGAGCCGCAGTGGATCATCACGCACACCTGGCCCGGCCCGATCCCGAAGGCGGCCGCGGCCGGGCCGTCGTACACCTCGGCGACCTGCTGCACCTCCAGGAAGTGGTTGGCGGAGCCCAGGCTGCCCACCTGGCCGAGGCCCCGCTCCCGGGCCCGCTCCCCGACCTGGGTCACGTCCGCGTCGGCGACCGCGCCCCCGTCCTCGCAGCGCAGCAGGTCGCGTTCCTCCCCGTGGCCCTGTTCCACGGCGTAGCGGGAGCCGCCGTCCAGCAGCCGCTCCAGCTCTCCGGGGCCGGTGAGGCGCCACACGCCGCCGGGACCGGCCCCGCGCGGAATCGCCCGGTCCAGGCCGTCCATCACGGCGGTCAGCGCGGGCCGGAGTGTGTCGCCGTCGCAGTCGGCGGCCAGCAGCCGCACCCCGCAGGAGATGTCGAAGCCGACGCCGCCCGGCGAGACCACCCCGCCGGCGTCCACGTCGGTGGCGGCGACACCGCCGATGGGGAAGCCGTACCCCCAGTGGATGTCGGGCATGGCGTACGAGGCGGCGACGACGCCGGGCAGCATGGCCACGTGCACGACCTGTTCCAGGGACTGCTCGGCGTCCCGGAGCAGCTCCCGGGACGCGAACACGACCCCGGGCACCCGCATGCCCGCGTGCGGCTCGATGCGGTAGCGGAAGGAACGTTCCTCGACCAACTCCATCGCGGCCTCCGCTCCGGCCCGGCACGCCCTGGCGTCACTGCCCGTGCAGCGCGGCGAGCACGTCGTCGTCCGTCAGCTGCTCGAAGTCCTCGTACCACTCCCCCACGGCCAGGAACACGGTCGGCCGCTGCAGGCAGAGCACCTCGTCGGCCTCGCCGCGCAGCAGTTCGGCCGCCTGCGGCGAACACACCGGCGCCGCCAGCACCAGCCGCTCCGGCGACTGCCGGCGCAGCCAGCGCAGCGCCGCGCGCGCGGTCGCCCCGGTGGCCACCCCGTCGTCCACCACGATCACGGTACGGTCGCGCACCTCGGGCGCGGGCCGGCCCTCCCGGTACCGCTGCTCCCGGCGGTGCAGCTCGGCCCGCTCCCGCTCCACCGCCTCCTCCAGGGCCTCCTCGGTCAGACCGAGTTCGTCCAGGGTCAGCTTGTCGAACAGCGGAGGATCGTCACCGGCGAGCGCCCCGACGCCCAGCTCCTCCTGGAACGGCGCGCCGATCTTGCGGGCGACCACCACGTCGAGCGGTGCCTCCAGCGCCCGCGCCACTTCGCGGGCCACCGTCACCCCGCCACGCGGCAGGGCCAGCACGACCGGATGCGTCAGTGCCCCCGCCTCCTGCCGGATGCGCAGCCGCTCTGCCAGCTCCCGGCCGGCGTGGACGCGATCATGAAACCGCATGCCCAGTCGACTCCTTCCACACCTGCGCCGTGCTCGTCACCGGGCCACGACGTGGGGTCGTACGACGGCTCGCGCCCGGCAGGTGCGCCTGCTCGCACTCGGACGACCGGACGGACACACGGCACCTCCCTCCGGCGCCCCGGCCGGGTACCCGGACAACACCGCCACGACACGGGGCACGCACCGACGTGTCCGCGGCTTCGGGAGCTCGGCTGCCGAGCGGCAACGCCCGCGGCGGCGGACGGCGGCCGCGCGGCGGAGCGACGAGTATGGAACGGAGGAGCTGAGCGATGGCACGCATTCTCGTCGACGG
The DNA here is from genome assembly GCF_053611725.1 of Streptomyces sp. NPDC054783. Classification (NCBI taxonomy): domain Bacteria; kingdom Bacillati; phylum Actinomycetota; class Actinomycetes; order Kitasatosporales; family Streptomycetaceae; genus Streptomyces; species Streptomyces sp. NPDC054783. The sequence goes on along the minus strand of NZ_JBSHAY010000029.1, from coordinate 2,302 downwards.
GGACGACGTGGTCGTACGCCTGTCGTGGTGGCAAAGGGCGGCCGCCCGCCGCGGTGACGTGCGGGTGCCGCTGGCGGCGGTGTGCCGGGTGACGGTCGAAGCCGCCTGGTGGCGCGCCCTGCGCGGAGTCCGGCAGCGCGGCACCTGGATTCCCGGCGGCTGGTCCATCGGCACGCGCGGCCACACCGGCGGCGCGGACTTCGTGGCCCTGCGGCCCGGCAGACCCGCCGTCGTCCTGGAACTGCGGCCCTCGGCTCCCTTCCGGCTCCTCGCCGTGTCCGTACCGGACGACGACGAGGCGAGGGCCACGGCCCAGCGGCTCGGCCGGACCGCGCCGGGGATCGACACCTCCACGCGCTACCGGCAGCCGGTTCCGGTTCCCGGGGAGACCTCCGGCGGGAGCGCCCCTCGCCCCCTGCCCGGGGCCGCCGAGAGGCACCCGCGCGAGGAGCGTGCCCACTGAGTGACGGCGTCCGGGACGTGCCGCTCTCCACGACTGCAGGTCTGGTGGTCCACGGGCCGTGCCGTCACCGGCCGCCGACGGCACGCAGCAGGTGGTCGCGGACGCGGATCACGTCCGGGTTGTCCTGGACGCCCGGTCGCTCGACCAGGTAGCCGGTGTTGATCGGAGGGTCGTCGGGCTCGTACAGGGGGACGAGGGATCCGGAGGCCAGTTCACCGGCGCACAGATAGCGGGGCAGCACGGTGAAGCCCGCGCCGGCGACGACCGCGGCCTTCACTCCGCGCAGGTCCGGCACGGTGACGGCGGCGGGGCAGGAGAGCCGGCGGCCGAAGACGTGCCGCCAGTAGCGGCGGGCGATGGGCAGGTCCTCCGCGTACGTCACCAGCGGAACCGGGTGCAGCACAGAGGGGCCGTCGGCGGCGAGCGGCTCCTTCAGCCGCTCGGCCCACGCGGGCGCCGCCACCAGCACGAACTCCTCGTCCAGCAGCGGCACCGCGGACAGCGCACGGCCCCGGGGGCGGAGCGTGGCGATCACCAGGTCGTGGCGGCCCGCCCGCAGCTCCTCGAGCAGCGCGTCGGTCAGGCCCGTCGCCACCCGCAGCCGCACCCCGTCCGCCACGAGCGGCGCCAGCACCGGCAGCACGCTGGTGCACAGCAGCTCGGCGGGACCGGCGAGGTGCACCGGCTCGGCCGTACGGCCGTCCGCAGGATCCGGTCCGGCCACGGCGGCGAGCAGGTCGAGCCCCGGCGCGACCCGCACCGCGAGCTCGTCCGCCACGGCCGTCGGCGCGACCCCTCGCGGCAGCCTTTCGAACAGCTCCCGCCCCGTCTGCCGTTCCAAGGTGCGCATCTGTGTCGTCACCGTGGGCTGCGACAGCCCCAGCAGCTGGGCGGCACCGGTGAACGAACCCGACCGGTACACCGCGAGGAACGTGCGCAGCAGGTTCAGATCGAGGGGGTTGTCGCTCACGCATCAAATGTAGCCATAGGAGTTCCAATGTCCGGCATTGGAGTCCTCATTGGAAACGAATGGCTCGGAGCCCTACGTTCGAGAGCGAGAACTTTCTCCCCTCCCGGAAGAAGCACCATGTCGAAGATCCTCTTCGTGATGACCGGCGCCGACTACTGGACGCTGGCCGACGGCACCAAGCACCCCACCGGCTTCTGGGCCGAGGAGGCCGTCGCCCCGTACGAGGCGTTCAAGGCAGCCGGTCACGAGATCGTCGTCGCCACGCCCGGCGGCGTCGTCCCGGCCGTCGACCGCGGCAGCCTCGCGCCCGAGGTCAACGGCGGCCAGGAAGGCGCCGACCGGATCGCCGCCGTCCTCGCCTCCATGGCCGAGATCGAGAACCCGATCCGGCTGGAGGACGTCCGCCTGGACGACTACGACGCCGTCTTCTACCCCGGCGGCCACGGCCCCATGGAGGACCTCGCCGTCAACGCCGCCTCCGGCCGGCTCCTCGTCGACGCGCTCGGCTCCGGCAAGCCGCTGGGCGTGGTCTGCCACGCCCCGGCCGCGCTGCTCGCCGCCGAGAAGGGCGACGGTTCCAACGTCTTCGCCGGTTACCGGGTGGCCGCGTTCACCAACGCCGAGGAGACGCAGGCGGGCTTCGCCGACAAGGCCAGGTGGCTGCTGCAGACGCGGCTCGAAGAGGCGGGCGTCGACGTCCAGGCCGGCGAGCCGTGGGCGCCCAACGTGGTCGTCGACCGCAACCTGGTCACCGGACAGAACCCCGCCTCCTCCGCCCCGCTCGCCGCCGAGCTGCTGAAGAAGCTGGGCTGCTGAAGAAGCTGGGCTGAACTGCGAGCGCCGGCCGGCTCGACGAGGCCGGCCGGCGC
>NZ_JBSHAY010000028.1:0-123905 GCF_053611725.1 Streptomyces sp. NPDC054783 | reverse complement strand
TGGTACTGCAGGGGGGACCCTGTGGGAGAGTAGGACACCGCCGAACAATTCTTGAGAAAGGCCCACGCCGAATGGCGTGGGCCTTTCTGCATTTCGGGACCCGCAGCACCCTGAAGGGTGGCGGAGCAGGACGGATCAAAGTCGGCCCGCCGCCTTCAGAGCCAGATACGCATCCGCCAGCGTCGGCGCCAGATCCTCCGGCGTCGCGTCCACGACCGTCACGCCATGCCGTCGTAGCTGCTCGGCGGTTCGCTGCCGCTCGCTCAGTGCCTGAGCCGCCGCCGCTGCCTCATACACCGCCTCCGTGCTGCCCCGGGACTCTGCCATTCGGGCGATGTGCGGGTCGGCCACTGAGGCGACCAGAAGGGTATGCCGCTGAGTGAGCTGCGGAAGCACCGGCAGCAGACCCTGCTCCACGGGTGCCGCGTCGAGCGTCGAGAGCAGCACGATCAGGGATCGGCGAGGTGCCGTACGCAGAGCTGCCGCGGTGAGGCCGCGGGCGTCGGTCTCGACGAGTTCCGCTTCCAGCGGAGCCATCGCGTTCACCAGGCCCGGCAGTACGTCTCCTGCTGAGCGCCCTTGGACCAGGGCGCGTACCCGGCGGTCGTACGCCAGCAGCGCCACGCGGTCACCGGCTCGGGAGGCGAGGGCCGCCAGGAGGAGCGCGGCGTCCATGGAGGCGTCGAGGCGTGGTGCGTCACCTACGCGGCCGGCTGAGGTGCGGCCGGTGTCCAGGACGAGCAGGATGTGCCGGTCGCGTTCCGGGCGCCAGGTGCGCACGGCGACGGCGGACTGGCGGGCAGTGGCTCGCCAGTCGATCGAGCGGGTGTCGTCGCCGGGGACGTACTCGCGCAGGCTGTCGAACTCCGTTCCCTCGCCGCGGGTCAGCACGCTGGTGCGGCCGTCCAGTTCACGCAATCGGGCGAGTTTCGACGGGAGATGCTTTCGGCTGGTGAACGGGGGCAGAACTCGCACGGACCAGGGCAGCTTGTGGGCACCTTGGCGGGAGAACAGGCCGAGGGGCCCGTAGGAGCGGATCGTCACCCGGCCGGACTGGCGATCGCCGCGGCGGGTGGGGCGCAGCCGGGTCGTCACGCGTCGGCGTTCGCCCGGGGGGACGGTCAGACGGTGGCGTGAGGCCTCGATCTCGGTGCCCGGCAGCCAGCTGCTGGGTGGCCAAGCGTCCCGCAGCCGTGCCCGCAGGAGGCGGCGGGAGGGGTTGGCGATCGTGAGCGTGACGTCGGCGGTCTCCCCGAGACGGGTGGAGGTGTCGCCGGACCGGGACAGGACGAGCCGTCGTACGGGTGCGGCGAGTGCGTAGTCGCAGGCGCAGGCGAGGGCGAGGGGGCCGTTGACCGCGAGGATGCCCGTCCAGCCGGGTTCCAGGATGCCGACGGGGATCGAGCCGAGGGCCGCGAGGAGGGCGGCGCGTCCGGTGAGTGCCATCAGCGGGGGACCGGGACGTGGGCGAGGAGGGCGTTGATGACGGAGTCCGCCGTCACGCCCTCCATCTCGGCCTCGGGGCGCAGCTGGACCCGGTGGCGCAGGGTGGGCAGAGCGAGTGCCTTGACATCGTCGGGGGTGACGTAGTCGCGGCCCGTCAGCCAGGCCCAGGCGCGTGAGGTGGCCAGGAGAGCGGTGGCACCGCGCGGGGAGACGCCGAGGGTGAGGGAGGGCGACTCCCGGGTGGCGCGGCAGATGTCCACGACGTATGCGGTGATCTCGGGGGACACGGTCGTCTTGGCGACGGCGGCGCGGGCGGCTTCCAGGTCGGCGGGTCCTGCGACGGGGCGTACGCCGGCGGCGCGCAGGTCTCGTGGATTGAAGCCCGAGGCGTGACGGGTCAGGACGTCGATCTCGTCCTGACGGGAGGGCAGAGGGATCGTCAGTTTGAGGAGGAACCGGTCCAGTTGGGCCTCGGGGAGGGGGTAGGTGCCCTCGTACTCGACAGGGTTCTGCGTGGCGGCGACGAGGAACGGCTCGGGCAGCGGGCGGGGCGTGCCGTCGACCGTGACCTGGCGTTCCTCCATGGCCTCCAGGAGGGAGGACTGGGTCTTGGGCGGGGTGCGGTTGATCTCGTCCGCGAGGAGGAGGTTGGTGAAGACGGGGCCGGGCTGGAAGGAGAACTCGGCGGTGCGGGTGTCGTAGACGAGGGAGCCGGTGACGTCGCTCGGCATCAGGTCGGGGGTGAACTGGACACGCTTGGTGTCGAGTTCGAGTGCGGATGCCAGGGTGCGGACGAGCAACGTTTTGGCGACTCCGGGGACTCCTTCAAGGAGAACGTGTCCGCGGCAGAGGAGGGCTACGACGAGGCCGGTCACGGCGGGGTCCTGGCCGACCACGGCTTTGGCGATCTCGGCACGCAGGGCTTCCAGGGAGGCTCGGGCGGTGCCTGCGTCCCCGGTGTTCCCGGCGTTGTCAGTGGTCGGGTCCATCATGAACGGCGTACCTCTCTTTCGAGGGCGTCGAGTTGGTCGGTGAGTGCGATGAGGGCCGCGTCGTCGCCGGGCGGCGGTCCGAAGAGGAGGGAGTGCAGGGCCTGTTGGCCGCCGGAGAGGTGGGCGGACAGGGCGGGGAGCAGGGCCTCGGGCGTATGCGCCTGGGGGGCGGGGATGCCGACCAGGGGGGCGAGGCGGATACGGGTGGCGGAGCGAAGAGCGGCGGCCGCGCGGTCGCGGGCGTCGGCCTTGCGGTAGAGGCGGGCGCGGCCTTCGGCGGTCTCGGAGGCGCGGATCGCGACGGGGAGTCTTTCGGGCACGAGGGGGCCGAAGCGGCGTGCGCGCCAGAAGGCGGCGAGGCCCGCTGCGATGAAGAGCTGCAGGGTGCCCCAGAGCCAGCCCGAGGGGAGCAGGTCGAGGAAGTTCTTCCGGCCGCCGGTGTCGGTGGCCGAGGCGTCGGAGAGCGAGGGGAGGTACCAGACCAGATGGGGGCGGGAGCCGAGGAGTTGGAGGGCGAGCGAGGCGTTGCCCTGCTTGTCGAGGCGGTCGTTGTAGAGGATGTCGGGTGCACCGAGCACGACGGTGTCGCCGCCCCCGGATGCCTCGGGAATGCGCAGCAGGGTGGCGAGGCGCTGGCTGGGGTAGCAGCGGACGGCGTCGAGGCGGGTGGTGGTGTAGCGGATGCCGCCGGTGTCGGCGCTGCCCGCGCGCCGGGCCTCGGGCAGGGTGCAGCCGGGGGAGAGTGTGGTGGCGCTGCTGGTGGCGGGGTCTGCGGTGACTCCAGGGGCGAGTCGTTCGACGGAGGGGCTGCCGGCCGCGACGAGGACGGTGCGCCCGCCGGAGGTGGCGGTGTCCTTGTGCAGTTGGGCTTGTTGGCGGCTTGTCAGCAGGTCGGGCACGGCGACCAGGAGAGTGGTGTCCGCTCCGGCGGCGTTGCGTGCGGCGCCGAGCGTGGTGACCACGCGGGTGGACACGCCCCGGTCGGCCAGGAGTTGAGCGACGGCACGGCTGCCGTAGGGGTCGGCGGATCGCGGGTCCAGTTGGCCGTGCCGGACGGTGGAGCGTACGGCCGCCATGGCGACGGCGGCCACCAGGATGAGCACGACGGCGAGAGCGATGCCTCGCGCGTGGGTCCACACCTGGCGGACGGTGGGCGCGGTGGAGGTGGTCGGCAGCGTGGCCTCGGCGGTCACTCGGCGGCCCCCTGGTGGGTGGTCTGGGCCGTGCTGGTGGTGCTGTGGATGAGGGCGGGCCTGGTGCGTTCCAGGTCTCGGTCGAGTTCTGCGACGCGGTGGTACGACTCCTCGGTCGCCCTGCGTCCGCCGTATGTCACGTCGTCGAACTCGCGGGCGGCGACCAGCAGTCGGTCGGTGTGCGCGGGCAGGGTCCGGCCGGCCTCGGCGGCCGCTTCGTCGGCGGTGCGGCCTGGGCGGACGTCGAGCAGGGTGCGCTCCTCCAGGGAGCGGACGATGGCCCGCATGCGTTCCTGCAGGGCCTGGTTCCAGTGGCCCTGGGCCGCGTGTGCCTCGGCGGCCGCGCGGTGTTCGGCGGCGCTGCGGGGGCGATCGTCGAACAGGGCGGCGGCGGTGGAGGAGGGTTGCCTGCGCGGGGTGCCAAGGCGCCACCACAAGGCCGCCAGGGCGGCGACGACGAACAGGACCACGACGACCAGGCCGAGTGTGCCGCCAGGTGTTGCCGAGGCGGCCGAGCTGAACAGCCGGTCGAGCCAGTCCCAGAACGCGTTCAGTGCACGCTCGAACAGCCCGGGGTCATTCTCGTGGTACATCCGCTTGGACAGCTCGCGGCGAGCCGCCTCCCGCGCGGGATCACGCGGGGTGGTCACGGGCGGCCCGTCTCCCGAGCCGCCCGCTGCGCGGGCGACCGTGTCCGCCGCACGCAGCAGGCCTCGCACGACCGTGCCGCCGGCGCCGGACGGTGCGGGCGCCGTGTGCAGTCCCCCCGTGAGGCTCACCGCATCAGCTCCCCGGGACGGGACCGGGGCCGCCGGTGCTCTGGACCCCGGCGGCGCGGGCCAGTTCGAGGTCGAGGGCCTCGCGGCGGATGCGCTGGTCGATGTAGAGGAGCACGGTGACGCCCGCGCTGATCGGCAGGGTGAGCGTGGTGCCGATCAGGGCGCCGATGCCCCGGATGATCAGGGCGGTCCAGCCGATGTGCCCGCCGCTGGTGCCGAGCACGTCGCTGGTGCTGTCCCCGCTCACGGCGGCCCCGATGAGGGTGAAGGGGATGGAGATGACCGACGCGACGATGACCGTGATGAGCACGGTGAGCAGCACGATGCCGAAGGTGCGCCACCAGGAGCCTCGGACGAGCTTCGCGGAGCGTTTCAGGGACTTCACGATGCCCTGCCGTTCCAGCATCAGGGCGGGCGCGGCCAGGTAGAAGCGGATCCCCAGCCACACCGCGACGACGGTGGCCGCGAGGAAGCCGAGGACGAGCAGGGCGGCTCCGCCCTCGCTGTTGCCGGCGAGCAGGACGAGGATCCCGGGCAGTCCACCGGCGAGCACGACACCGGCGAAGATCAGGCCCAGCAGGATCAGCAGTCCGAAGAGTTTCAGGATCTGCGGGCGGGATTCGCGCCAGGCCTCGCCGGCGGTGATCGACCTGCCGAGGACGGCCCGGCTGGTGATGGTCGTGAGCAGGGCGGTCAGAAGGATGATGGCGACCGTGCGGATCACGGAGACGATGCCGGTGCCGATCATGGTCTCGCGCAGGGCGTGGAGCGCTTCGTCGGGGCTGGCGTTGTTCGGGTCGTTGATCGTCGTCTGGACGGCGGCGTCGTTCAGTACGAAGCCCTGCAGCAGAACCATGCTGGTGTTCAGGAGCAGGGACACCGCCAGCGAGATGCCGAGGACCGTGCGCCAGTGGGTGCGCATGGTGGAGACGGCGCCGTCGAGGATCTCGCCGACGCCGAGCGGGCGCAGCGGGATGACGCCGGGCTTGGCCGCGGGCGGGGGACCGCCCCAGCCGCCGCCCCAGGCTCCGTAACCGCCGGGGGCGCCGTGACCGCCGTAGCCGCCGGGAGGGCCGCCGTACCCGCCTCCGTAGCCGCCGGCTCCGCCGGGCGGCTGTCCGGTCCAGCCCGGGCCGGGCGGCGGGGGTGGCGGAGCCTGGTGCGGGCTGGGGGTACCGGTGGGCGCGGACCACTGTCCGGGTGGCGGCTGTTCCTTGGACCACTTCACGCCTGGGCCCTGTGCGTTGGCATCCGGCTGCGGTGCTGGTGCGGTGTCGCCGGGGCGGTCGGCAGGCTCGGCGGGACCGGAAGCGCCGGGTTCCCGCCCCTCGTTCGACGGGGCGGTTCCGGGCGAGGCCCAGCCCGGAGTGTCTGTCATCGAAGCTCCTTCTCGGTGCCCGTCCGCGTTCGCGGCGGCAGGTTGGCAGCCATCGTGCCATGGGGTGGTCATCAAGGGACCGGCCGCGGTAGGCGCTGGATGCCTTCAATTGTCCGCCGGATCCGGGGCAGACTGACCGCATGGCTGATCAGCAGGCGCGAACCGACGGGAACAAGCGGCCGACCGAGATACCTGCGATCCGATGGGAGGAACCACCCGAAGGTCCTGTACTGGTGCTTCTCGATCAGACGCGGCTGCCGGCCGAGGAGGTCGAGTTGGTGTGCACGGACGCGTCGGCGCTGGTGGAGGCGATCGGTTCGCTCGCCGTGCGCGGGGCGCCGCTGCTCGGGATCGCGGGGGCGTACGGTGTCGCACTCGCCGCCGCGCGTGGCTTCGACGTGGCCGAGGCGGCACGGGCCCTCGAGGGTGCACGGCCCACCGCGGTGAACCTGTCCGTCGGCGTGCGCCGGGCGCAAGCCGCGTATCAGGCCGCGCTGGGGCAGAGCGGCGATCCCACCGAGGCGGCTACGGCGGCGCTGGCGGCGGCGCGGGCGCTGCACCGGGAGGACGCCGAGGCCAGCGCCCGGATGGCGGCCCACGGCCTGGCGCTGTTGGACGAGCTGGTGCCCGGCGGTGGGTTCCGGATCCTCACCCACTGCAACAGCGGTTCTCTGGTGTCGGGTGGTGAGGGCACGGCCTTCGCGGTGGCCCTCAAGGCTCACCGCGAGGGGCGGCTGCGGCGGCTGTGGGTGGACGAAACGCGGCCGTTGCTGCAAGGCGCTCGTCTCACGGCGTACGAAGCGGCCCGCACCGGCATGGCGTACACCTTGCTCACCGACAACGCGGCGGGTTCTCTGCTCGCGGCCGGTGAGGTGGACGCGGTGCTGATCGGGGCGGACAGGATCGCGGCCGACGGCTCGGTGGCGAACAAGGTGGGGAGCTATCCGCTCGCTGTGCTGGCGCGGTACCACCATGTGCCGTTCATCGTGGTGGCGCCGGTGACGACGGTCGATCCGGACACTGCCGACGGGGCGTCCATAGAGGTCGAGCAGCGCCCCGGCTTCGAGGTGACCGAGGTCGCCGCGCCGCAGGTGCCGGTGACGGGAGCGGGAGGCGGGATACCGGTGGCGCCCCTGGGGACCCAGGCGTACAACCCGGCGTTCGACGTGACGCCGCCCGAGCTGGTGACGGCCATCGTCACCGAGGAGGGGGCGCTCTCGCCGGTGACGGCCGAGGGTCTTGCGCAGCTGTGCGCCAGGCCACGCCAGGTGACGAGCCCCTGATGGGCCGATGCCGGCTCGACCGCGCCCCGTGAAGAACCGCCCTGTCCCCTCCCCTTCGTCGGCTTCAATGGCCGGGGTCGGCGGACGGGGGCAGACAGTGACGGCCCCGTACGACTATCGTCACCGGCCAGTGACCTCGCTCACCAGCGCCTCTGTCACTGTTACGAGAATGGGATGATGTCGTTTATGAAGGGACGAGTCCTTGTCGTCGACGACGACACCGCACTGGCCGAGATGCTCGGCATCGTGCTGCGTGGTGAAGGTTTTGAGCCGTCTTTCGTAGCCGACGGCGACAAGGCGCTGGCCGCTTTCCGGGAGACCAAGCCCGATCTGGTGCTGCTCGACCTGATGCTGCCCGGACGGGACGGCATCGAGGTGTGCCGGCTGATCCGGGCCGAGTCCGGTGTGCCGATCGTGATGCTCACGGCGAAGAGCGACACCGTCGACGTGGTCGTGGGCCTGGAGTCGGGCGCCGACGACTACATCGTCAAGCCGTTCAAGCCGAAGGAGCTGGTCGCCCGGATCCGGGCGCGGCTGCGGAGGTCGGAGGAGCCGGCGCCGGAGCAGCTGACCATCGGTGACCTGGTCATCGATGTGGCCGGGCACTCGGTGAAGCGGGACGGGCAGTCGATCGCGCTGACGCCGCTGGAGTTCGACCTGCTGGTCGCGCTGGCCCGCAAGCCGTGGCAGGTGTTCACCCGTGAGGTGCTGCTCGAGCAGGTGTGGGGCTACCGGCACGCCGCGGACACGCGGCTTGTCAACGTGCACGTCCAGCGGCTGCGTTCCAAGGTCGAGAAGGACCCGGAGCGGCCCGAGATCGTGGTGACCGTGCGTGGTGTCGGTTACAAGGCCGGGCCGAGCTGACATGTCCGGGGACAGCGCCGCTTCGGCTCCCGGTCGGTCCGGGGCCCGCCCGGGGCGGCCTGTCGGCCGGACGCCGGGTGCCAGGTTCAGGAGTCTTTTCGAGGGTGGGCTGCTCGAGGGCGGTGTCCACGGCAGCCCGGTCATCAGGCTGTTCCTGCGCTGGGTGCGCCGTCCGCTGCTGCCGGTGATGCGGCTGTGGCGGCGCAACATCCAGCTTCGGGTCGTGGCCACGACACTGGTGATGTCCCTGGGCGTCGTCCTGCTGCTGGGCTTCGTCGTGATCGGGCAGGTGCGCAACGGCCTGCTGGACGCGAAGGTCAGGGCCTCGCAGAGCCAGGCCACGGGCGGCTTCGCGGTGGCCAAGCAGAAGGCCGACGAGGCGGCCAGCGGCGCGGGTACCGGTGCGGCCGCCGGGAGCGGCACCGCCGACGGCACCGCGACCGCGGACGGCCGGCAGCCGCAGAACGTCATCCAGTGGATGAGCGACCTCGTGGAGTCGCTGTCCAGCGGCGGTGCGGGCGCCTTCGACGTGGTCACGCTGCCCGTCGGCGACGACAGCGGCGGCGGCCGCAGCCCGCGCGGCTCCGGGAACGTCAACCCGACCTCCAGCATCCCCGACGACCTGCGCGAACGGGTCAACAGCGGTACGACGGCCGCCCAGAGCTACACCCGGATCGCCTACGCCAACGGCAAGGAGTCGCAGCCGGCGCTGGTCATCGGCAAGCAGGTCAACGACCCGAACGGGCGGCCGTACGAGCTGTACTACCTCTTCCCGCTGACCCAGGAGGAGAAGTCCCTCAGCCTGGTCAAGGGCACGCTCGCGACCGCCGGGCTGTTCGTCGTCGTCCTGCTCGGCGCCATCGCCTGGCTGGTGGTGCGCCAGGTCGTCACACCGGTGCGGATGGCGGCAGGGATCGCGGAGCGGCTGTCCGCGGGGCGGCTGCAGGAGCGGATGAAGGTCACCGGCGAGGACGACATCGCGCGTCTGGGTGAGGCCTTCAACAAGATGGCGCAGAACCTCCAGGTGAAGATCCAGCAGATGGAGGACCTGTCGCGGATGCAGCGCCGGTTCGTGTCGGACGTATCGCACGAGCTGCGCACCCCGCTGACGACCGTCCGCATGGCCGCCGACGTCATCCATGAGGCGCGTGAGGACTTCGACCCGGTGACCGCGCGCTCGGCCGAGCTCCTCGCCGACCAGCTGGACCGGTTCGAGTCGCTGCTCGCGGACCTGCTGGAGATCAGCCGCTTCGATGCTGGAGCGGCGGCACTGGAGGCCGAGCCCATAGACCTCAGGGAGGTCGTCCGGCGTGTGGTCAGCGGCGCAGAGCCGCTCGCCGAGCGCAAGGGCACGCACATACGCGTGGTCGGCGACCAGCAGCCCGTCGTCGCCGAGGCCGACGCCCGGCGTGTGGAGCGGGTGCTGCGCAACCTCGTCGTCAACGCCGTCGAGCACGGTGAGGGCAGGGACGTCGTCGTCAAGCTCGCCGCTGCGGGCGGCGCGGTCGCCGTCGCGGTGCGCGACTACGGCGTGGGACTCAAGCCGGGCGAGGCGACCCGGGTCTTCAGCCGCTTCTGGCGGGCGGACCCGGCACGCGCGCGTACCACCGGCGGTACGGGCCTCGGGCTGTCGATCGCGCTGGAGGACGCGCGGCTGCACGGCGGCTGGCTGCAGGCCTGGGGCGAGCCGGGCGGTGGCTCCCAGTTCCGGCTGACGCTGCCCAGGACCGCGGACGAGCCGCTGCGAGGCTCGCCGATACCGCTGGAGCCGAAGGACTCGCGCCGCAACCGCGGCCTCGACGAGGCCGGTCTGCCCGGCGGAGGCGAGGAGAAGCGGGCGACCGTTCCCCTACAGCCCAGCGGCGCCCAGCCGCCCACGCTGCCGTCTCGCGCCCCGATCGCACCGCGGCTGGCCACTGCCGCGCCCGCCGCCGACCCGGCCGCACTGCCCGGCAACGGCAACGGCGCGCGCGTGGTGCCCCGGCCCACCGGGGGTGCACGGCGCGTGGACGACAGGCTCGCCACGCGTCCGGCACCCGGCGTGGGTACGGCCCGGCCGGATGCGGCCGACACGGAGGACTCGACCGAGCCAGGGGAGGCATTTCGTGGGCGCTGACCGCATGGGGGGCGCCCGGCCCCGGCCGGGACGCGCGGCGGCGTACGCAGCCCTGGGGGCCGTACTGCTGGCCGGGTGTGCCTCGATGCCAGACAGCGGGGATCTGCGGAACGTGGAGTCCACGCCGCGGCAGGACACCGGGGTGCGGGTGTTCGCCATGCCGCCGGCCGAGGGTGCCGGGCCCGCCGAGATCATGCAGGGCTTCCTGGAGGCGCTGACCAGCGACGACCCGGCGTACGACACGGCCCGCAAGTACCTGACGTCCGACGCGGCGCGGGTCTGGCGGCCGGAGCAGTCGAGCACGGTCCTCGCCAACGGGCCGAGCATCGAGCCCGACTGCCGAGCGGGAAGCGGCCGCGAGACGACCAACAGCGTCACCTGTGTCCTCGCGGGCAGCAGGGTCGCGACGGTGGACTCCCAGCAGGCGTACCAGCCGGCCGGCGGCTCCTACCAGAAGAAGGTGCATCTCAGCCGGGACCCCAAGAACGGGCAGTGGCGCATCGACGCGCTGCCCGACGGTGTCGTCATGGGCAAGTCGGACTTCCAGCGCAACTACACGTCCGTCGACAAGTACTACTTCGCCTCCGACACGACGGTCGGGTCCACGGGGGAGCCGGTGGCGGTCGCCGATCCGGTGTTCGTGCGCAGCAAGGTGGACCCGATGACGCAGATGGTCCGCTCACTGCTGGCCGGCCCCACCCGCTGGCTCGGGCGGGTCGTCAGGTCCAGCTTCCCGACCGGTACGGCCCTGCAGAAGGACGTGTCGGGGCTGGCGCCGGACGACCAGAACAAGCTGACCGTGCCGCTGAACCTCAAGGTGTCCCAGGTCGCGGCGACCAAGTGCACCGAGATGGCGACGCAGTTGCTGTTCACGCTGCGGAACCTGGCGCCGACGCTGGAGTCCGTCGAGCTGCAGGGCGTCGGCGGCCACCGGCTGTGCGACCTGAGCGAGGAGCGCGCCGAGGCCATCGCCTGGCACGGGTCGGCCAAGAGCCCCGAGAACCTGTACTACCTCGACGGCAAGCACCGGCTGGTGCGGATGCCGACCGGGAGCACCACCACCAGCGCCGTACCGGTGCCGGGTCCGCTGGGTGAGGGCGGCAAGGCCCTGGAGTCCGTGGCGGTGTCGCGGGACGAGCACAGCGCGGCCGGGGTCGGTGAGCAGGGCAGGTCGTTGTACGTGACGTCGCTGGCGTCGGGCGGTTCGCTGGGGCAGGCGCTGGTGACCAGCCAGGGCGCCACCCCGGACGAGCGGCTGACGACACCGAGCTGGGACGCCCGCGGCGACCTGTGGGTGGCCGACAGGGACCAGCACCGTCCCCGGCTGTACGTTCTGCAGCAGGGCGCCGCCAAACCGGAGGAGGTCGCGGTCCCGGACCTGCCCGGCCGGATCAGGGACGCGCGGGTCGCCGCCGACGGGGTGCGGATCGCGCTCGTCGTGGAGAAGAAGGACGGCACGCAGTCCCTGCTCATCGGCCGGATCCAGCGCGACGACGGGACGGGGCAGGGTACGTCGGTGGTCGAGCTGCGCTCGGCAGCGCCCGACTTGGAGCAGGTCAGTGCCCTGTCCTGGGCCGGGGACAGCAGGCTGCTCGTGGCCGGCCGGGAGCAGGGCGGCGTGCTGCAGATGCGGTACGTCCAGGTCGACGGCTCCACGCTCGACGGGCCGGCGCCGGGTGCGCTCACCGGCGTGAAGTCGATCGCCGCGTCCGAGGACGAGCGGGTGCCGCTGGTGGCCTACTCGCAGGACGACGGGATCGTACGGCTGCCGTCCGGGTCGCAGTGGCAGAAGGTGGACAAGGACGGGACGGCGCCGGTCTATCCGGGCTGAGCACCGCCTCACACACCGCCCCTTCCCTCGTGTGGGTGAGGGGCGGTGCGCGTTTCCCCGAGTTGTCCACAGGGCGTTTTCCACAGGGGTGGCCGGGTCGCTTCCGCCTTGGCACAGTGGTGGACATGCGGGGGTGGTGGCAGGACCTCACCGACCTGGTGCTGCCGACCGACTGCGCGGGCTGCGGAGCACCTCGTACGGTGCTCTGTCCGCGGTGCCGGGCGGCGCTGTCCGGCCGCGCGCCGCGGCGGGTGCGGCCGGAGCCGGAGCCGGCCGGGCTGCCCGTGGTGCATGCGGTGGCTCCCTATGCGGAGGAGGTGCGCACGCTGCTTCTCGCGCACAAGGAGCGGGGCGCGCTGGCTCTCGCGGGAACCCTGGGCGCGGCCCTGGCGGGAGCCGTGCGGGCGGGACTCGGCGGGAGCAGCGCCGGTGTCCGCACCGGTGGCACCGCCGGCGTCGGTTCCGGTGCGGCTGCCGCCGGTTCCGGGACCGTGCTGCTCGTGCCCGTGCCCTCCGCCCGGTGGGCCGTGCGGGCGCGTGGACACGATCCGGTGCGGCGGATGGCGCTCGCGGCGGCCGGGGAACTGCGACGCACCGGGACGCCGGCCAGGTTGGCGGCCGTGCTGCGCCAGCGGCGGCCGGTCGCGGACCAGGCCGGGCTGGACGCGCGGGGGCGCCTGGCGAACCTCGCGGGTGCGCTGGAGGTGACGGCGGGCGGTGGCCGGCTGCTCGGCGCGGGTCAGGTGGTGCTCGTCGACGACCTGATCACGACGGGCGCCAGCCTCGCGGAGGCGGCGCGGGCTGTCCGGGAGGTGGCAGAGGAGCGAACTGGAGTGAGAACAGTCGTGTACGGGGCCGTAACTCGGGAAGGAAGGGATGAA
Organism: Streptomyces sp. NPDC054783; assembly: GCF_053611725.1. Lineage (NCBI taxonomy): Bacteria > Bacillati > Actinomycetota > Actinomycetes > Kitasatosporales > Streptomycetaceae > Streptomyces > Streptomyces sp. NPDC054783. The sequence goes on along the minus strand of NZ_JBSHAY010000028.1, from coordinate 111,142 downwards.
CGACGGATCGGAGCACGGTGGGAGAGCGTGAAGTGGGTGCATGGTGCACCGGAAAAGACGGCCATCAACACGCTCCGGCATGTGCTCCATGCGGCCGTGATCGCCGCTCCGCCGGATTCTTTCGAAATAAACAGGAACTGACCGCCGACCTGCATCGTTGCAGGTAGTGCCAGGGGTAATTCACCTGAATGGAGGTACGCGGGAGTAGAGGGTGACGACATCCGTCCGGGCGAGATATGTTCGGTTGTGAGGAAAGGCGCAGGCCACACCTCTCATATCGGAATGCCGTGCCACGGGTTTTCGGCAATCACCCGTGCCGGTGGGGTGGAGATCTCGCCCTTGGGGGAGGAGGAGGTGGAAGTCACCGAGTCCGAGGTCCGGTGCTCACCGGATCTGGTGCAAAAGGGAGATGCTCCGCCGATGGAGCGGAGCGATCCGGGAACGGAGTTCTGCGTGGACATCGTCGTCAAGGGCCGCAAGACCGAGGTGCCCGAGCGGTTCCGCAAGCACGTGGCCGAGAAGCTGAAGCTGGAGAAGATCCAGAGGCTCGATGCCAAGGTGATCAGCCTCGACGTCGAGGTGTCCAAGGAGCCCAACCCCCGACAGGCCGACCGCTGTGACCGAGTGGAGATCACCCTCCGCTCCCGCGGTCCGGTGATCCGGGCGGAAGCGGCGGCCAGCGACCCGTACGCGGCACTCGACCTGGCGGCGGAGAAGCTGGACGCCCGGCTGCGCAAGCAGCACGACAAGCGGTTCTCGCGCCGTGGCGCACGCAGGATCTCGGCGGCCGAGGTTCCCGACCACGTTCCGGGCGCGGCGACGCTGAACGGTAACGGCCTCCCCGTCGGGGAGGAGGAGACGGACGGAGTGCCGACCAAGAAGATCGGCTCGCTGGAGGTCAAGGGCGAAGGCCCCCTCGTCGTCCGCGAGAAGACCCACGTCGCCTCCCCGATGACCCTCGACCAGGCTCTCTACGAGATGGAACTGGTCGGCCACGACTTCTACTTGTTCGTCGACTCCGAGACCAAGGAACCGAGCGTCGTCTACCGGCGGCACGCCTACGACTACGGCGTCATCCACCTCAGCACGGACCCGATGGTCGCCGAGGCGCAGCCCCCCGCGGCCGGAGGCACGCTCGGCGGCTGAGTCATCCGGGCCATGTCGAGCCGGTGCCCCTGGAAGCGCGTGTGCGCCCCCAGGGGCACCTGTGTGCGACCAGTTCACGCCTCGCCCGTCACCCCGGTGTCGCCCGGGCATGAAATCATGGCCGGACCGGCCCAACCGGTGGGTCGGTGCCTTGGGTTGGCGATGGCACAGGACCACCAGGCCACAGCCTTCAGGGGGAGGAACGATGGCGGACACCTTCGGACCGATGCGGGACGAGGACGGCGATGACGGTGTCATCGGCATGGGCCCGGACGTCGGCTCCGTACGCGCCGAGCCGATCAGAGTCCTGGTCGTGGACGACCATGCCCTCTTCCGGCGCGGCCTGGAGATCGTGCTCGCGGCCGAGGAGGACATCCAGGTCGTCGGTGAGGCCGGGGACGGGGCCGAGGCCGTGGACAAGGCCGCCGACCTGCTGCCCGACATCGTGCTGATGGACGTCCGCATGCCCAAGCGCGGCGGGATCGAGGCCTGCACCTCCATCAAGGAGGTCGCACCCAGCGCCAAGATCATCATGCTGACGATCAGCGACGAGGAGGCCGACCTCTACGACGCGATCAAGGCGGGCGCGACCGGATACCTGCTCAAGGAGATCTCCACGGACGAGGTGGCGACCGCCATTCGCGCGGTGGCCGACGGGCAGTCGCAGATCAGCCCGTCCATGGCGTCCAAGCTCCTCACTGAGTTCAAGTCGATGATCCAGCGCACCGACGAGCGTCGGCTGGTGCCCGCGCCGCGGCTGACCGACCGGGAGCTGGAGGTCCTCAAGCTCGTCGCCACCGGGATGAACAACCGGGACATCGCCAAGGAACTGTTCATCTCCGAGAACACCGTGAAGAACCACGTCCGCAACATCCTGGAGAAGCTCCAGCTGCACTCCAGGATGGAAGCCGTGGTCTACGCGATGCGGGAGAAGATCCTCGAGATCCGCTGAACAGCGGTCGTACCGGGCCGGATCGGCTAGGCGAGGGTGCGGGCGAGTTCCCTCGTCAGGGGCTCGCGCAGGCTGGGCGCGTCCACCCGCTCCACCCGCACGTCCGTGCAGTCCACCCAGGTCGCGGCCTCGATCAGGGCCTGGGCTACCGCCGGGACCGCCTTAGGGCCGTCCAGGGTGACCTGTCTGGCCACCAGCGTCCGGCCCTCGCGTGCCGGGTCCACCCGCCCGACGAGCCGGCCGCCCGCCAGCACCGGCATCGCGAAGTAGCCGTGGACCCGCTTCGGCTTGGGCACGTACGCCTCCAGGCGGTGCGTGAAGCCGAAGATCCGTTCCGTGCGTGCCCGCTCCCAGATCAGAGAGTCGAACGGCGACAGCAGAGTGGTGCGGTGCCGGCCGCGCGGCGGTGTCGACAGGGCCTCCGGATCGGCCCAGGCCGGCTTTCCCCAGCCTTCGACCTCGACCGGCACCAGACCCGAGTCGGCGATCACCGCGGCGACCTGCTCGCCCTTGAGACGGTGGTAGTCGGCGATGTCCGCGCGCGTGCCCACGCCGAGGGACTCGCCGGCCAGCCGGACCAGGCGGCGCAGGCACTCGGTGTCGTCCAGCTCGTCGTGCAACAGCGCGTCCGGGACGGCGCGCTCGGCGAGGTCGTACACCCGCTTCCAGCCGCGTCGCTCGACGCACACCACCTCGCCGTACATCAGCGCGCGCTCCACCGCGACCTTGGTGCCCGACCAGTCCCACCAGTCGCTCGTCTTCTTGGCACCGCCCAGCTCCGTGGAGGTCAGCGGGCCCTCCGCGCGCAGCTGCTTGACGACCTGGTCGTAGGCGCCCTCGGGCAGCTCGTGGTTCCAGTGCGGGCGGTCGCGGTAGGCGCGGCGGCGGAAGGCGAAGTGCGGCCACTCCTCGATGGGCAGGATGCACGCTGCGTGCGACCAGTACTCGAATGCGTGGGCGCCCGTCCAGTAGGCGGCCTCGACGGTCTTGCGGCCGACCGCACCGAGCCGGGCGTACGGCACGAGCTCGTGGGAGCGGGCGAGGACCGAGATCGTGTCGAGCTGGACCGCGCCGAGGTGGCGCAGCACGCCGCGGACTCCGGCCCGCCGGTCGGGCGCGCCGAGGAAGCCCTGAGCCCGCAGGGAGATGCGGCGGGCGTCGTCCGCGGTGAGAGTGGTGGTCGGGCGCGGAAGGGTCGTCATGCCCCGGACGATAGAGGGCGCCACTGACAGTCCGCGGTGACCTGGGCAGATGCTCGGAAGGTGACCTGGCAGATGCTCGGAAACGGTTGGGCGGGGGCCGGGTGGCGGGCTGGGCGGACGCGCGCAGGCGGTCAGGAACGGGCGGGCAGGTACGGCGCCGTGGACGGCAGGCCCAGGTCCGAGGGGAGCAGGGAGCCGACCCAGCAGTCCCGGCGCACTCCCTTGTTGTTGATCGCGGAGCGCAGGGTGCCCTCGATGGTGAACCCCGCGCGCTCGGCCACCGCGCGGGAGGCGTGGTTGCCGACCTCGGCTCGCCATTCGACCCGGTCGACGCCGACCTCGGTGAAGATCCAGCGGCAGGCGGTGAGCGTGGCCTCGGTGACGTAACCGTGGCCGCGGTGCTCCTTGGCCGCCCAGAAGCCGACCTCCGCCACGCCGAGCGAACGCATGGTCAGACCGAGCATGCCGGTGAGCTCCCCGCCGGTGAGGAACACCCCGAACGTGAACATCGAACCCTGCGCCCAGCCGTCGGGGACCAGCTGCTCGGTGAAGCCGCTCGCGTGCTCGGGCAGATACGGCGAGGGCACCGTGGTCCAGCGCTGGATGTCGGGGTTCTGCGCGGCGTCGTAGACCGCCTGGGTGTCGTGCGGGCCGACCGTGCGCAGGACCAGGCGGTCCGTGGTGAGCGTGACGGGTTCCATCGGCTGATTGTGCTCGTGGGAACGCAGTCGGGCCATCGATTTTCGCTATACGTGATCGCGTGATCACATTTCGCGCAATTCATCGCGCCGATGCGGCACTATCCGTGTGCCCCGTCCGTTGTCCTGGATGAAGCAGCCGTCGGACCGCCAGGCCTCCCGGCCTGGCCGGGTCCTCGCATACGATGGCCGTTGCTCAGTAAGTCAAATGGAAACCGACCGTCCCAGGCCCGACCGGCAAGGAGACATACCCCCGTGTCCGTCCTCTCGAAGATCATGCGTGCAGGCGAAGGCAAGATCCTGCGCAAGCTGCACCGCATCGCGGACCAGGTCAACTCCATCGAAGAGGACTTCGTGAACCTCTCCGACGCCGAGCTGCGGGCCCTCACCGATGAGTACAAGCAGCGGTACGCCGACGGTGAGAGCCTGGACGACCTGCTCCCCGAGGCGTTCGCCACCGTGCGCGAGGCCGCCAAGCGCGTCCTCGGCCAGCGGCACTACGACGTGCAGCTGATGGGTGGTGCCGCCCTCCACCTCGGCTATGTGGCCGAGATGAAGACCGGTGAGGGCAAGACCCTCGTCGGCACCCTGCCCGCGTATCTGAACGCCCTGTCCGGCGAGGGCGTCCACATCGTCACGGTCAACGACTACCTGGCCGAGCGTGACTCCGAGATGATGGGCCGCGTCCACAAGTTCCTGGGCCTGCACGTCGGCTGCATCCTCGCCAGCATGACCCCGGCCCAGCGCCGCGAGCAGTACAACTGCGACATCACCTACGGCACGAACAACGAGTTCGGCTTCGACTACCTGCGCGACAACATGGCGTGGTCCCAGGACGAGCTCGTCCAGCGCGGACACAACTTCGCCATCGTCGACGAGGTCGACTCCATCCTCGTCGACGAGGCTCGTACGCCGCTGATCATCTCGGGGCCGGCCGACCAGGCCACGAAGTGGTACGGCGACTTCGCCAAGCTGGTCATCCGCCTGAAGCGCGGCGAGGCCGGCAACCCGCTCAAGGGCGTCGAGGAGACCGGCGACTACGACGTCGACGAGAAGAAGCGCACGGTCGCCATCCACGAGGCCGGCGTCACCAAGGTCGAGGACTGGCTGGGCATCGACAACCTCTACGAGTCGGTGAACACCCCGCTCGTGGGTTACCTGAACAACGCCATCAAGGCCAAGGAGCTCTTCAAGCGCGACAAGGACTACGTCGTCCTCGACGGCGAGGTCATGATCGTCGACGAGCACACCGGCCGTATCCTTGCCGGCCGTCGCTACAACGAGGGCATGCACCAGGCGATCGAGGCGAAGGAAGGGGTGGACATCAAGGACGAGAACCAGACGCTCGCCACGATCACCCTGCAGAACTTCTTCCGCCTCTACTCGAAGCTGTCCGGCATGACCGGTACGGCGATGACCGAGGCCGCCGAGTTCCACCAGATCTACAAGCTCGGCGTGGTCCCGATCCCGACCAACCGGCCGATGGTCCGCAAGGACCAGTCGGACCTGATCTACCGCACCGAGGTCGCCAAGTTCGAGGCGGTCGTCGACGACATCGCCGAGAAGCACGACAAGGGCCAGCCGATCCTCGTCGGCACGACGTCCGTCGAGAAGTCGGAGTACCTCTCGCAGCAGCTCAGCAAGCGCGGCGTCCAGCACGAGGTGCTGAACGCCAAGCACCATGAGCGCGAGGCGTCGATCGTCGCGCAGGCCGGCCGCAAGGGCGCGGTGACCGTGGCCACCAACATGGCCGGTCGTGGTACGGACATCAAGCTCGGCGGCAACCCCGAGGACCTCGCCGAGGCGGAGCTGCGCCAGCGCGGACTCGACCCCGAGGAGCACATCGAGGAGTGGGCCGCGGCCCTGCCTGCCGCGCTGGAGCGGGCCGAGGCGGCGGTCAAGGCCGAGAAGGAGGAGGTCGAGGCGCTCGGCGGCCTCTACGTCCTCGGCACCGAGCGGCACGAGTCCCGGCGCATCGACAACCAGCTGCGCGGTCGTTCCGGGCGTCAGGGCGACCCGGGCGAGTCGCGCTTCTACCTCTCCCTCGGTGACGACCTGATGCGCCTGTTCAAGGCCCAGATGGTCGAGCGCGTGATGTCCATGGCCAATGTGCCGGACGACGTGCCGATCGAGAACAAGATGGTCACGCGCGCGATCGCGTCCGCGCAGTCGCAGGTCGAGCAGCAGAACTTCGAGACCCGTAAGAACGTTCTGAAGTACGACGAGGTCCTCAACCGGCAGCGCGAGGTCATCTACGGCGAGCGGCGGCGCGTGCTGGAAGGCGAGGACCTGCAGGAGCAGGTCAGGCACTTCATGGACGACACGATCGACGCGTACGTCCAGGCGGAGACCGCCGAGGGCTTCCCCGAGGACTGGGACCTGGACCGGCTGTGGGGTGCCTTCAAGCAGCTCTACCCGGTGAAGGTCACCATCGAGGAGCTGGAGGACGCCGCCGGCGACCGGGCCGGTCTGACCGCGGAGTTCATCTCCGAGTCCATCAAGGAGGACATCAACGAGCAGTACGAGGCCCGGGAGGCGCAGCTCGGCTCCGAGATCATGCGTGAGCTGGAGCGCCGGGTCGTGCTGTCGGTCCTCGACCGCAAGTGGCGTGAGCACCTCTACGAGATGGACTACCTCCAGGAGGGCATCGGCCTGCGCGCGATGGCGCAGAAGGACCCACTGGTCGAGTACCAGCGCGAGGGCTTCGACATGTTCACCGCGATGATGGACGGCATCAAGGAGGAGTCCGTCGGCTACCTGTTCAACCTGGAGGTCCAGGTCGAGCAGCAGGTCGAGGAGGTCCCGGTCGAGGCCGCGGAGCTGGCCGGCGAGGGTGTTCCGGAGACGGTTCCGGCGCAGGCCGTGGCGCGTCCGGAAATCCGCGCGAAGGGTCTGGACGTTCCGCAGCGGAGGGATCTGCACTTCTCGGCGCCGACCGTGGACGGTGAGGGCGGCATCGTGGAGCGCGACCTCGAGGACGACGAGCCGGTGCGGTCCGAGGCGGACGGGCTCACGCGGGCCGAGCGGCGGCGGCAGGCCAAGGGCGGGCGGCGCCGTAAGAAGTAGCGGTTGCCTGCGGCGCTTCAGCCGGTTGCGAAGGGCCGGGTTCCTTTTGGGGCCCGGCCCTTCTGCGTTGCTCCCGTCAGGTTGCTCCGGGTTGTGGGTGGGGGTGCTGGCCTGGGTTGGTGGCGAGCGGGGTGGTGTTGTGGCTGGGCACCGGGTTGGGGCGCTTGCCCGCGCCCGCAGCTGGGCGGGTTCGGCGGCCCTCGGCGGCGCGGCTGCTTGCCGTTGGGCGGGGTCGGCGGGCGTTGCGGCGCTGACGTCACCCGGCGTCGGTTCAGGGGTCGCGGCTAGTGGCGGGGGCCGGTCTCCACTGCTGTGCAGCGCCAGCGGCGGTCCTGGCCGCGTTCCAGGCGGAAGGCCAGGGCGCGGAGCTGGTCGCCGGCGGCGATGCGGGCGAAGACCTCGAGGGCGCCCTCGCTGGGGACGTAGTAGCCGATGTCGTGGACGACGGGGCGGCCTCCGCTGGTGCGCAGGGGGCCGATTTCGGCGAGGCGGGTCAGGTCGTCGTAGGCACGGCCCGCGGTGTGCCGGAGCATCCAGTGGACGGGCCTTTGACCGCTGAGGACGGCCAGCAGACGGTCGGCGAAGAGGTCGGTGGGGCGTGCCGGGGGCAGGGCGGTCTCCGGCGTTGTGACGGCCGTACCGGCGTTTCCGCGCGCGGTCGGTGGCATGTCGTGCCTGCCCCTGATCGACGGCTTCCGGGGCGGGGCGCCGCCCGGGCGGCGCGTGTCGTGGCGGGTCGGGGGGCGGTGGCGCGGGTGGGGGGTGCGGTTCGTCGCCTTGGGTGTGGTGCGGTTCATGACCTTGTTCATGGGGTCCCCGTTCGGCCGGCCCGGGGATACCGGGCGGTAACTAGCTGGTGGGGATCTTGTACGGGGGCCGGGAGCGGGGTGGCAAGGGAGACGTGGCGGGCCGAGGCGGGGTGGAGAGGTTCACCTATCCGAGGGACCCGGTGCCGCCGATCCCCGGTGTGGCCGGTCTGCCGCGCCGATTCGTCACCGGGAGTTGACGGCTTGCGGGGTGTGGGCACAGACCCGAAAGGGGACGGGCGCACGTATCCTGAAGGCCCTCCGGGAGACGCGGCAGCCCGCCTTCCCGGGGCCTCAGCGGAGCCTTTGAGCAGGAAAGAGCGGCCAGCATGCGCGTCTACGTCCCCCTGACCCTCCCCGGTCTCGCCGAGGCGCACAAGACGGGTGAGCTGGGGAGCGGCCCCTTCCTGGCCCAGGCCGTCACGCCCGCGCTGCGCGAGTGGTACCTCTCCGAGGACATCGAGGAGCTGGAGTACGCGGCGCTCAGCCGGGCCGCGCAGGCCTCGCTGCGGCTGCTGGCGGCGGATGCGGGTGCGGTACGGCGCCGGGTCGTGGTCGCCGTGGACGTGGCCGACGGCGTCGCGAGCGTCGACCCCGACCGTGGTCTGGACCCGTCCGCCCTCGGCGAGGTGACCGTGACGGCGACCGTGCCGCTCGCCAAGGCGGCCGCGGTGCATGTCGACGCCGAGGAGGCGGAGCAGGACGTGGCCGCGGCGGCGGACGCGCTGGAGGCGGCCGACGGCGGGGACGACGACGCGCAGTTCGTCGTGGACGGCGCGGACGATCACGAGCTGCTGTGGTACGCCACGCAGGAGATCCCCAACCTCGTCGGACTCGCCTGACCCGGTCTGACCTGGGCGGATTCACCGGCTGGTCTCGTTGTCAGTGGGGGCGGGTACGGTTTTTGGCATGGGGATGCAGGAGTACGCGCACATCGTCTGGGACTGGAACGGCACGTTGTTCCACGACAATGACGCGATCATCGGTGCGACGAACGCGGCCTTCGCCGAGCTGGGGCTCGAACCGATCACGCTGGAGCAGTACCGGTCGCTGTACTGCGTGCCGGTGCCGAAGTTCTACGAGCGGCTGATCGGCCGGCTGCCGACCGATGCCGAGTGGGAGCTGATGGACGAGGTCTTCCACCGGTACTACGCCGAGCACCGGGGGCGGTGCGCTCTGGCCGAGGGGGCGGCGGAGTTGCTCGCGGGGTGGCGGTCGGCGGGGCACAGCCAGTCGCTGCTGAGCATGTATGTGCACGAGGAACTGGTGCCGCTCGTGCGGGGGTTCGGGATCGAGGCGCACTTTCTGCGCGTCGACGGGCGTACGGGGCCGTCCGGGGGGAGCAAGGCCGCGCACATGGTGCGGCATCTGGAGGCGCTGAGCGGGGTTGTGGAGCCTGCGCGGACCGTGGTGATCGGGGACGCGGCGGATGACGCGCTTGCCGCGCGGGGTGTGGGGGCGCGGGCCGTGCTGTACACCGGGGGGTCGCACAGCAGGGCCAGCCTTGAGGAAGTGGGGGTGCCGGTGGTGGACACCTTGGCCGAGGCGGTGGAGGAAGCGCAGCGAATGGCGGCGTAGCCGCGGGTGCGGGGTTCTTGGCGGCCGTTGGTTCTGCGGTGCCCTGTGCTGTGGCGGGGGCGGGTTTCGCCGCCGGTGCCGGGGGGCGCCCGAGCGGCACGACTGCCCGCGGCGGGCGCAGCTACGCGGGTGCGCCGGCCCGGTGATGCCGTGGGGCGGGCAGTCGTGCGGTCGGCCGCCCCCTCAGCTCACCGGTGCCTTGGAGCGCAGTACCTGGAGGAACTCGCGCATCCAGGTCGGGTGGTCGGGCCAGGCCCGGGAGGAGACCAGGGTGCCGTCGACCACGGCTTCGGTGTCCTGGAAGCTCGCCCCTGCTGCCTGCATGTCCGGCTCCAGCGCGGGGTACGCCGTGACGCGGCGGCCGCGCAGGCTGTCGATCGCCGCGGTGAGCAGCGGGCCGTGGCAGATCTGGGCGACCGGCCGGTCGGAGTCGAAGAACGCCTTGAGGATCTTGCGGAGCTCGGGGTCGTTGCGCAGATACTCGGGGGCCCGGCCGCCGGGGATGACGAGGGCCGCGTACTCGCCGGGGTCCACATCGGCGAACGCCAGGTCGGCGGGCCAGGTGTAGCCGGGCTTCTCGGTGTAGGTGTCGTAGCCGGGTTCGAAGTCGTGGACGACGAAGCGGAGGGTCTTGCGGGAGGGGGCCGCGATATGGACCTCGTAGCCTTCCTCGCGCAGGCGCTGGTACGGGTAGAGGACTTCCAGGGACTCCGCCGCGTCGCCGGTGACGATCAGGATCTTCGCGGGCATGTCGGCTCCTCCGGGTACTCCGGTGCTCGGTGCTCCTGCACTCCTGGGGCACTCCTGGTCGGGACGCACTGTCCCTGGGCAACGTGCCAACACCGGGCGTGCTTGCCAAGGGGGTCGTCGCGGTTCCGGCCCTCCGCCAAGCGCCGGGGCCCCACCTGGTGGCAGGGTGCCCTGTTTTCAGAGTGCGGTCACGGTCCCACCGGCGCGACCCGACGCCCGCCGTCACGCGACCCGACGCCCGCCGTCACGTCACCGGACGCCCGCCCCCACCGGCCTCGCCGCCGTCGCCTTCCTCACATCAGCCCCGCCGACTCCATAAGCCCCAGCGTCCACCGACCTCGAAAGCCCCAAGGGTCCCAGCGACGCCGAAAGCCCCAAGTGCACCAGCAGCCCCCAATCCCACAGCGCCCCCACCCCGCCGCCACCTCGAAGCCCACGAACCCCACCCGACCGAATACGTCACCATCCCCGACCCCACCCCTGTGCAGAACGTCAAACTTCACCCCTCGGTTTTGTACACATACGGCTCATGACGGGCCCCCGGTAGGGAGCGATAGCCTTGTGGCGTGATCAGCGCGATATCTCGCGGGGGCGATCGTGCTCCTGCCTTGCGCCCGGGTTGCACGGAACACCTCCGTGACCGGGCGGCGGTCGCTGGTCTTCGCGGGCGGGACGGGGCCACAGGAGCCTTCGGGACGCCGAGGACAACCCTGGACACGGCGGCGCCGATAGCAGCGTCACACCCGACGGGCGTGTCGAGAATGGCCGAATTCCCCCCGCTCATCTCACCTCACGGCATAGCGTCGATGCGGACCGGACACCCCGGGCCGTGGCGTCGAGCCGGAGGGAAAGAGACCGTACTTCCTTCTACGTCACGCAACGGCGCGCGACAGGAGTCAGAGGACAATGCAGACCAAGCTGGACGAAGCCAAGGCCGAGCTGCTCGAGAGGGCCGCCCGGGTAGCTGAGAACAGCCCGGTCGGGGGGCACCTACCGACCGGGACCGAGGGCGAGGGCTCCCCGGACACCCCGGACAGCGAGTCCATGCTCGCTTTCCTCCAGCGCTACTACCTGCACACCGCCCCGGAAGACCTCGCCGACCGCGACCCGGTCGACGTCTTCGGCGCCGCGGTCTCGCACTACCGTCTCGCCGAGAACCGCCCCCAGGGCACGGCGAACGTGCGGGTCCACACCCCGACCGTGGAGGAGAACGGGTGGACCTGCAGCCACTCGGTCGTGGAGGTCGTCACCGACGACATGCCCTTCCTCGTGGACTCGGTCACCAATGAGCTGACCCGGCGGGGCCGTGGGATCCACGTCGTCGTCCATCCGCAGTTCGTCGTCCGCCGCGACCTCACCGGCAAGCTCATCGAGGTGCTGCCGACCCCGCCGGGCGGCGACCTGCCGCACGACGCGCACTTCGAGTCCTGGATCCACGTCGAGGTCGACCGTGAGACCGACCGCGCCGACCTGAAGCAGATCACCGCCGATCTGCTGCGCGTGCTGTCCGACGTGCGCGAGGCCGTCGAGGACTGGGAGAAGATGCGGGAGTCGGCGACCCGGATCGCCGACCGCCTGGAGAGCGAGCCCGTCCCCGGCGATCTGCCCCGGCCCGAGGTCGAGGAGGCCCGCGAGCTTCTGCGCTGGCTGGCCGACGACCACTTCACCTTCCTCGGCTACCGCGAGTACGAGCTGCGCGAGGACGACACGCTCGCCGCCGTGCCCGGCACCGGTCTCGGCATACTGCGCTCGGACCCGCACCACGCCGAGGACGAGCAGCACCCGGTCAGCCCCTCCTTCGAGCGGCTGCCGGCCGACGCCCGCGCCAAGGCCCGCGAGCACAAGGTGCTCGTGCTGACCAAGGCCAACAGCCGCGCCACCGTGCACCGGCCGTCGTACCTGGACTACATCGGCGTCAAGAAGTTCGACGCGGACGGCAACGTCGTCGGTGAGCGGCGCTTCCTCGGGCTGTTCTCCTCCGCGGCCTACACCGAGTCCGTGCGCCGGGTCCCCGTCATCCGCCGCAGGGTGGACGAGGTGCTGGAGCGCGCCGGGTTCTCGCCCAACAGCCACGACGGCCGCGACCTGCTGCAGATCCTGGAGACCTACCCGCGCGACGAGCTGTTCCAGACCCCGGTCGCCGAGCTGCAGTCCATCGTGACCAGCGTCCTGTACCTGCAGGAGCGGCGGCGCCTGAGGCTCTACCTGCGCCAGGACGAGTACGGCCGCTACTACTCGGCCCTCGTCTACCTCCCGCGCGACCGCTACACCACCGGTGTCCGGCTGCGGATCATCGACATCCTCAAGGAGGAGCTCGGCGGCGTCAGCGTCGACTTCACGGCCTGGAACACCGAGTCGATCCTGTCCCGGCTGCACTTCGTCGTCCGCGTCCCGCCGGGCACCGTGCTGCCCGAGCTGTCGGACGCCGACAAGGACCGCATCGAGGCCCGTCTGGTCGAGGCCGCCCGGTCCTGGGCCGACGCGTTCGCCGAGGCGCTGACCGCCGAGTGCGGCGAGGAGCACGCGGCCGAGGTGCTGCGCCGCTACAACCACGCCTTCCCCGAGGGCTACAAGGCCGACCACACCCCGCGCGCCGCGGTCGCCGACCTGGTCCACCTGGAGCAGCTCAGCGAGGACAAGACGTTCAGCCTGAGCCTGTACGAGCCGGTGGGCGCCGGGCCGGAGGAGCGCCGGTTCAAGATCTACCAGAAGGGCGGCACCGTCTCCCTTTCCAAGGTGCTGCCGGTGCTCAGCCGCCTCGGCGTCGAGGTCACCGACGAGCGGCCGTACGAGCTGCGCTGCGCGGACCGCACCACCGCCTGGATCTACGACTTCGGTCTGCGCATGCCCAAGGCGGTCAGCGGCGACCACCTGGCCGACGACGCCCGCGAGCGCTTCCAGGAGGCCTTCGCCGCCACCTGGACCGGCAAGGCGGAGAACGACGGCTTCAACGCCCTGGTGCTGAGCGCCGGGCTGACCTGGCGGCAGGCAATGGTGCTGCGCGCCTACGCCAAGTACCTGCGGCAGGCCGGTTCGACCTTCTCGCAGGACTACATGGAGGACACCCTCCGCAACAACGTCCACACCACGCGCCTGCTGGTCTCGCTGTTCGAGGCGCGGATGTCGCCGGACCGGCAGAAGGCCGGCCTGGAGATCACCGACGCCCTGCTGGAGGAGCTGGACGCGGCCCTGGACCAGGTGGCGAGCCTGGACGAGGACCGGATCCTCAGGTCCTTCCTCACCGTCATCAAGGCGACCCTGCGCACGAACTTCTTCCAGGAGGCGCTCGGCGGCAAGCCGCACGACTACGTCTCCATGAAGTTCGACCCGCAGGCCATCCCGGACCTGCCGGCGCCGCGCCCGGCGTACGAGATCTGGGTGTACTCGCCGCGCGTGGAGGGCGTGCACCTGCGCTTCGGCAAGGTCGCGCGCGGTGGTCTGCGCTGGTCCGACCGGCGTGAGGACTTCCGTACCGAGATCCTCGGCCTGGTCAAGGCGCAGATGGTGAAGAACACCGTCATCGTGCCGGTCGGCGCCAAGGGCGGCTTCGTCGCCAAGCAGCTGCCGGACCCGAGCGTGGACCGCGACGCCTGGCTGGCCGAGGGCATCGCCAGCTACAAGACGTTCATCTCGGCGCTGCTCGACATCACCGACAACATGGTCGCCGGCGAGGTCGTGCCCCCGCAGGACGTGGTCCGGCACGACGGCGACGACACCTACCTCGTCGTCGCCGCCGACAAGGGCACCGCGACCTTCTCGGACATCGCCAACGGGGTCGCCGAGAAGTACAACTTCTGGCTCGGCGACGCCTTCGCCTCCGGTGGAAGCGCGGGCTACGACCACAAGGGCATGGGCATCACCGCGCGCGGCGCCTGGGAGTCCGTCAAGCGGCACTTCCGTGAGCTGGGTGTGGACACGCAGTCCGAGGACTTCACGGTCGTCGGCATCGGCGACATGTCCGGTGACGTGTTCGGCAACGGCATGCTGCTGTCCGAGCACATCCGCCTGGTCGCCGCGTTCGACCACCGGCACATCTTCATCGACCCCACCCCGGACGCGGCCACCTCCTACGCCGAGCGCCGCCGCCTGTTCGAGCTGCCCCGCTCCAGCTGGGCCGACTACAACACCGAGCTGCTGTCGGCGGGCGGCGGGATCTTCCCGCGCAGCGCCAAGTCGATCCCGGTCAACGCCCACATCCGCGAGGCCCTCGGCATCGAGGGCAAGGTCGCCAAGATGACCCCGGCCGACCTGATGAAGGCCATCCTGCAGTCCCCGGTGGACCTGCTGTGGAACGGCGGCATCGGCACGTACGTGAAGGCGTCGGCGGAGTCGAACGCGGACGTCGGCGACAAGGCCAACGACGCCATCCGCGTCGACGGCGCCGACCTGCGGGTCAAGGTCGTCGGCGAGGGCGGCAACCTGGGCCTGACCCAGCTCGGCCGGATCGAGTTCGCCACACACGGCGGCAAGATCAACACCGACGCGATCGACAACAGCGCCGGCGTGGACACCTCCGACCACGAGGTGAACATCAAGATCCTGCTGAACGGCCTGGTCGCGGACGGCGACATGACGGTCAAGCAGCGCAACAAGCTGCTCGCCGAGATGACCGACGAGGTCGGCGCGCTGGTCCTGCGCAACAACTACGCGCAGAACACCGCCCTGGCCAACGCCCTGTTCCAGGCCAAGGACATGCTCCACGCCCAGCAGCGGTTCATCCGCCACCTGGTGCGCGAGGGTCACCTGGACCGGGCGCTGGAGTTCCTGCCGACCGACCGGCAGATCCGCGAGCGCCTCGGCCAGGGGCAGGGCCTGACCGGCCCGGAGACCGCGGTCGTGCTGGCGTACACGAAGATCACGGTCGCCGAGGAGCTGCTGCACACCTCGCTGCCGGACGACCCGTACCTGCGCAGCCTGCTGCACGCCTACTTCCCGACGGCGCTGCGCGAGCGGTTCGCGGACGCGGTCGACAACCACCCGCTGCGCCGTGAGATCACCACGACCGTGCTGGTCAACGACACGGTCAACACGGGCGGTACGACGTACCTGCACCGCCTGCGCGAGGAGACCGGCGCCTCCCTGGAGGAGATCGTCCGCGCCCAGACCGCGGCCCGCACGATCTTCTCCTCGGCCCCGGTGTGGGACGCGGTGGAGGGCCTGGACAACAAGGTCGACGCGGCCGTCCAGACCCGGATCCGGCTGCACTCGCGCCGTCTCGTCGAGCGCGGCACCCGCTGGCTGCTGAACAACCGGCCGCAGCCGCTGCAGCTCGCCGAGACGGTCGAGTTCTTCGCCGAGCGGGTCGAGCGGGTCTGGCAGGAGCTGCCGAAGCTGCTGCGCGGCGCGGACCTGGAGTGGTACCAGCACGTGTACGACGAGCTGTCCGCGGCCGGTGTCCCGGACGAACCCGCCACGCGCGTGGCCGGTTTCTCCTCCGCCTTCCCGGCGCTCGACATCGTGTCGGTGGCCGACCGCATGGGCAAGGAGGCGCTCGACGTCGCCGAGGTCTACTACGACCTCGCCGACCGGCTGAACATCACCCAGCTGATGGACCGCATCATCGAGCTGCCCCGCGCCGACCGCTGGCAGTCCATGGCCCGCGCCTCCATCCGCGAGGACCTGTACGCGGCGCACGCGGCGCTCACCGCGGACGTCCTCGCGGTCGGCAACGGCACCTCCACTCCCGAGCAGCGCTTCAAGGCCTGGGAGCAGAAGAACGCGCCCATCCTGAGCCGGGCGCGCACCACCCTGGAGGAGATCCGCGGTTCGGAGACCTTCGACCTCGCCAACCTCTCGGTGGCGATGCGGACGATGCGGACGCTGCTGCGCACGCACTCCTAGCCGTACGACAGTGAGTGCATAGCCGTACGACGGTGAGAGCGCCCCGGGCCGACGACATATCGGTCCGGGGCGTTCCCTTTCTTGCCGACCCTTAGCCAAAAACGATCAGCGAATTTACCGTTTCCTGCTAATCGGTGGCCTTCGGATAGGGTCTGGGCTGTGACTGTTCAACTCACCGAGATCACCGAGACCCGCCCGGCAGCGCCCCCCGCGCCGGCTCCGGCCCGGCGGCCCGTCAAGCGGGTCGTGCTGGAGGTCGTGAAATTCGGGATCGTCGGCGGCAGTGGGGTCCTCGTCAATTTCCTGGTCTTCAACCTGCTGCTGCGCGGCCTGGGTTGGCAGGCGATGACAGCGACCGTCCTGGCCAGCTGTATCGCCATGGCGACCAATTACCTGGGCTTCCGCTATTTCGCCTATCGTGACCGGTCCTCGCGCACGCGCAGTCAGATCACCCTGTTCTTCGTCTTCAGCGGCCTCGGTGTCGTGATGGAAATCGGCCTGTTCTGGGTCGGTTACCACGGTCTCGGCCTGCACAGTGTGCTGGAATCGAATGTGGCGAAGGCACTGTCGATCGTGCTCGCCTCCGCCTTCCGGTTCCTCGTCTACCGCACTTGGGTGTTCCAGCAGGATGCACACCGCACCGTCTGATACTGAGCGGGTGAGCCGTACACCGCCCCCGCCGCGCGCCGCGCGGGCCGGCCGCGCCCTGCCGCAGGCCGCCGCCGCGCTCGTCGTCGTACTGCTGCTCCTGGTGATCGTCCGTCTGCCCTGGGCGGGCGACCTCGGCATGCACGCGGCCACGGTCCAGCGCCTGAGCCACAATCTGTTCCACCCCGGCAACCCGCTGGTCGACGCCGACACGCCGAGCCCCTACTTCTCGCCGTGGATGCTGGTCCTGGGCGTGGTCGCCAAGCTGACCGGCCTGTCGGTGTTCGTGGTCCTGCGGCTGGCGGCGCTGGTCGGCCTGTCCCTGCTGGTCACCGGCGTCTGGCGGTACGTCCGCACCCTGTCCCCGCACCGCGCGGCCCCCGCCCTGGCCCTGCTCAGCCTGCTCTTCCTCTGGGGCCCGCTGCTGTTCAACTGGTCCGGCTTCCTGGGCCTGAACTCCCTTGCGCTGACGGTGTCGTACCCCAGCGTCCTCGCGCTCGGCCTCACCTTCCACTTCTGGGCCTGGCTCACGCGCGCGATGCGGGAGCGGGCCGCGTGGGGAAGGTGGCTGTGGCTCGGTGTGCTCTGGGCGCTGATCCTGCTGTGCCACCAGTTCACCGGCGTGGTGGCCTCTCTGGGCGCCCTGGCGATGGTGATCGCGGCGCGACCGCCCCGCCCGGTGCTGCTGCGTCTGTCCGGCGCACTCGCCCTGGGCCTGCTCCTGCTGTGGCTGTGGCCGTACTACGACTTCTTCTCCCTCTTCTCCGCCGGTGCGGACCTGGAGGCCATCCACAAGCCGCTGTACGAGGACCTGGCCGCACGGTTCGGCCTGGTACTGCTCGGGGTGGCAGCGCTGGTGCTGCGCTTCCGCCGCGACCGCTGGGACCCGTTGGTCCTGTTCTTCGTCCTCGGCGTGCTGGTGTTCGCCGCGGGCGGGCTGTCCGGCCACTACTCCTGGGGCCGTGCCCTGCCCGCCGCGCTGATCCCGGCGCAGCTCGCGGCCGCGCTGGAGGTCGTCTCGGCCGGACGGCGGGCCGTACGGGTGGGCTGGGCGTGTGTGCTGGGTGCCGCCCTGCTGGTCGGCGCGTGGACGCAGGCCGGGACGCTCGGTTATGTGACCGGGAGGGCGGCTCTGCCTTCGGCGCTCGCGGCGAAGTACCGGACGCCGTGGGTGGGGTACCACTGGATCACGCCGTGGGTGAAGTACGGGGACGTGGTGATGGCCCGGACGACGCCGGCTCGGCAGATCCCCGCGTACGGGCCGTACACCGTGGCGCCGGGCTATCCGGATGTGTTCCTGCCGGACGCCGCGCGGCGGGAGGATGCGGTTGCCCGCTACTTCGCCGCGGGGGCGTCCTCTGCCGACCGGGCAGGGATTCTGCGGGAGTACGGCGTGAAGTGGGTCGTGGGCCCGAAGAGCCTGGCGGGACCGGGGCTTCGGAAGGTGACCACCGGCCCGTCCGCCCAGGTCCTGTACCGAGTGGTGCCCTGAGCTCTCGCTGGGCGGGGTGTGGGGTCGCTCACCGGCGCTGACAGTGTGCCACGGCGGGCCCGTGGTCGCCCACGGACCCGCACCCCGACGGCGCTTCGAAGCCGCCTTCTTACCTCAGCACGCTGGACAGCAGCTTCGCTGCCTTGCGGACCTTCGGGCGGGCCACCCTCTGCACGACCGGGCGGATGACACGGGCCGTGACTCCCACCGGGCGCCAGCGCAGCTGCAGCCGGCCCGGGTTGCGGCCCTCCGGCTCGATGGTGACCTCGTGCGGGGTCGCGCCGGAGCGGTAGTCGATGCGGGCGGTGAGGGTGGGGAAGGTGAGCGGGGCCAGCAGGACGCCGGAGTTGGACAGGCCCTGCTGCTGGAGGCGGACCAGGGGGTGGCGTACGCCGGCGAAGCCCTGCAGGGGGAGCGGGGCCTCGGTCAGGTCCAGGTGGACCGTGCCCTCGAAGAGGCCGGGGCGGACCGGGTCCAGGCGGAAGGGGACCGTCATCCGGCGGTTGCCGGGGGAGAGGATCAGGCCGGCTCGCTGCGGGCCGACCGGCAGGCGCAGACCCGGGTCGTACGTGCGGACGGCCAGGGTGAGCGAGGCGCCGGGTCCGGGAGTCAGCTCCGTGATCTCGTGCCGGAACTGCGCGCTCGGGAACGGGCGCGTGTCCAACTCCAGGTCCGACACGTCCAGTTCGCCCCGGGTGCGGTCGGACGAGGGCACGCTGCCGCCCCAGTACGGGACACCGGACGCGTCGGCCGTGACCTGCCGCGGCGCCACCCCGTGTCCGAGACCGCGGGCCGCGAGCCGGACGTCGTCCAGGCGGCCCTCCCGCAGCAGCTCCAGCACCACCCGCTCGTGGCGGGGCAGGCGGGCGAACGCGCCCGGGGACAGCGTCTCCAGGTACGGGTTCATGATGTCGGCGAAGGCGGTCAGCCACTCCTCGTCACGGTAGGGCAGGTCGCCCGCGTACATCCGGAAGTCGTGCTTGAGGAACTTGAAGTCCTTGTCCTCGCGCAGCCCCGCGTGCCCGCTCTCCACCAGGAAGTCGTCGATCAGACGCTGGACGTGGACGCGGTCGCGGACGTTGGTGACCTTGTGCCGCTGGTTCGAGATCGAGGCCGTCGCCGCCGCCGCGAACGGGTCGATGTACCAGACGTACACCGGGTCCGGGATGATCGTGAACGCCTGCGCCAGGCAGTACGCCTGCGCCGAGAACAGCTGGTCCTCGTAGTGGATGCCCTCCGGGAAGCGCAGCTCGTGCCGGTCCAGGAAGGAACGCGCGTACATCTTGCTTGTCGACAGGTGCTCGAACAGCAGCCGTGGGTCGGCCTCGATGCCCTCCACCGTGCGGCGCTCGGCCACCAGGTGCGGCATCCACGTCGTGCGCCGGCCGTTGTCCACCCGCACCCGGCGCACCGCGCCCATGGTGAAGTCCACCTCGCGCTCGCGGTGCGCGGCGAGCAGCAACTCGACCGCGCGGGGCGGAAGTTCGTCGTCGCTGTCGAGGAACATCAGATACGGCGCCCGGGCGATCTCGATCGCGCGGTTGCGCGGGGCGCTGCAGCCGCCGCTGTTCTCCGGCAGGCGGAGATAGCGGACGCGGGAGTCCTCCGACTCCAGTCGGCGCGCCACCGCGGGCGTGTCGTCCGTGGAGTGGTCGTCGCTGATGATGATCTCGATGTTCGCGTGCGTCTGCGCGCGCAGCGAGGCGACCGCCCGGGGAAGGCGGGCGGCGTCGTTGAAGACGATGACCGTCACCGTCACGTCGGGGGTCGTCATGCCGAGGCCTCCTCGGGGGTCGGGGCGGGGGTGCGTTCCTCGAGTGGGACCACCGGTGGCAGTGACTCCTCCGGTTCGCCCAGGAACACCCGTCGTACGACCCGTTCGGCGGCGCGGCCGTCGTCGTACTCGCAGAACCGGCGCCGGAAGGCGGCCCGCGCCTTGGTCGCGCTCTCGTCGCGCCAGGCGCCGGAGGCGAAGATCTCCGTCAGCTCCTCCTGGGTGCGGGCGACCTGGCCGGGGTGGTCGGTCATGAGGTCGAAGTAGACGCCGCGGGTGGTCCGGTAGGTCTCCCAGTCGTCGGCGTAGACGACGATCGGGCGGTCGAGGTTGGCGTAGTCGAACATGATCGACGAGTAGTCCGTGACCAGCGCGTCGGCGGCCAGGCACAGCTCCTCGACGGGGTCGTAGGAGGAGACGTCGATGATCCGGCCGGAGCGGCGCAGACCGGTCAGCGGGGAGGCGGCGCCGCCGTAGAAGTAGTGGGCGCGGACCAGCAGGACCGTGTCCTCGCCGAGGCGGTCGGCGAGAGCGGCGAGGTCCAGGCGCGGGGTGAAGCCGGCCTCGTAGTCGCGGTGGGTGGGCGCATAGAGGACGGCCGTCTTGCCGCGCGGGATGCCGAGGCGCTCGCGGGCGGCGCGGACGTCGGCGGCGGTGGCCGAGTAGAAGACGTCGTTGCGCGGGTAGCCGTGGTCCAGCGAGGTGTAGCGGGCCGGGTAGGCGCGCTCCCACATGCGGGTGGAGTGGCTGTTGGCGCTGACGCTGTAGTCCCACTTGTCGATGCGGGCCAGCAGGGCGTCGAAGTCCAGGCCCTTGGCGGCGGCCGGGTGCTCCATCTGGTCCAGGCCCATGCGCTTGAGCGGGGTGCCGTGGTGGGTCTGGAGGTGGATCGCGTCGGAGCGCTTGACCACCGCGTTGGGGAAGTTGACGTTGTTGACGAGGTACTTGGCGGTGGCCAGGGTCTCCCAGTAGCGGCGGGTGCCGGGGATCACATGGTCGGTGCCGGGCGGCAGCAGGGCCTCGTTGCTCTTCGACACCACCCACACGGGGCGGATGTGCGGGGCGAGTTCGCGGAGCTTTGCGGCGATCGCGGCCGGGTTGCAGGCCACCCCGCGCTCCCAGTAGGCGGCGAACACCGCCAGGTTCGGGTCGACCGGTCGGGTCAGGGCGCGGCGGTACTGCTGGTCGCGGAGCTTGGCGCCGACCAGCTTCTTCCGGGTCCGTACGGCCTTCTTGGCGGTGCGGCGGGCGCGGTTGGCGGCCTGGAACGCGCGGTACTTGGTGTACGCGCCCTCCTCCAGCAGGGCGTGCCGTACGCCCTCCACACCGGCCGGGTGCTCGTGGTTCTCGGGGCGCCAGCGGACCGCGGCGAGGGAGGCCCGGCGGAAGAACTCGCGGGCCACCGCGTCGGGCAGGTTCTCGCCGGCGAAGGTGCGCACCAGGTCGCGCATCATCAGGTCGTACAGCACCGTGCGGGCGGCGCGGCGGTCCTTGGCGAGCGCGAGCAGCGACTCGTAGCGCTCGATCAGCTCGAACCGGTCCTCGGGGGCGAGCGGCGGCAGGCTCTCGGGGCGCAGTTCGCGGTTCTCGTACGCCGCCTGGTTCAGGCAGGCGACGCGGCCGGCGTGCAGCAGGGCGGCGTATGCGGCCTGCGGTTCGTCGTCGGTGGTGAGGCGCTCCTCGTGCGCCCGCCAGAACTCGGCGCGCAGGGCGCGGTTGCCGAGCAGCGGGGTGAGGCGCAGCAGGTCGGCGGTCTCGTCCAGGGGCAGGCTGTCGCGGCCGACGGCGGCGAGGAGCCGGCCGTCGCGGGAGGGGGTGGCGGCGGTCTGCCAGGTCGTGGTGACGTGGTCGAAGACGAGTACGTCCACCCCGGCACCGTCGGTGGCGTCCAGCTCGGCGGTCCGCTCGGCGATCAGCCGGGGGGCGCCGGCCGGCAGGCTGTCCTTGGCGTGGACGAAGTGCAGCCAGCGGCCGGTCGCGCGGGCGGCGCCGGCGGCCCGGGCCGCCGCGTCACCGGTGCCCTCCGCCAGCGGTACGACCACCGTCTCGGGGGCGTGGCCCTCGGCTGTCTCCCGCGCCCAGTCGCCGACCGCGGCGACGACGACCTCGGCGTCGGGGAGCGGGCGGGCTTCCAGGGAGTCCAGCAACTCCGTCAGATGCCCCTGTGCGTTCGGTCCGTAGACGATGACGCTGAGTTGGGGCATCGCGGTGGACTCCTTCGGTCGGTCGGTTGGGGTCACCCTTCATAACATACTGTCACTAAGCGGATGAAAGGGATAACGGCGCTCGGAGTAAGAACGGCCCAAGGAGGAAGAGGGCGTTCCGTGGCCTACGGTTTCCCTCCCGGTAACTTTTATGCCGTCTTCTTACCCCGGGCCCGCTCCGCCTCGACCTCGCTCAGGTCGCCTTGTCGGGTGCCGGCTTCTTCGTCGTCGTCTTGTCGCTCTTGTCGCCGCTGAAGGCCTCGTACTCCTTCATGACGTCCTCGGTCGGCCCGTCCATGCGCAGCTCGCCGCGCTCCAGCCACAGGGTCCGCTCGCACGTGTCGCGGATCGACTTGTTGTTGTGGCTGACCAGGAAGACCGTACCCGCCTTCTCGCGCAGTTCGCGGATGCGTTCCTCGGAGCGCATCTGGAACCTGCGGTCTCCGGTGGCCAGCGCCTCGTCGATGAGGAGCACGTCGTGGTCCTTGGCGGCGGCGATGGAGAAGCGCAGCCGGGCGGCCATACCGGAGGAGTACGTGCGCATCGGCAGGGTGATGAAGTCACCCTTCTCGTTGATCCCGGAGAACTCGACGATGTCGTCGTAGCGCTCCCTGACCTGCTCTCGCGTCATGCCCATGGCGAGGCCGCCGAGGTGCACGTTGCGTTCACCCGTCAGGTCGTTCATCAGTGCCGCGTTGACGCCGAGCAGGGAGGGCTGGCCGTTGGTGTAGATGTGGCCGTTCTCCACGGGGAGCAGCCCGGCGACGGCCTTCAGCAGCGTCGACTTGCCGGAGCCGTTGGTGCCGATGAGGCCGATCGCCTCACCCTTGTAGGCGACGAACGACACTTTCTTCACGGCGTGCACCCGGCGCACGCCGGCCGCCTTCTCGGTCTGCTTGCGGCGCAGGATGCGGTTGAGGGCGGCGGTGGCGGAGCCGCGGCCGGAGCCGGTGCCGTTGACGCGGTAGACGATGTCGACGCCGTCGCAGACGACGGTGGGGATCTTCTCGGTGGGGGTCTGCTCAGCCACGGCCGTACTTCTCCTCAGCCTTCCAGAAGTAGATGAAGCCTCCGACGCCGGCGAGCAGAGCCCAGCCGGTGGCCGTCGCCCACACGTGCGGGGGCAGCTGCTTGGCGTGGAAGCTCTTGATCAGCGCGTAGCGCATGAGGTCGATGTAGACCGCGGCCGGGTTGTTCTCCAGCATGACCGTGACGATGTGCGGCAGGTTGTCCTTCTTGGTGAGCTTGCTGATGCTCCACATCACACCGGACACGTACATCCAGGTGCGCAGCACGAACGGCATCAGCTGGGCGATGTCCGGGGTCTTGGCGCCCATCCGCGCCATGATCATCGCCATGCCCGCGTTGAACAGGAACTGCAGGATCAGTGTGGGGATCACCAGGAGCCAGCCGACGGTGATCGGCAGGCCGAAGGAGAGCAGGATGACGACCAGCGCGGCCATCGAGAACATCAGCTGCTGGAGCTGCTGGATGCAGAAGGAGATCGGCAGGGCGGCGCGCGGGAAGTGCAGGGCGCGGACCAGGCCCAGGTTGCCGGAGATCGCCCGGGTGCCGACCTGGATCGAACTCTGCGTGAACGTCCACACGAACACGCCGGTGACCAGGAACGGGATGTAGTCCGGGACGCCCTTCTTGGTGCCGAGCAGCACGCCGAAGATGAAGTAGTAGACCGCCGCGTTCAGCAGCGGGGTCATGACCTGCCAGATCTGGCCGAGCTTGGCCTCGCTGTACTGCGCGGTGAGCTTGGCCGTGGCGAAGGCGGTGATGAAGTGGCGCCGGGCCCACAGCTGGCTGATGTACTCCCGCAGGGAGGGGCGGGCGCCACTGACCGACAGGCCGTGGCGGGCGGCCAGTGCCGCGAGGTCGTCGTCGGCCGGGGCCTGGGTGGGGGGCGGTGTGTCGAGGACCTGGCTCACATCCGCTGCTTTCGCTCGGGGGGAGGGGGTGGCGCGTCCGGCCGGGGCCGGGGGCGCGTCGGGGACCCGCCGTCCGACGTGCGTTCGTTTCCTTACGCTTCTCTTCACGTTCTCTTACGTCGGAACGGGACCGTATCGTCGCATCGTGAGCGTAGAACCAATCGACGTCGGAACGCAACCGTTTCGTCGTAACGCCCTATGCTGTGAGTCATGACGACGAACGCCGACGAATCCGCGACGCGTCCGCGCCGCCGGACCCCTGCCGGGGCCGCCGTACTCCGGGAGGATGTGACCGAGGCCATCCGGGCGGCGGTCTTCGAGGAACTCGCGGCCGTCGGATACGCGCGGATGTCCATCGAGGGCATCGCGCGGCGGGCGGGCGTCGGCAAGACCGCGGTGTACCGACGGTGGCGGTCCAAGCTGCACCTGGTCCTGGACGTCGTGTCGGCGATGGCGGTACTGGGTCTGCCGGTCCCCGACACGGGTTCTCTGGAGGGCGACCTGCGCCTGCTGTACGAGGTCACGTCCCGCGCCCTGCGCCATCCGGTCGCCTCGCAGATCATCCCCGACCTCCAGGCGGAGGCCGCCCGCAATCCCGACATCGCCGACGCCTTCCAGAAGGCGCTGCGGGACGGGCAGGAGGGCGTGGCCAGCAAGATCGTGGCGGCGGCGGAGCAGCGGGGGGAGGTGCGGGCGGGCGTCGACCCCGACCTCGCGCTCGACCTGATCTCCGGTCCGCTGTACTGGCGCGCAGTGGTCATCCGTTCCCCGAAGCTGCCCAAGGGCTACCTTGAGAAGCTGGCTCGGGCCACGGCGGGGGCGCTCAAGGCGTTGTGATCGCACCGCGCGCTGCCGCCGGCCTGACAGGGTCTCGCTCGCGGGGGCTGCCGCCGGCCTGACGGGGTCTCGCTCGCCGGGGCTGCCGCCGGCCTGACGGGGTGTCCTGCTTGCCGGTGCTGGTGGGGTGCGGGGTGCCCGCGGTCGGGCGACGGGGTGTTTCGCCTGCCCGCGCCGGCGGGGTGCCGCTGCGCCCACCCGCGCCGCCCCAGCGGCACGACTGTCCGTAGCTGCGTGGGTGCGGTGGCACGGGTGCCGTTGGTGGGTGGGTGCTGTCCTGGCGGTGCGACTGCCTGCAGCTGTGTGGGGGCAGGGGGCCGGGGCGGGGCCGCGGTCGGGGGGCGGCCCCTGGTCCGTCGGTGGTCGTCTACGACCGCGCCGCCTCCGGGTGGTGGTGTACCCAGCCCTCCCAGGCCGAGGTGATCATGTCCTGGACGTCGTACTTGGCCTGCCAGCCCAGTTCCGTGGCGATGCGGTTGGCCGAGGCGACGACGCGGGCGGGGTCGCCGGGGCGGCGCGGTGTGACGGTCGGCGGGCGGTCGTAGCCGGTGACCGCGTTGATGCGGTCGATCATCTCGCGGACCGACACACCCTCGCCGCGGCCGATGTTCAGTGTCAGGTCGGTGCCGGGGGAGGAGGCCAGGGCGCGGGCGACGGTGACGTGGGCCTCGGCCAGGTCGACCACGTGGATGTAGTCGCGTACGCAGGTACCGTCCGGCGTCGGGTAGTCGTCGCCGAAGACGCGCGGCGGCGCGCCCTCGGTGAGCTTCTCGAAGACCATGGGGATGAGGTTGAACACGCCGGTGTCGGCGAGTTCCGGGCCGGCCGCGCCCGCCACGTTGAAGTAGCGCAGCGACGCCGTGGACATGCCGGTCGCCCTGCCCGTCGCGCGGACCAGCCACTCGCCGGCGAGCTTCGTCTCGCCGTAGGGGGACATCGGCCGGCAGGGGGTCTCCTCCGTCACCAGGTCGACGTCCGGCATGCCGTACACGGCCGCCGAGGAGGAGAAGACGAAGGACGGGACCTCCGCCCGCGTCACCGCCTCCAGGAGGGTGCGCAGGCCCTCGACGTTCTCCCGGTAGTAGTCCAGCGGGCGCTCCACCGACTCGCCCACCTGCTTCTTCGCCGCCAGGTGCACGACCCCGCTGATCTCGTGCTCGGCGAGCGTGCGGGCCACAAGCTCGGCGTCCAGGACGGAGCCCCGCACCAGGGGGACCTCCGCCGGGATGCGCTCGGCGACGCCCGTGGACAGGTCGTCGTAGACGACCGTGCGTTCGCCCGCCTCGGTCATCGCCCGTACGACGTGTGCCCCGATGTATCCGGCACCGCCGGTGATCAGCCAGGTCATTGCGGCCGTCTCCTCGTCAGTTGGCCCGTTCAGCCGCTCGGTGGAGCAACGGGTGTCTTTCAGTGAAGCAGTGGGCGTCCCGCCGGGTCGGCGGGTGTCCCGGTGACGCGGTGGGTGTGTCCCGGTGAATCAGCCGACGTCTCAGTGAAGCAGGCGGCGGAGCCTGCTGCGCGCCACCTGCATCACCCCGCGCACGCCGGCCGCCACGCGCAGGGCCAGCGCGCCGGAGTGCGTGGCGTACGGCTGCACCAGGAGCACACCGTGCCGCACGCTCGGGACGGCGCGCCGGCGCAGTCGGCCGGCGCCCGTCAGGGCGTGCGCCGTCACCTCCCGCTGTGTGCCGTCGGCGAAGCGCACGGTCAGCCGCAGGTCCCAGGTGCCGGCGCCGAGCCCGTCCAGGCCGACGGGCAGCTCGGCCGACCAGCTGGCGGGGCCGATCTTCGCGCCGCTGCGCGCGCCGTCGAGTGCGCCGTTGTGTGCGCTGCTTTCCGCGCCGGTCTTCACACCGGTCTCCGAACCGGTCCGCGCACCAGTCCCTGCGCCGGGCTCTGTACCGGTCCGCACGCCTGACTCCGCGCCGGTCCCTGCGCCGGCCTCCGTACCGATCCGTGCGCCGGCCTCCGTGTCGGCCTCCGTGCCGGTCCCCACGCCCGAAGGCGTGAGCCGGACCGTCGTACGCCCCCGTGTCCGGTCGTCGTCCCGGGACTGCCACTCCACGTCCACCTCGCGTGGGCCGGCTTCGGCCACCCTGCCGTACAGCTCGTGGAGTCGGAGACGGAGCAGCGAGGCACGCGCGCGTGGGTGCAGTTCCGCGTCCACCGCGAGCGGAAGGCGGTCGGTGGGGCGGGTCAGGAGCGGTGCGAGGGTGGCCTGGGGGAGGTCGGTGGACCAGACCGGGTCGCCGTCGGGGGTGCGGGCGTAGGGCGGCAGCAGACGCGCCGGGCGGGCGGCCAGCTCGCGGATCCGGGGCAGGTCGCGGGGCTCGGGCGACTCCAGGACGACCTGTGCGAGCAGCCGGCCCGGGGCGCCCGGGTCCAGCTCCCAGTCGGCGGCGTCGTAGCGCGCGAGATACTCCCGGGTGTGCGCCCACCACGCGCGCCGGTAGTCCGCGTCGCGCAACCCCAGCTCGCGCGTGTACATGCGCACCTCGTGGTCGAGGAACTTGGCCCGCGCCGCCCGTGCCAGCTCCTTCTGCCCGGCGCCCAGCAGGATCTCGTACGCCAGCGCGCACGCCTCCACGCGCGCCTTCCAGTTGTCGATGTGCTCCCGGTCCAGCGAGAGCGACAACTGCTCGGCGGCGCGGCGCACATGCCACACGTACACGAGGTCCGGGACGAGCGCGAGGCGCGGGCCGGCGGCCAGCACGCGCGCGGTGAAGACGATGTCCTCGTAGAGGAAGCGGCCCTCGGGGAACCGGATGTCGTGCTCGCGCAGGAAGTCGGTGCGGTACAGCTTGTTGACGCACAGCGTGTCGTGGACCAGGCGCGGGCGCTGGGAGGGGCGCGCCAGCACGGTGTGCGCCGTGTAGAGGGCTTCCTGCCAGGGTTGTTCGCGCCCCGAGGGCAGCTCCCGGCGTACGCACAGTCCGCTCGTGACCTCGGCGTGCGCCCCCGTGGCCGCCGCCAGCAGCGCGTCCACCGCGCCGGGCGGCAGCACGTCGTCGCTGTCCAGGAACATCACGTACGGCGTGGTCACCGCGTCGATCCCGGCGTTGCGCGGGCTGCCGCAGCCGCCGCTGTTCTCGTTCCGGCGCACCACCCGCAGCCGGGGTTCGTCCGCGGCGAGCCGGTCGAGCAGCTCGGCGCTGCCGTCCGTGGAGCAGTCGTCCACGGCGACGACCTCGGCGACCGCGGGCCCCTGCGCGAGCGCCGAACGCACGGCGTCACCCACATGGGCAAGGTCGTTGTAACCGATGACGACCACACCGACCTGCCCCGCGCGTGGCGGTTCAGCGGTGTCCGACCGGTCGGGCCGGTCTGTAGTGTCGGGCCTGTCTGGCGGGTCTGGTCGCATCGGGTCCACGGGCGGAGCGTAGAAATTTTCGGTAATACCCGGTTAAGAGACGCTTAGCGCTCGGTCCGGAAGACGGTGGGAATCGGGTCGGGGTTCCGTCGTCCGCACGCTCTTTTCATCCGGACCGGTCGATCGCCACAACCGGACGAACGACAGCACGGACGCGGCCGCCAGGATCCCGTTGCGGGCCAGCATCAGCAGACAGCCGGTCCAGGTGCCGTCGACCACCTCGGCGTAGTGCGTCGGGAACACCAGGGTGCTCAGCGCGGTCGCCGCCAGGACCAGCGCCGCCACCGGCCGCTGGCTGGTGTGCCGCGAGGTCAGGCACACCGCGGCGAGACCGAGCAGCCAGATCATGTACTGCGGGCTGATCACCCGGCTGGTGACCGTGAACAGCAGCACCGCGCTCAGGGCCGCGTCGAACGGCGTCGCCTCGCTCCACAGCCGCGCCCGCGCCCGCCAGAGCACCAGCAGCGCGAAGGCGACCACCGTCAGCGCGAGGGAGACGGTGGCGACCTCGCGCACGTGCGGGCCGACCAGCTCGGTGGCGCCGTACCGGTAGTGCGCGCGGCCCGGCCAGCCGGCGTGCCGCGCCAGGTTCAGCGCCGTACCGCCGAGCGACTCGATCTGCACGCCCCGCCCGCCCTGCCCGCGCAGAAAGGACAGGGGATGGGCGAACGACACGGCGAGCACACCGAACGCGGCGGCTCCGGCGGCCGCCGCCCACCCCCACGCCCGGTGCGTCGCCCGGCCCTTGGGCGTGCCCAGGAGCACCAGCGCCGGCCACACCTTCACCAGTGCGCCCAGCGCCCCGCACACCCCGCCCGCGCGCGGGGAGCGGCCCACCGCCAGCAGGGAGAGCACGGCGAGGGCGGTGACCTGGACGTCGTACCGGGCGAGCGGGAGGTGCAGCAGCAGCGGCAGGCCGCCCGTCCACAGGGCCGCGCCGAGCAGGCTGCGCCCGGGGAGTCCGCCCGCGCGGGTCAGTGCCGCCGTGACCAGCGCGTCCATGGCCAGTGTGAGCAGCACGAACGCCTGGAAGTACGTCAGCCACGGCAGCAGGTGCGGGGCCAGCAGCACCGCGCCGGCGCCCGGCGGGTACTGCCACAGCGTGTCGTGCGCCGGGAACGAGCCGTGCGCGAGGACGCCGTACCAGTCGGCGTACAGCCGCCACACCTCGCGGGTCACCGTGCCCCGGCCGAGCAGCGGAGTGCTGTCGTGGGTGAGCAGCCACAGCATCAGGGCACGGGTGGCCAGCCAGAGGGCAGTGACGCCGAGGACCGGGCCGGAGTTGACACGGAGACGGTTCATCGCATGGGAGCCTAAGCGGCGCGGATGGTGCATCCATGCCGATACGCCGTCATGACCGTAAAAGGGTTCGTTAATCGCACAAGATCGGGCACGCCGTGGTGAACGTCGGGTTTCCTGTGAAGCCGCAGTCGCGAAGGCCGGCTGCAACGGCAGGTGTCGCGCCGGCCGGCGGGCCGAGGCGTGTGCCGCGCGGCCACCGGGCCCGGATCCGCCGCCGGACCGCCGTGGGGGTGCCCGCGCTGGTGATGCTCGCGGTCGGGCTCTGGGGGCTGGACCGGGGCGGGATGTGGCGCGACGAGGCCGTCAGTTTCCAGGTCGGGCGGCGTACGGTGCCGCAGATCTGGCTGCTGCTGCACGACGTGGATGCCGTGCACGGTCTGTACTACCTCCTCGTGCACGCCGTCCTCTTCGTCCATCCCGGCGAGGTTGTCCTGCGGCTGCCGTCGGTGTGTGCGGCGGCGGTGACGGCAGCGCTGGTGGCGGCGCTGGGCGCCCGGCTTCTGCGGCCGCGTGTCGGGCTGTGGGCCGGGCTGTTGTACGCCGTCGCGCCGATGGCCGGCCACTATGCGCAGGAGGGCCGCAGTTACGCCCTGGTGGCCGCCGGGGCCACCGGGGCGACCTTGCTGTTCGTACGGGCCGTGCAGGGGGGTTCCCGGGCGGGTTCCTGGGTGGCGTACGGCGCCGTCCTCGGCCTCACCTGCTGGCTGCACGAGTTCGCGGTGCTGCTGCTGTGCGCCCACGCGGCGTCGCTGGCGCTGGCCCGGGTCGGGGTACCCCCGCGCGAGAGCAGCCGGGCGTGGGGGAGGGTGTGGCGCGGGTGGGGGTGTGCGGCGGGCGCGGTCGTGGTGTCGCTGGTCCCGATGGTTCTCGTGTCGCGGGGGCAGGCGGCGCAGGTGGCGTGGCTGCAGAGACCCACGGCGGTTACGGCGGAGGGGCTGGTGCGGGGGTTTCTCGGGCCGAGCTGGGCGGTGTGCGGGATGTGTCTCCTGCTCGTCCTGGCCGGACTGGCCGGACCGGCGGGAGTTGTGGGGCGGGGGGAAATCACTCTTGCGGGGGTGGCGTTGCCGTTGACCGTGGTGCCGCCCGCGGTGCTGATGCTGGCCTCTCAGGCCTCGCCGCTGTTCGTCGACCGGTATGTGCTGTACGCGTTGAGCGGGGCGCCGTTGCTGGTGGCGGCGGGGGCTGAGCGGGTGGCCGGGACGGTGGGGCGCCCACACGACGACGGCCGGCCGGAAAGGCGCCCTCTGCCGCGGCTCCGCACGGTCTCGCGGAGCCCCCTCGTCACCCTCACCGGCGTCCTCGCCATCGCCCTCGCCTTCCTCCACCAGCTCCCCGTCCTGCGTGCCGACCGCGACCCCGCTGCCCGGCCCGACGATCTCGGTGCCGTCTCCCGGGCCGTGGCGCGGGGGTTGGCGCCCGGTGACGGCGTGCTGTTCCTGCCGGCGCACATGCGGAACGTGGCCCTGACGTATCCGGGCGCGTTCCGGGGTGCGCGCGACGTGGCGTTGGCGGAGGGGGCCGCCGGCTCGGGGACGCTGTACGGGCGGCAGGCCGGGGCCCGTCAGGTGCGGCGGCGGATGGAGCGGCTGGACCGGGTGTGGGTCGTGGCGGACCCGGATCTGCTCGCCGGGCGCCGGCTCCCCCGTGACCGCACCGGGCGGGCCGAACTGTCCGCGCTGCGGCGGGACTTCACCGGGCAGGAGGTGGTCCTGCGGGGCGGGACGGCCGTACGGCTGTACGTCCGCAACCCCGTGAAGTCCCCGTCCGTGTCGGCTAGTTCTCCTCGTGCCCCGCTTCCACGGCCGCCGCGTCCAGCGCGGTCGTGAGCCGGTCGAGGCGTTCGCGCAGCTCGGTGATCTCCGCCAGGTCGAAGCCGGTCGCCCGGGCGATGCAGCGCGGCACCTCCAGGGCCCGCTCGCGCAGCGCCGCGCCCTCCTCGGTGAGCCGGACCCGCACCGAGCGCTCGTCCTCGGTGCTGCGCTCCCGGCGCACCAGGCCGGCCCCTTCCAGTCGCTTGACCAGCGGGGACAGCGTGCCCGAGTCGAGCCTCAGATGCTCGCCGAGCTTCTTGACGGGCAGGTCGCCCTGTTCCCACAGCACCAGCATCACCAGGTACTGCGGATAGGTGAGCCCGAGGTCCTTGAGGATCACCCGGTAGACGCCGTTGAAGGCGCGGGAGGCGGCGTGCAGGGAGAAGCAGATCTGGCGGTCCAGGCGGAGCCAGTCGGCGTCGGCGTCGGCGGTGGGCGAGGCGGTCATGGGTCCAGGGTAGCTCGTGCGCTCCATTTGATTGTGCGCAACTTAATTGTGTGCTCTACTTGTACTCGCAAGCCCGCGGCAACCCCGCAACGGACACCGCATCGAACCGAGAGGACGGGTCCCATGGACGCGCTCTACACCGCAGTCGCCACCGCCACCCACGGCCGAGACGGTCGTGCCGTCTCCTCCGACGGCAGGATCGACCTCCAGCTCGCCCCGCCGGTGGAACTGGGCGGCAACGGCCAGGGCACCAACCCCGAGCAGCTCTTCGCCGCCGGTTACGCCGCCTGCTTCGGCAGCGCCCTCGGCCTCGTCGGCCGGCAGGCCAAGGTCGACGTCAGCGACGCGGCGGTCACCGCCGAGGTCGGCATCGGCAAGCAGGGCGAGGGCTTCGGGCTGAAGGTGACGCTGCGCGTCGAGCTGCCCGACACCGTGGACGAGGAGACCGGCCGCAAGCTGGTCGAGACCGCCCACCAGGTCTGCCCCTACTCCAACGCCACCCGCGGCAACATCGACGTCGACCTCGTCATCGAGTAGTCCCCCAGAGCTACGTCCGAGGGTGCCGGTCCTGGCCGGCACCCTCGAACGTGTGCCCCTATGCCGGCGCCAGCACGTCCCGGCCGGCCGCCTGGCCCGGGATCCGGACCGTTCCCGGGCCGGTCATCGGCTCGCCCAGCAGCAGCGTCCGTACGACGCGCTCGGCGGCCCCGCCGTCGTCGAACTCGCAGAACCGCTGCCGGAACTCCGCCCGCAGCCGCGCCGACTCCTCGTCCCGCCAGGAACCCGAGGCGAACAGCCGGGCCAACTCGCGGTAGGAGCCCGCGACATGGCCGGGCGGCTCGGCGGTGATGTCGAAGTAGGCGCCCCGGCTCGCGGTGTACGCGGGCCAGTCGTCGGCGTGCACCACGATCGGCCGGTCCAGGTTGGCGTAGTCGAACATCACGGCCGAGTAGTCCGTGACCAGCACGTCCGCGGCGAGCAGGACGTCCTCCACGCGCGGCTCGTCGGTCGCGTCGACGACGATCTGGCGCCGGGCCAGCTCGGCCAGACCCATGCCCCGCGCCGGACCGGTCGCCAGCGACGGGTGCAGCCGGACCACCAGGGTGTGCCCCTCGCCCAGGCACTCGCCCAGATCCGCCGCGAACCGGGCGAGGTCGATCCGGTCCACGTGCCCGCTGCGCCGGTAGTCCCGGCGGGTCGGCGCGTACAGCACGACCGTGTCCGTCTCCGGGATGCCGTACCGCTGCCGGAAGTCGCCGTCGCGGCCGTTCACCAGCACGTCGTTGCGCGGGCTGCCGGTGCGCAGCGAGGTGAAGTGGCAGGGGTAGGCCCGCTCCCAGACCAGCTCCGAGTGGCGGTTGGCGACCAGGCTGTAGTCCCAGCGGTCGGCCCGGCGCAGCATCTGCGGCACGTCGAAGCCGAGCCTGGCGCCCGGCTTGTCCAGCAGGTCGGCGCCCATGTACTTCAGCGGGGTCCCCTGGTGGGTGTGGATGTGCACGCTGCCGGGCCGCTTGGCCAGGGTGCCGGGCCAGTTGACGTCGTTGACGAAGAACGTCGCCCGCGCGGTGACCTCCAGACAGCGCCGGGAGCCCGTGATCACGTACTCCACGTCCGGCGGCAGCCGGTCGGCGGTCTCCTCGTCCCTCACCACCCACACCCCGCGCAGCTGCGGAGCGATCTCCCGGGCCTTGGCGTACACGGCGGCCGGGTCGCCGAGCATGCCCTGGTGCGAGGACGCCGAGTAGACGACCAGGTGCGGGTCCAGCGGGCGGAGCGCGTGCACGGCCGCCCAGCCGGAGCGGGCCCGGGCGGCGACCGCGCCGCGGACCGGACCGGCCCGCCGGGCCGCCTCCTGCCCGGCCCGCGCGGCCTGCCGCCCGATCCGGTACGCCGTCCAGGAGCCCTCCAACAGGCCCGCGTCGCCGTCGGCCAGGGCGCCCTGGGCCGGCTTGTGGCGCCGGAACATCTCCCGCGTGCGCCGGAAGAACTCGGCCTTGTCGGCGGGCGGCAGCCGGTCCGGCTTGGCCAGGATGTCCAGGCAGTGCTCGCCCATCTTGCGGTGCAGGTACGGCCGCCAGTGCGCGAGCCGAGGGTGCTGCTCGACGAACGCGAAGACCCGCTCGTACTGGTCGTGGATGTCGAAGTGCTTGCGGCTGGTCGTGGACAGGATGTTGCCCTGCCGGCGCTGCCGGTAGTTCAGGCAGATCCGGTCCAGCGCGGCGATCTGCCGGGCGCTGAGCATGACCGGGAAGGTCCAGGGCGTGTCCTCGTAGTAGCCGGGCGGGAACGCGAAGCCCTCCGACTCCACGAACTCGCGCCGGTAGACCTTGTTCCACACCACCATCAGCAGGTCCAGGATCCGCGGGAACTCGTCCACGGTGAAGGTGCCCGGGCCGGCCTCGGCGAGGATCTCGGCGAGGGCGTTGCGCCGGGTGCCGCCCCACCAGTAGGTGCGCGCGTAGTCGAAGACCAGCACGTCCGGGTCCGCGGCCTCCGCCAGCCGGTCGGCGATCGCCCCCAGCGCGCCCGGGGTGAGGGTGTCGTCGCTGTCCAGGAAGAACAGGTAGTCGCCGGTGGCGTGCGGCATCCCGGCGTTGCGGGCCCCGCCGAGCCCCACGTTCTCCGGCAGGTGCAGCACCTTCACGCGCGGGTCGCGCTCGGCGTACTCGTCGAGGATCGCGCCGCAACCGTCCGGGGAACGGTCGTCCACGGCGATCAGCTCGAAGTCGTTGAAGGACTGCAGCAGCACCGAGTCCAGGCACTCGCGCAGAAAGCCCTGCACCTTGAAGCAGGGCACGATCAGACTGAAGCGGGGCACGGCGGGTCAGCTCCTCACGAGGGTCGCGGCGGCGGGGGCGGGGACGCGTTCCGGGAGCGGGATGACGGGCGGCACCGCCTCCGGCGGCTCGCCGAGCAGCACCCGCCGTACGACGCGCTCGGCGGCCCGGCCGTCGTCGAACTCGCAGAAGCGCTCACGGAACGCGGCCCGCAGCGCCGCGGCCTCCTCGCCCGCGTAGGAGCCGTCGCGGAAGACGGCGGCCAGTTCCTCCGGGGTGCGCGCGACCAATCCCGGCGGCTCGGCCGGCAGGTCGAAGTAGACGCCCCGCGTCTCCCGGTAGACGTCCCAGTCGTCGGCGTACACGACGATCGGCCGGTCCAGGTTGGCGTAGTCGAACATGATCGACGAGTAGTCGGTGACCAGCGCGTCCGCCGCCAGGCACACGTCCTCGGAGGAGCGGTGCGCGGTTACGTCGATGACGCGGCTGATCCGGCCGGAGCGCTTCGCGGCTCCCCGGTCGTAGAAGTAGTGGGCGCGCAGGAGCACGACCACGTCCTCGCCGGCCGCCTCGCAGAACGCCTCCAGGTCCGGGCCGGGCTCGAAACCGGTGTGGTGGTCGCGGTGGGTGGGGGCGTACAGGACGGCCGTCCTGCCCTCCGGGACGCCCAGCTCCCGCCTGACGCGGGCCACGTCCTCGGCGGTCGCCGTGTAGTAGACGTCGTTGCGCGGATAGCCGTACTCCAGCGCCTCCCAGGCGCCGGGGAAGGCGCGCTCCCACATCTGGGTGGAGTGGCGGTTGGCGGAGAGGTTGAAGTCCCAGCGGTCCACCCGGCCCAGCAGCCTGGTGAAACTGCCCGACCGGGCGGCCACCACCGGGTACGGCGACTGGTCCACGCCCATCGTCTTCAGCGGGGTGCCGTGCTGGGTCTGCAGGTGCACGCTGCCGGGGCGCTTGACGATCCCCTCGGCGAAGTTGGCGTTGTTGATCAGGTATTTCGCCCGGGCCAGCACTTCCCAGTAGCGGCGGGAGCCGATCACCGCGTACTCCACGTCGTCCGGCATCGCGTGTGCCTGGTCGGCCTCGACGAGGAACACCGAGCGGATGTGCGGGGCGAGTTCGCGGGCCCTGGCGTGGATCGCGGCCGGGTTGCAGGCGTAGCCCCGGCCCCAGTAGGCGCAGTACACGGCGAGGTTGTCATCGAGCGGGCGGCGCAGGGCGCGGGCGTAGCGCAGCCGGGTGCGCAGCATGCGCGGGTGCGGCAGGC
This sequence comes from Streptomyces sp. NPDC054783, assembly GCF_053611725.1. Lineage (NCBI taxonomy): Bacteria > Bacillati > Actinomycetota > Actinomycetes > Kitasatosporales > Streptomycetaceae > Streptomyces > Streptomyces sp. NPDC054783. Next base: position 75,236 of record NZ_JBSHAY010000028.1, on the reverse strand, counting down.
GCCCGGCGGTGTCCGCGGCGATCTGGTTGGCGCCGCGCAGCGCCCGGAACACGCTGTACGCCCGGGTCGCCAGCAGCCGGTGCTGCACGCCCAGGCTGCCGCCGGGCGCCCGGAAACCGGCCGGCCGGTGCCGCCGGTAGAGGCGGGCGGCGCGGCGGAAGAAGGCCCGGTGCCCGGACGGCAGCCGCTCCGGCCGGGACGCGGTCCTCAGCACATGGGTGAACAGCTGCTCGAACAGCGGCCGGATCCGCTCGGCGGGCAGCGCGCGCTCGGCGGCCCGGGTCAGCACCAGGTCCACCTGGTCGAGCAGGTCGTGCTGGTGCGGTCCGGGCAGGTTCAGCCGGCTGCCCTGCCGGCGCAGCCGGTGCCGTACGACGACCCGGCGCAGCACCGCGATCCGCCCGGCCGCGAGCGTGGTCAGCCCGCCCCAGCCGAGGTCGGTGAAGTGGCTTGCGGGGAAGGCGAGTTCGTGCTCGGTGAGGAAGCTGCGGCGGTAGACCGCGCTCCAGGCCGGGAGCTGTACGCCGGTCAGGTCCGGCAGGTCGGCGGGGGCGAAGGCGCCCTTCGGGGCCCCGGCGAACAGCGGCCCGGCCGGGTTGGTGGGCTCGCCCTCCCACCACGGGGCGCGCTCGTGCTCGACATAGAGCACGTCCACGTCGGCGGTCTCGGTCAGCCGGGCGTCCAGCGCCGCGAGCGCGCCCGGCAGCAGCAGGTCGTCGCCGTCGAGGAACAGCACATACGCGCCGGTCGCCGCCCGGATCCCCGCGTTGCGCGCCCCGCTCAGCCCGGCGGACGGCGGCGAGTGGACCGGGGTCACCCGGGAGTCCCGCTCCGCGTATCCGGCGGCCACGGCGGCGGCCGGGGCGTCGGGGGCGTCGCAGACCGGGATCAGCTGCAGGTCGCCGGACGACTGGCCGAGAACCGAGTCCAGTGCCTGGGACAGCCGGGCGGCGACCCCGTGGGACGGGACGATGATGCTGAAGCGGGGCATTCTGCTCTTTCTGTTGTCTTGCGGACGCGTGTCCTGCGGACTGGGCCCAGGCCTGCCGCGCGACCGGGCCGCCCCGCCGGGCGCCAGGTGGACGGCCGGCTCGGGGTGGGGCGCGTCGAGCCGAGGGGCACGGGAACTCCCGGGGGGACCAACGCCGTTCAGCGCCTCTCGGTGACGGGGAGGGGGCCGGAAGGTTGCGGCACGGTGGCCAGCGGAGAGCGCGCACAGGCCGACGGCACCGGCTTGCGCTCCTCCGGCGGCACCACCGGCGGCAGTCCCGTCCCGCCCAGCACCACATGCCGTACGACCCGCTCGGCGGCGCGTCCGTCGTCGTACGGGCAGAACCGCTGCCGGAACGCCGCGCGCAGCTGGGCCGAGCGCGAGCCGCGCCAGTGCCCGGTCGCGAAGATGTCGATCAGCTCGTCCTCGCTGCGCGCGACCGCGCCGGGCGGGAAGGCACCCAGGTCGAAGTAGGTCCCACGGGCCGCCCGGTACGCCTCCCAGTCGCCGGTGTGCACCACGATCGGCCGGTCCAGGTTGGCGTAGTCGAACATGATCGACGAGTAGTCGGTGAGCAGGACGTCCGAGGCCAGACACAGCGACTGCACGCTCGGGTGGTCGCCGACGTCGATGATCCGGCCGCCCGTGCCGAGGGGGCCGCCGTGGGTACGGGCCAGGATCACGAAGCGCGGGCCGAGGCGGCGCAGGATCCGCTCCAGGTCCAGCAGGGGGCGCTGGGTGCGCAGGTAGTCCCGGTGGGCCGGCGCGTACAGGATCGCGACCGTGCCCTCCGGGATGCCCAGCGTCTCGCGCAGCCGGGCCACGTCCGCCGAGGTCGACCGCTGGAAGACGTCGTTGCGCGGCGACCCGTACTCCAGCGTGCGGTACCGGCCCGGGAGGACCCGCTCCCAGGTCAGGGTCGAGTGCCGGTTGCCGGACAGGACCAGGTCCCACTGGTCGACGCCGCGCAGCAGCCGGGCGAAGTCGGTGCCGCGGGCCGCCGCCGGGCGCTCCTGGAGGTCCAGGCCCATGTGCCCCAGCGGTGTGCCCTGCCGGGTCTGGACCAGGATCTGCCCGGGCCGCTTGCGCAGGTCCGGGTCCAGGCCGTCGTCGGTGACCAGGTACCTGGCGCGGGCCAGCGCCGTCCAGTAGGCGGCGGTGCCGGGCCGCAGCCGGCGCGGGCCCGGCGGAACCGTGTGCTGGTGCTCGGTGCGGGCGATCCAGGCGGTGCGGATGTGCGGGACGTGCGTGCGGAACGCCTCCTCCAGGGCGCCCGGGTCGCCGCCGTGGCCCCGGCCCGCGCCGGAGGTGAACACCGCCCGGTCGGCGCGGACGGGCAGCCGCAACTGGATCCGGTAGTGCAGCCGCAGCACGCCGGTCCGCACGGCGCGGGCCAGCTTCACCGCAGCCTTGAACGTGCGCCGGCGCGCGGCCGACACCAGCCGGAACACGCGGAACGTGCGGTGCAGACCGAAGCGGACCAGGATGTTCCGGCGGCGCATCCGGGTGCCGGGGACGCGGTAGCGGCGGTAGTGGGCGCGCGCCCGGCGCAGGAACTCGCCGTGGCTGCCGCGCGGCAGGCGGTCCCGCTTGGTGAACACCGTCGCGTAGTGGTCGATCATCCGCCGGAACAACTCGGACCGCCAGCGGGCGAGTTCGGGATGCTCGGCGACGTACGCGAACACCCGGTCGTACTGCTCGAACAGATCGAAGTGCCTGCGGCTGGTGGTGCCGAGGATGTTGCCCTGCCGGCGCTGCCGGTAGTGCACGCACACCCGGTCCAGGGTGGCGATCGACTCCGCCGCCATCAGCACCGGGAAGGTCCAGGGGGTGTCCTCGTAGTAGCCCGGCGGGAAGGCGAAGCCGTGCTCCTCGACGAACTCCCGCCGGTACGCCTTGTTCCAGGCCACCATCAGCACCCTGAGCAGCCCCGGCCGGTCCTCCAGGCGGAACGGCGCCGGGCCCTGCTCGGTGAGCTGGCCGGCGAGCTGGTTGCGGACCGTACGGCCGTCCCAGTAGGTGCGCGCGTAGTCGTACACCAGGACGTCCGGCTCCCCGGACTCCTTGATCCGGTCGGCGATCGAGCGCAGCGCGTCCGGGGTGAGCGTGTCGTCGCTGTCCAGGAAGACCAGGTAGTCGCCGGTCGCCTCGGCCGTCCCCGCGTTCCGGGCCCGTCCGAGTCCCTGGTTCTCGGCCAGGTGCACGGGCCGCACCCGCGCGTCCCGGGCCGCGTACTCGTCGATGATCGCGCCGCAGGCATCGGGTGAGCAGTCGTCCACGGCGATCAGTTCCAGATCGGGATACGACTGCGAGAGCACCGAGTCCAGGCACTCGGAGAGATACGCCTGGACCTTGTACGCGGGAACAATGACACTGAACCTGGGCAAAGGGCATCCATGGGTCGTCGGTCGACGCGGGGGTTCTGACCGGAAACGGCCGATGGGGTGAATTGGTTACGGTTCGTACGGCATGTGGGGGACGCCGGGTGAACGGGAGAGGGCGGGCCCCTTGCGACCCGCCCTCCCGAAAGTGACCGTTGTGCGGCTATTTGACCGCGCCCGCCATCACCCCGGACACGAACTGCCGCTGGAACGCGAAGAACACGGCCAGCGGGATCACCATGGAGATGAACGCGCCGGGTGCCAGCACGTCGATGTTGTTGCCGAACTGCCGTACCTGCGTCTGCAGCGCGACCGTGATCGGCTGGGTGCCCGACTTGGTGAACACCAGCGCGACCAGCATGTCGTTCCACACCCACAGGAACTGGAAGATGCCGAGGCTCGCGATCGCCGGCCCCGCGAGCGGCATCACCACCCGTGCGAACAGCCGCAGTTCGCCGGCGCCGTCGAGCCGGGCAGCCTCCAGCAGCTCGCGCGGGATCTCCGCGAAGAAGTTCCGCAGCAGGAACACCGCGAACGGCAGACCGAAGCCGGTGTGGAACAGGATCACACCGAGGATGCTTCCGAACAGGCCGATCCTGCCGAACAGTTCGGCGATCGGGATCAGCGCCACCTGCACCGGCACCACCAGCAGGCTCACCACGCCCAGGAACCACCAGTCCCGGCCCGGGAACTCCATCCACGCGAACGCGTAACCCGCGAGGGAGCCGACCACGACGACCAGGACCGTCGCCGGAACGGTGATCAGCACGGTGTTCCACAGGGAGTGGGTGATGTCGCCGTTCTCCAGCAGCTTCCGGTAGCTTTCGAAGGTGAGTTGGGACGGTTTGGTGAACACCTTCCACCAGCCGCTCGCGCTCATGTCCTCCGGCGAGCGCAGGGAGGAGGCGAGCAGCCCGATCGTCGGCACCAGCCAGAACAGGCCCACGACGATCAGGAACACGCGGACCAGACCACCGTTGATCTTCTCCAGCAGCCAGGTCATCGCCGCACCTCCCGCCTGAGCCGACGGATGTTGAACGCCATCACCGGGATCACCAGCACCAGGAGCAGCACCGCGATCGCGCTCGCGACGCCCGGCTGGTCCTCCGCGAAGCCCTTGCGGTACAGCTCCAGGGCGAGCACGTTGGCGTCGTCCTGGGAGGAGCCCGGCGCGATGATGTAGACGAGGTCGAACACCTTCAGCACGTTGATCATCAGCGTGACGGTGACGACCGCGAGGACCGGCGCGAGCAGCGGCACGGTGACCTTGCGGAACACCTGCCACTCGTTGGCGCCGTCCACCCGCGCGGCCTCCAGCAGCTCCCGCGGCACGCCCGCGAGCCCGGCGGCGATCAGCACCATCGCGAAACCCGCCCACATCCACACGTACGCCCCGATGATCGCCGGGGTGACCAGCGCCGGGCCGAGCCACTCGACGCCGTTGTACGGCTCCTTGAAGTTGCTCGCCGGCAGCCGCAGCCGGGCCCCGTCGGCGGAGGCGGGCAGCGTGAAGGTGCCGTCGCCGGCGGCCTCGGCGGAGGCGACCACCCTGCCGTCCTTGACCGCCTCGATCCGCATCCCGGCGTAGCCGAGCTCGGACGGGTCGGGCGCGCCCAGCCGTCCCACGCCCTTGCCGCGCGTGAAGTCCTGCCAGGTCGTGCCGGTGATCCTTGCCGGCTCCGGCCTCGCGGCCACGGCCTTCTTCGCACTGTCCGGCATCTGGTCCGGGGCGACACCGACGAGGGGGAGGGCGACCGGCTGCCCGGCACGGACCGGGGCCTTGGTGATGAACCCGCCCCCTTGGGCCACGAGCGGCGACTCGCGCCCCGGGTGGGCCTTCGGGAACGCGGACGACTGCGCGAAGGTGTCGTGGACACCCACCCACACCGCGTTCGCGACCCCCTTGTGCGGATCCTGGTCGTACACCAGCCGGAAGATGATCCCGGCCGCCAGCATCGAGATCGCCATCGGCATGAAGACGACCAGCTTGAACGCCGTTCCCCAGCGCACCCGTTCGGTCAGCACCGCGAAGACCAGACCGAGCGCGGTGGAGACCGTGGGAGCGAACACCACCCAGATGATGTTGTTCTTCAGGGCGGTGCGGATGCCGTCGTCGGTGAAGAGCGTCCTGTAGTTGTCGGCGCCGGAGAAACCGTCGCCGGAGGCGTTGTAGAAGCTGCGGATGACCGAGTACCCGATCGGGTAGACCACGAGCGCGCCGAGCAGCACCAGGGCGGGCAGCAGGAACAGCGCTGCCACCGTCTTCCGGGTGCCGGTCACGCTCCTGCGACCGCGGGGCGCGGCGGGACCCGGTGGGGCCCCGGCCGCCGTTGCCGCCGACGCCATCGCCGGCTCAGCTCCCGCTTCCGTACGCGGCCGCCGCGTCCTTCTCCAGCTTCGCCTGGGTGCCCGCCACGTCCTTCGGGTTCTTCAGGAAGTCCTGCAGGTCCTTCCACTCACCCTTGCCGGGGGTGCCGCCGAAGGCCTGGGGAGCCTGGTCGGACATGTCGAAGCGGAAGTCGTCGCCGGACGTGATCAGCGCCTTGGCGATCTTCTGCTGCACCGCGTTCGGGTACGCCGAGATCGGCACGTTCCTGTTCGGCGAGAGATAGCCGCCGAGCTTCGCCTGGATCGTCGCCGCGTCCGGGGAGGCGAGGAAGGTGACCAGGGCCTGGGCCGCCTTGGAGTCCTTCAGGATCACCGCCGCGTCACCGCCGGAGACCACCGGCGCGGTGGAGCCGACCGTCGGGAACGGGAACACCTTGGCGTCCGTGCCCACCTTCGCCTTGGTCTCACCGATGTTGACCTGCACGAAGTCGGCCTCGTAGACCATCGCGGACTTCGGCTGGTCGCCGCCGGTGAAGGTCTGGGTGACCGAGGCCGGGAACTCCGTCTGCAGCGCGCCGTCCTGGCCGCCCGCGAGGTAGTCCTTCTTGCCCCAGATCTGCGCGAGCGTCGTCAGCGCCTGTTTGACGGAGGGATCCGTCCACTTGATCTTGTGCTGGGCGAGTTCGTCGTACTTCTGCGGGCCCGCCTGGGACAGATAGACGTTCTCGAACCAGTCCGTCAGCGTCCAGCCGTCCGCGCCGGCCACCGAGAACGGCGTGACACCGGAGTCGTACACCGCTCGCGTGGTGGTCAGCAGGTCCTGCCAGGTCTTCGGTTCCTTCGCGCCCGCGTTCGCGAAGACCTTGGCGTTGTACCAGATCAGCGACTTGTTGGCGGCCTTGTAGTAGACGCCGTACTGCTTGCCGCCCACCTTGCCGATGTCCTGCCAGCCCTGCGAGTAGTTCTTCTGCAGCTCCTTCAGGGCGTCCGGCCCGAGCGGCTTGGCCCAGCCCCGCTGCACGGCCTGCTTGATGGCGCCGGGCTGCGGCAGCATCGCCACGTCCGGCGGCTGGCCGCCCGCGATCTTCGAACCGACGAAGTTGATGATCGGGTCCTGGGCGGGCACGAACGTGACCTTCGCGCCGGTGCGCTTCTCGAACTCGGCCAGGACCTGCTTGAAGTTCTTCTGCTCCTGGCCGGTCCAGACGGCGGCGATCTCCACGTTCGCGCCGTTCAGTTTCGGCAGGCTGACGGTGGAGCCGCTCGGGGCGGCGCTGCCGCTGTCGCCCCCGTCGCCCTTCTTGTCGTTGTCGCTGCTGGAGCAGGCGCTCAGGGCAAGGGCTCCCGTGAGCAGTGCGGCGAGTGTGGTGACGGTCCTGCGTGTCCGGATGGTGCTGCTCTTGCTGCGCATCACTTCCCCGTTCGTCGTTCTCCGTTGAACGTCAATGAACGTCAAGCGTCAGGAAGACTGTCCCGTGCCGTCCGGTCTACGCCGGGCCGCTCGAGGGCGGCAAGAGCGCCTGCGGTGTCGAGCCGCGCATCGTGACCGGCTCGTGACCGGGGGTGTATGCGTCCTTCTTCGCCACAACAGTTTCTTCGGCTACAGCAGGGACGGCACCTCGGCCGCCGAGACCTCCCGGGCCGCCCGCTCCACCGCGCTCGCCAGCAGGGCCAGGTCGGTGGGGCCGTTGCCCAGCTCCCGCACCGGCCGGCGGGCCGGGGGGTCGCCCATGCGCTGCCAGTCCAGCGGGACCACCGTGGGCCGTTGGGTCGCGGTACGCGGGATACGGCCCGTCACCCGGCCGCCCTGGAAACCGACGACCCGCCCGTCCGCGCAGGCCAGCCGGCCGCGCCCCGGCGCCGGTTCGTCCGGCCCCTGCTGGGGAGCGTCCAGCACGACCCGCAGGGAGGCCCGCCGCGCGGGTTCGGTCTCCGCCGTACGATCGTCGGTCCCGGCCGCCGCCACCAGATGCACCCCGAGCCGCTCGCCCTCCCGGGCCACCGCCTCCAGCGCGCGCATCACCGAACCGGCGGCGGGCCGGCCCGGCGAGCCGAGCGGGGGCGCAACCAGTGCGTCCAGGTCGTCCACGACGACCACGAGCCGTGGCAGCGGCGGCGCGGCCTCGGCCCGTTGCCGCGCGGCCGACCCCGGCCGCAGCCGCAGGGTGGAGCTGGGCGGCGCGTCTATGTCACCGGTGGCGGGGGCCGGCGTGCGCTGGGCGACGATCCGGCCGGACACCTCACGCCCCGTGTGCCACCGCGCGAAGTCCGTCCGGCCCAGCAACTCCGCCCGCCGCTTCAGCTCGGCGGCCAGCGACTGGGCGAACTCCCGCATGCGCACTGGGTCGTTGGCGATCAGATGCGTGGTGACATGCGGTATGTCGGTGCACACGCGCAGGCCCTCGCCGTGCGCCGGGCCCGTCCCGACGCCGTCCCGGCCGTCTATCAGCACCACGCCCAGCCGGTCCGGCCGCTCGGCGGCGGCCAGCGAGGCCACCACGGCCCGCAGCAACTCCGTACGACCGCTGCCGGCCGGCCCCTCGATCAGCAGATGCGGTCCGTCGGCCACCAGGTCGGCGGTGAGCGGCCCGCGCGGACCGGCACCGAGCACAGCCCGCGCCCGGCCGCCGAGCGCCTGGCCGTCGTCTGCCGCGTCGGCCCAGCGCGCCATCAGCGACGCCGGGGTGGCCCGGGCCAGCCCCAGTTCGTCGAGCAGCCGCGCCGACTGCGGCAACGGCGCCGCCACGCGCGTGTCCCGCTCGCCGGCCGGGCCGTCCGGCCGCAGCGGCGCCAGCGCCCGGGCGAACCGCTCCGCCCAGGCGAGGGACACGGCGTCCACGGCGGCGAGCGTTCCCGTTCCCACGGGTCCGTCCGGCGCCACCCGCAGCAGCCGCAGCGCCGTCGCGACATCCCCGCCGAGCAGCGCCACGGCACCGCACTGCCGGAACGTCGGCGCCACCGCGCACGCGGCCTCGTACGTCAGCGCCACGGGGGAGGCGGGCGAGGAGGGCTCGGTCTCGGCAAGACAGATCACATGAATCCCGGCCCGCGGCCCGGCCACGGCCAGCCGCGCCACGGCATCCCGCAGGGCGCCGCCACCGGGGTCCCCGTCCACCACGACGACGGTGTGGGGCCCGGCGAAACCACCGACCCCGCCGAACTCGGCGTCTTCCCTGGCCCAGGACGGGCGGCGAGCGGGGGCCGAGAGGGCGGCCGACGGGTGGGTGCCGCTCGGGGCGGCAGGGGTGGTGGGGGTGTGTCCGGGCGCGGGGGTGCCGGTTCGGCCGGGGGCGAGGCCGTGGGACGGGGCGCCCGCAGGGCCAGGGGCGCCGGCGGCGTGTGGGATGTCGTCGGCGCCGAAGGCCGGTCCCCGGGCGGATCCGCCGGGAGCGGTGGCGCCGTGCCGGCCGGGAGCGAGGCCCTGGACCGGTGCGCCCGGGACGGCGGGGGTGCCGGGGGTGAGGGGGTTGTCCCAGTCGCCGGTGGCCGGGGCCTGGGCGCCGGGTGCCTGGGAGGGGGTGTCGGGTCGGCCGGGGGCTGCCCCTTGGGCTCGGGGGCCGTGCGCGCCGGTGGCCCGGCCGTGCGCGGGGGCGCCGGGGTGGCCGGAAAGACCCCCCTGGGCCGGGGTGTCCCACCCGCCGGTGGCCGTGGCCTGGGCCCCGGACGCCTCGGCGGGCATGTCCCTGGGGGAGTCGGGCGTGGGTGTGGCGGTTGGCTCGCTGTGCGTCGGGGCGCCCGGCGTGATGCCCGGTGCCGGGACGCGGGTGGGGTGGGCCGCGGTTCTGCCGGTCGTCGCGTGGTCGTCGACCCGGCGCAGGAGTTCCTCCGTGCGGGCCGCCGCCTGCTCGCGGTCGTAGGCCAGCAGCAGCCGGCAGTCCTGGCCGTGGCCCGGCCGGACATGCGGGAGCCAGCCCAGCCAGGACCACTCGGCCGTGCGCTCCTCCACGGGGCGGGAGCGGTCCGCGCTGATCAGCACGATCTCCAGCAGGTCGGGGGAGTGCAGCGCGGCCAGCTGGGCCAGCACCGCGCGGGTCAGCCCGGACAGCCGGGGGCGCGGACCGGCCAGGCCCAGGGCGCCCGCCTCGCGCAGTGCCGCCGTCACGGGCACCGCGGGCACCACGCCGGAGCCGTCCGGCGCGCTCCGGTCCGCCGTGCCGAGCCGCACGGTCAGGGTCTCCGGATGACCGGGCCCGCGCTCCCACAGCCGGGGCCCGGGACCGAGTGCCGTCAGCAGCAGTGCGGCGGGATCCGGCCAGGTCTCGGGCTGCTGCGGCGCGGTGACCGCCGCAACGGCGCCCACCCGGGGGTCGGTGCCGTCGTACGCCTCGGGGCCGGTTGCCTGTTCGCCACGCCCACCGGCAAGCCGGCGCGCCCAGGCGCCGAGGCCGCGCCGCCGGGCGCCCTGCGGGGCGTCGACGCCTCGGACCGGCGTGCCCTTGCGGCCACCGTCCAGCGGCTCCTCGCCCGTGCCGCCGACCCCGAGGCGCCCCGCGTGGGTGTCCCCGCCGGCAGCGGCACCGGACGCCGCGGTGTCACCGCCCCGCTGTTCCACCCACGGTGCCCCGGCCTGTTCCGGCACCACGGTCGGGTTCCCCCGCCGGTGCTCCTGGCCCCCACTGCCGGAGGTCCCCCAGCCGGCAGAGCCGTAGCCGTGCTGAACCGTTCGCACGGGTTCCCCGGCACCCGCACCAGGTCCACCCGCATCCGAAGACGACGCCCCCGCACCCGACACCGCGTCCCGGGCGACCCGAAGGCACCCCTCACCGTCGGAGACGGTCCGCGCCCGTGCGGCGAGCCCCCCGGACGGAGCAGCCCGCAGCGCCGACTCCCCGATCCGCAGCAGGCCCCCGGCAGGGACCTGTACGGGACGCTCGCCCACCCGCACCCCGTCCAGCGCCGTACCGTTCGTGGAACCGAGGTCGGCGACGGACACGCGCCCGTCCGCCCCGACGGTGACCGCGCAGTGCAGCCGGGACACGTCCGGGTCGTCCAGCGGCACGTCCGCGTCGACCGAGCGGCCCACGGTGATGCGGCCGCCGTGCAGCAGATGGACCCCGCCCGCGTCCGGGCCCGCGACGACATGCAGCTGGGTCGGTGCGTCGTCGAGCTCGGGATGCGGCTCGACGGCCGCCGGGGCGCCCAGGGACAGCACGGCGCCGTCGACCAGCGGAGGCTCGCCGAGGGTGCAGCGGCGCGGATCCAGCCGCTCGGTTCCGGCGTAGAGCACCACGGAGGAGTTGGCGGTGTCGCGGCCCTCCCCGGTGACCGCCCCGGCCAGCGCCGACGCGACCGCGGCCAGGTCCGTGCCCGTGGGCGCCGTGACCAGCACGTCGCGGCTCGCGGCGCGGCCCCGTTGCGGGGACGGGCCGAGCGGGTCTACGACGGTCAGCCGGATCTGCATCGGCGTCAGCGGTCCCTTCTGCGCGGGTCTGCGCGGGACGGACTTCCCCCCACCCCGCACACGAGCACGTCGGCCAGTACTGGAAGGCATCCTCGCACCTGCCACCGACAACGCGCCCGGGACCCGGTGAGAAGTGATCTTGATTGGTCGGCTCTGCCCCCAAAAGTGCCTGACCAGTGGCGCACGCGCGATCACTTGAGATCGGTCACGTCCGCTCCCGGCAACCAGGAGACCGGGACGCGCGTCTTTCCGTCGACACGTGGTGCCCGCAACGGCGGCACTACAGTGGGTCGGACAACCGGAATGACAACCGGAATGACAACCGGAATGCAGGCAAGCAAGCAGCAGCAAGCAGCAGGGAGCGCGTGACGTGCGGCCAGTCGGCAGCAAGTACCTGCTTGAGGAGCCGCTCGGACGCGGCGCCACAGGCACCGTCTGGCGTGCCCGCCAGCGCGAGACCGCGGGCGCCGAGGCGGCCGTGGCCGGGCAGCCCGGCGAGACGGTCGCGATCAAGGTCCTCAAGGAGGAGCTGGCGAGCGACCCGGACATCGTGATGCGCTTCCTGCGCGAGCGGTCCGTGCTGCTCCGCCTGACCCACCCGAACGTCGTCCGGGTCCGCGACCTGGTCGTCGAGGGCGATCTGCTGGCGCTGGTCATGGACCTCGTCGACGGCCCCGACCTGCACCGCCACCTGCGCGAGAACGGCCCCTTCACGCCGGTGGCCGCCGCGCTGATGACCGCGCAGATCGCCGACGCCCTCGCCGCGAGCCACGCCGACGGCGTCGTCCACCGCGACCTGAAGCCCGCCAACGTGCTGCTCCAGCAGCACGACGGCCAGCTGCACCCGATGCTGACCGACTTCGGCATCGCCCGCCTCGCCGACTCCCCGGGCCTGACCCGCACCCACGAGTTCGTCGGCACGCCCGCGTACGTGGCACCGGAGTCCGCCGAGGGCCGCCCGCAGACCTCCGCCGTGGACATCTACGGCGCCGGCATCCTGCTGTACGAGCTGGTCACCGGCCGCCCGCCGTTCTCCGGCAGCACCGCGCTGGAGGTGCTGCACCAGCACCTGAGCGCCGAGCCGCGCCGCCCGTCCACCGTCCCCGACCCGCTGTGGACGGTCATAGAGCGCTGCCTGCGCAAGAACCCCGACGAACGGCCCAGCGCCGAGAACCTCGCGCGCGGCCTCAGGGTCGTCGCCGAGGGCATCGGGGTGCACGCGAACGCCGCGCAGATCGCCGCCGCCGAGGGCGTGGGCGCGCTGCTGGCCCCCGACCCGGCCCCGGCCGCCGTCCCGGGTGTGCCCGGCGCCGCCGACCCCACCCAGGTACTGCCGAACACCGGTCCCCAGGGCGCGTACGACCCGAACGCCGCGACCAGCGTGCTGCCGCACACCGGCGGCCCCGCCGACCCCACCGCCGTACTGCCGAACACGGGCGCCGCGGACCCGACGGCGGTGCTGCCGAACAACGGCCCGCAGGGCCCGCAGCCCGAGCAGCCGCACCCCTGGCAGACCCAGTTGCGCGCGGCCCGCGACCGCAACGAGCAGACGCAGGTCCAGCAGTTCCTGTCCCCGGAGGACGACCCGCTGCGCCACCGGCCCCAGCGGCAGGTGGCCCGTCCGCAGCAGCAGCGGCAGGCCCCGCAGGCCCGCCCGCAGCAGCCGCAGCCGCGCGGCCGGCAGCAGGGGTACCAGCAGGGGTACGGCTATGCGCCCCAGCAGGCCCAGCAGCCCCAGCAGTACGCCCCGCCGCAGCAGCCGCAGCGGTACGCGCCGCCCGCGCCGGAGCCGCAGCGGCCCGCCCGCGAGCCCCGGGCGCCCCGACAGCGCAGTGCCAACCCGATGAAGATCCCGGGCCTCGGCTGCCTGAAGGGCTGCCTGTTCACGATCGTCATCCTGGTCGTGGCGAGCTGGCTGATCTACGAGCTGACCCCGCTGCACACCTGGATCGGCCAGGGCCGCAGCTACTGGCACGAGGTGAGCCACTGGGCCGGTCAGGTGAGCAAGTGGGCCAAACGCCTGGGCGGCTCCTCCGGAAGCGGCAGCTGAGCGCACGGAACCGGGTGGGGTGACCGAGCGCCGCTGACTCGCGGTAACCGATCGCGAGTTTGCGGATTTGTCGACATCTGACGGGTGATTTCCGTCTCCGCGGTGAAGGTTGGCTCGCTCGACGCGTAGTTTTATTGGCCGGGGGTTCTGGTCTGTCGGCTGGGGGTCCGGGGGTTGCCCCCCGGAATGACGCAGCGTCGGCAACACGCGTCAGTAGGAGCAGTCTTGGCACGGAAGATCGGCAGCCGGTACACCGCGAACCAGATCCTGGGGCGGGGCAGCGCCGGCACGGTGTGGCTGGGCGAGGGGCCGGAGGGTCCCGTCGCCGTCAAGCTGCTGCGCGAGGACCTCGCCTCCGACGAGGAGCTCGTCGGACGCTTCGTCCAGGAGCGCACCGCGCTGCTCGGCCTGGAGCACCCGCACATCGTCACCGTGCGCGACCTGGTCGTCGACGGCAACGACCTGGCCCTGGTCATGGACCTCGTGCGCGGCACCGACCTGCGCACCCGGCTGGAGCGCGAGCGGCGCCTCGCCCCCGAGGCGGCCGTGGCGATCGTCGCCGACGTCGCCGACGCGCTGGCCGCGGCCCACGCGGCCGGGATCGTCCACCGGGACGTCAAGCCCGAGAACGTGCTCCTCGACATGCAGGGCCCGCTGGGACCCGGCGGCGCCCACCCTGCCCTGCTCACCGACTTCGGCGTGGCCAAGCTGATCGACACGCCGAAGCGGACGCGGGCCACGAAGATCATCGGTACGCCGGACTACCTCGCCCCCGAGATCGTCGAGGGCCTGCCGCCGCGCGCGTCCGTGGACATCTACGCCCTGGCGACGGTCCTGTACGAGCTGCTGGCCGGGTTCACGCCGTTCGGCGGGGGACATCCGGGGGCGGTACTGCGCCGGCACGTCACGGAGACGGTCGTACCCCTCCCGGGCATCCCGGAGGAGTTGTGGCAGCTGATCGTGCAGTGCCTGGCCAAGGCGCCCGCGTCCCGGCTGCGCGCCTCCGAGCTGGCGGCGCGGCTGCGGGAGCAGCTGCCGACGCTGGCCGGGATGCCGCCGCTGGACGTGGACGAGCCGGAGCTGTCCGAGGAGGCCGCCGACGAGCCGGTGCCGTCGGCTCCGCCCGGGGACGAGCCGGTACGGCGGCGGGGAGCGGTGTCCCTCGTCCCCGGGGCCAAGCCGGACTCCAACCGGGACACGCACACGTCGATGAGGGTGCCCGGGCCGGACGAGCTGGCGGGCGGCGCGCACGGGACCGCTCGCGTTCCCCGGGCCACCGGTGCGCCCAGGCCGGGGTCGGCCCGGCACAAGGCCGCGGTGCGGCGTCGAAGGGTCACTCTGGGAGTGGCCGGAGTGGTCCTGGCCGCCGTCGTGGGCGTCGGCGCGTGGCTGGCGTCGGCCGACGGGGACTCGGACGCGCCGCAGAACACCCACAGCACGTCGACCCCCTGACCCACCAGGGGCTCCGCCCGCAGACGGCAGGGCGGCACCGGGCACTCCGGCAGCTCGCGAGCACCCGGCCCTCGACGCTTCGCGGAGCCGTTACGCTGGATGCGTGGCAGTCGTCGATGTATCCGAAGAGCTGAAGTCCCTCTCCTCGACCATGGAGTCGATCGAGGCCGTCCTGGACCTCGACAAGCTGAGGGCAGACATCGCCGTGCTCGAGGAGCAGGCGGCCGCGCCGTCCCTCTGGGACAACCCGGACGAGGCGCAGAAGATCACCAGCAAGCTCTCCCACCTCCAGGCCGAGGTCAGGAAGGCGGAGACGCTGCGCGGCCGGATCGACGATCTCGCCGTCCTCTTCGAGATGGCCGAGGAGGAGGACGACCCGGACACCCGTGCCGAGGCCGAGTCCGAGCTGACCGCGGTGCGCAAGGCGCTGGACGAGATGGAGGTCCGTACCCTCCTGTCCGGCGAGTACGACGCCCGCGAGGCGCTCGTCAACATCCGCGCCGAGGCCGGTGGCGTCGACGCCGCCGACTTCGCCGAGAAGCTCCAGCGCATGTATCTGCGCTGGGCCGAGCAGCGCGGCTACAAGACCGAGCTGATCGAGACGTCGTACGCCGAAGAGGCCGGCATCAAGTCGACCACCTTCGCCGTCCAGGCGCCGTACGCCTACGGCACCCTCTCCGTCGAGCAGGGCACGCACCGCCTGGTGCGTATCTCGCCCTTCGACAACCAGGGCCGCCGTCAGACCTCCTTCGCGGGTGTGGAGGTGCTGCCCGTCGTCGAGCAGTCCGACCACGTCGAGATCGACGAGTCCGACCTGCGCATCGACGTCTACCGGTCCTCCGGGCCCGGTGGCCAGGGCGTCAACACGACCGACTCCGCGGTTCGCATCACCCACCTCCCCACCGGCATCGTCGTCTCCTGCCAGAACGAGCGGTCGCAGATCCAGAACAAGGCCACCGCCATGAACGTCCTCCAGGCCAAGCTGCTGGAGCGGCGCCGGCAGGAGGAGCAGGCCAAGATGGACGCCCTCAAGGGCGACGGCGGCAACTCCTGGGGCAACCAGATGCGTTCGTACGTGCTGCACCCGTACCAGATGGTCAAGGACCTGCGCACCGAGCACGAGGTCGGCAACCCCGAGGCCGTGTTCAACGGTGAGATCGACGGGTTCCTGGAGGCCGGCATTCGCTGGCGCAAGCAGCAGGAGAAGTAACTTTGTCGACATGACAACTGCCGCCCGAGAGGCGGCAGTTGTCTTTTGTCTGGGTTTTACATCACACTCACAGGCTTCAACTCGTCGCAAAACACCCCCGACGGGACATTGCGCCCGCAACGGCCTTGACGTTGCTTTGAAAAATCGGAAGGGTGAAGTGCGGCATGCGTACTTCAGGGGCGCATGTGAACCGGGGGAATGAGTTGACGCGGACTTCGTCACCGCCTGCCCTCCGTCGATCACGGCAACGCCCCATGCGCCGCCTCATTGACGAACAGCTACTGGGGGTAGCAACCATATGACGAAGAAGACGCGGATCCGGGTCGCGCGGATAGCCGCCGGCGCCGTGATCGCGGCCGGTGCGTCACTGACCGCAGCCGGCGCGGCTTCCGCCGCGGGCATCGATGTCCAGGCGGGCCCGATCAGCCTGAGCGCGCACGCGAACGGCGAGGGCGACGACGGCGGCACCGACGGCGGTGACGGCGGGTGCGATCTCGGCATCTGCACCACCACCGGCGGGACCACGACCGGTGGCGACGCCACGACCGGCGGTGACGCCACCACTGGCGGCGACACCACCACCGGTGGCGACACCACGACGGGTGGCGACACCACGACCGGTGGCGACACCGGCGGTGACGTCACCATCGGCGGCGTCATCGGCGGCGGCGACACCACGACCGGCGGCGACGCCACCACTGGCGGCGACACCACGACCGGCGGTGACAATGGCGCCGGTGGCACCACCGGCGGCGGCAACGGCAACGGTGGCGACAACGGCACCGGCGGCGGCAATGGCACCGGCGGCGGCAACGGTGGCGACAACGGCACCGGCGGCGGCAACGGTGGCGACAACGGCACCGGCGGCGGCAACGGCGGTGGCAACGGCAACGGTGGCGGCAGCACCACCGGTGGCGGCACCACCGGCGGTTCCGGCACCTCGGGCGGCAGCACCGCCGGCGGCTCCTCCAGCACGGGTGGCAGCACCACCGGCGGCTCCTCCAGCACCGGCGGCAACAACGACACCCCGCAGGGCGGCGGCAACAACAACGCCTCGCAGGACGAGGGCTCCTCGGCCCTCACCGACACCGGCTCCGACACCCAGCCCCAGGGCAGCGGCAAGCAGCTCGCCGAGACCGGTGCCGGCCAGACCGCGTTCCTGCTCATCGGCGCCGCGACGATGATCGCCGGCGGCATCGGCTTCCGCGTTCTGCCGCGTCTGGTCAACGGCCGCGGCGGCGCTGCCGCCTGAGCGTGACCCAACGGTCACGCGGCGCGATCACCGTGCACACGGAAGGGCCCGGAGCTGACGCTCCGGGCCCTGACGGGTTTCTGAGGCTTGTCCTTGCACGCGCCGGTTCTCAGGCGGTCTGGTGCGCCAGCAGCGCCACCGCGGCGACCAGCACTGCAAGCAGCGCGATCAGCGCCATCGGGCTCACCCCGCCGAGGAAGCCCTCCTGCTGCAGTCGCTCGCGGTTGGCACGGCACACCGGGCACCGGCCCTCGCTCACGGGCGCCGCGCAGTTCGCGCACACCAACCGGTCGTACGTCATGCGCTCGCCCTCCTCGCACCGGCCATCACTCGTATCAACGCTCACGGAACCGAGAACGTTCCCCCCTCCACTGTGCCAGGTTCCCGCGGAGCTTGCGCGGGGCCTCGGAGAGCCGGGAGGGAACCGGGAGAGAACCGGGGGCGGTACAAAAACGTACAAGCCTTACCCAACCTCGACCTGCGACTGCACTTGCACACCCGGTTCGCGTATGGTCACGCTCATCTACCCCCGGCGACGCGTGGTGCATCCGTGATCCGATTCGACAATGTCTCCAAGGTCTACCCCAAGCAGACCCGCCCCGCACTCAGGGATGTCTCCCTCGAGGTGGAGAAGGGCGAGTTCGTGTTCCTCGTGGGGTCCTCCGGCTCCGGAAAGTCCACCTTCCTGCGGCTGGTCCTCCGCGAGGAGCGGTGCAGCCACGGCCAGGTGCACGTGCTGGGCAAGGACCTCGCACGCCTCTCCAACTGGAAGGTGCCGCAGATGCGCCGCCAGCTGGGGACGGTGTTCCAGGACTTCCGGCTCCTGCCGAACAAGACCGTCGCGGAGAACGTGGCCTTCGCCCAGGAGGTCATCGGCAAGTCCCGCGGCGAGATCCGCAAGTCCGTGCCACAGGTGCTCGATCTCGTCGGGCTCGGCGGCAAGGAGGACCGGATGCCCGGTGAGCTCTCCGGTGGTGAGCAGCAGCGCGTGGCCATCGCGCGGGCCTTCGTCAACCGGCCCAAGCTGCTGATCGCCGACGAGCCCACCGGCAACCTCGACCCGCAGACCTCCGTCGGCATCATGAAGCTGCTCGACCGCATCAACCGGACGGGCACCACGGTCATCATGGCGACGCACGACCAGAACATCGTGGACCAGATGCGCAAGCGCGTCATCGAGCTGGAGAAGGGCCGCCTCGTCCGCGACCAGGCCCGCGGCGTCTACGGCTACCAGCACTAAGCAAGTTCACGACGAAAGGCTCGACAAGACGCCATGCGCGCCCAGTTCGTCCTGTCGGAGATCGGTGTCGGTCTCCGCCGCAATCTGACGATGACCTTCGCCGTCATCGTCTCCGTCGCCCTGTCCCTGGCGCTCTTCGGCGGCTCCCTGCTGATGAGCGACCAGGTGAGCACCATGAAGGGCTATTGGTACGACAAGGTCAACGTCTCGATCTTCCTGTGCAACAAGCACGACGCCGACTCGGACGTCAACTGCGCCAAGGGCGCGGTGACCGAGGACCAGAAGAAGCAGATCCTCTCGGACCTGCACAAGATGCCGGTCGTCGAGAAGGTGGCGTACGAGTCGCAGGACGAGGCGTACAAGCACTACAAGGAGCAGTTCGGCAACTCACCGCTGGCCAGCTCGCTCACGCCGGACCAGATGCAGGAGTCGTACCGGATCAAGCTCAAGGACCCGCGGAAGTACCAGGTGATCGCCTCGGCCTTCAACGGGCGCGCCGGTGTGCAGTCCGTGCAGGACCAGAAGGGCATCCTGGACAACCTCTTCCAGCTGCTGAACCTGATGAACCGGGGCGCGCTCGGCGTGATGGCGATGATGCTGATCGTCGCGCTGCTGCTGATCGTCAACACGGTCCGCGTGTCGGCGTTCAGCCGCCGGCGCGAGACCGGGATCATGCGTCTGGTCGGTGCCTCGGGCTTCTACATCCAGGCGCCGTTCATCGCCGAGGCCGCCGTCGCCGGACTCATCGGCGGCGGGCTCGCCTGTGTGGCCCTGGTGGTCGGCCGGTACTTCACCATCGACCACGGCATGGACCTCGCCCACAAGCTCACGCTCATCAACTTCGTCGGGTGGGACGCGGTGTTGACCAAGCTGCCGCTGATCCTCGCAACCAGCGTTCTCATGCCGTCACTTGCGGCGTTCTTCGCGCTGCGCAAGTACCTGAAGGTGTGACGCATGCCAAGAGGGCCGTACGGGCATCCGCCCGTGCGGCCCTTCGCGTTGTCCTAGACTCACCGCCATGTCAGGCCGAGGACTCCCCGCCATGCCAGGCCGAGACCTGTTCTGCCGGCCCCGCCGCATCAGCCGCGGGGCCGCCCTGACACTGGTCTTCGCCGGCGTCCTGGTCACCGGCGCCGCCACCGGCTCCTTCCCGGAGCCGGACGCCACCGCGCGCAGACCCGTCACCGGGCCGACGCGTACGGCCACGAGCCACGAGGACGTCCAGAAGGCCGCCGCCGAGGCGATGGCCGACGGCAAGTCCCCGATGGAGGCCGCCGAGCGGGCCGTCAGCCGCAGCGGGGACCGCTGGGGCGCGGTGTACACCGAGGGCGAGTACCAGGAGTTCCAGGAGTCCCTCGACGGCCGCTACACCGGCGTCGGCCTGTGGGCGCGGCGCGAGCGGGACGGCCGGATCGAGGTGACCAGGGTGCAGCCGGGCTCGCCGGCCGCCGATGCAGGGATCCGCAAGGGCGACCGGCTGCGCAGCGTCGACGGCAGCAGGGTCGACGGGCGGCCGGTCACCGAGGTGGTCTCCTTACTGCGCGGCGACGCCGACGACGCGGCCGCGGGCACGCCCGTCACCCTGGGCCTGCAGCGCGGCACGCGCACGTGGACCGAGACCCTGCACCGGGCCAGTCTGTCCACCGACTCCGTGACCGTGCGCCGGCTGCCCGGCGGGGTCACCGTCATCGGGATCGCCGCGTTCACCAAGGGCTCCGGTAACGCCGTCCGCGCCGCGGTACGGCAGGCCCCGGCCGACGACGGGATCGTCCTCGACCTGCGCGGCAACTCCGGCGGCCTGGTCACCGAGGCGGTGGACACCGCCTCCGCCTTCCTCGACGGCGGCCTGGTCGCCACCTACGACGTCGACGGCGCCCAGCGCTCCCTGCACGCCGACCCCGGCGGAGACACCACCCGGCCCCTGGTCACCCTGGTCGACGGCGGCACGATGAGCGCGGCCGAGATGCTCACCGGGGCCCTGCAGGACCGGGGCCGCGCGGTGGTGATCGGCTCGCGCACCTTCGGCAAGGGCTCCATCCAGATGCCGAGCGAGCTGCCCGACGGCTCGGTGGCCGAGCTGACCGTCGGCCACTACCGCACCCCTTCCGGTCACGCGGTCGATGCCCGGGGCATCACCCCGGATCTGGACGCGAGCCCCGGGGAGGCCCTGCCCCGGGCCGAGACGGTTCTCACCGGCCTGGGCGACCCCTCGTAGCCACTCGTAATCGGCTGTACTCACACCCCCGGTGTGGTGCCAAAATGGTCAGTACTATGGCTAAGGAAAAAGGGCGCAAGCTGATCGCGCAGAACAAGAAGGCGCGGCACGACTACCACATCCTCGACACCTACGAGGCCGGGCTGGTCCTCATGGGCACCGAGGTGAAGTCGCTGCGTCAGGGGCGGGCCTCGCTGGTCGACGGCTTCGTGCAGCTGGACGGTCACGAGGCGTGGCTGCACAACGTGCACGTCCCCGAGTACAGCCAGGGCACCTGGACCAACCACAGCGCCCGCCGCAAGCGCAAGCTGCTGCTGCACCGCACGGAGATCGACAAGCTGGAGTCCAAGTCCCAGGAGACGGGTCACACGATCGTGCCCCTCGCCCTGTACTTCAAGGACGGCCGCGCCAAGATCGAGATCGCGCTCGCCAGGGGCAAGAAGGAGTACGACAAGCGCCAGACCCTGCGCGAGAAGCAGGACCGGCGCGAGGCGGACCGCGCGATGTCGGCGGCGCGCCGGAAGCAGCGGGGCTAGCGGGAATACGCTGGCACCGACCTGCGTTGTTCCCGTACGATGGCACCAGCACCGGACGTCAGCGCCCGGTGTGAACCTTGAGAAATCAACATGGGGATGATCGGTTTCGACAGCGGCTGTCGAAGCAGGGGAAGCGTGTCGAGGAAGCGGCCATGATCTCGTAAACCACAGGCCGAAAAAAATAATCGCCAACACCAAGCGCGATTCCTTCGCCCTCGCTGCCTAAGTAGCGACTTGCGAAGTGTCAGCCCGGGGCTGTTCCCGACCCGGATCCTGGCATCAGCTAGGGAACTAAACCTTGATCCCGGTCACGGGGTGAAGAGGGAAACCAAACAGTGACTGAGCCCGTCGGCGACTTGTTCGCGTGATCGCCGGGGCCGAGAAAAGCGAAGCGAACTGCACACGGAGAAGCCCTGGTTCCGCACCGTTGGACGCGGGTTCGATTCCCGCCATCTCCACCAAACCCCTCCGGGGGTTACCCCATGTGGGCAACGGCCCCGTCGCTTCTGGCGACGGGGCCGTTGTCATTCCCCGCGCAGCGGCACACGGCCGGCGCCGGTGAGCCAAGCCAATCCGAGGGCAACGGTGGCGCCGGCCGCCGGTACGACGTACGCGGAGGTCGGCGACAAGTGCTCCGCCACCCAGCCCCCCACCGCCGACCCGCAGGCGATCCCCGTCAGCAGCCCCGTCACCACCAGGCTCATCCCCTCGTTCAGACGGTCGGCCGGGGTGCGCCGCTGTACCAGTGTCATCGCCGTCACCATCGTCGGCGCCGTAGCCATCCCCGCCACCAGCAGCGCCCCCGCCAGCACCCACAGCGAACCGGCGAGGACCGCGGCCGCCCACGGCAGTGTCATCAGGACGGCCATGCCCGCCAGGCAGTGCCCCAGCCGCACCCCCGTCGGCTTCAGCGCGCCGTACAGCAGCCCCGCCGCGCACGACCCCGCCGCCTGCAGGGCGAGCACCGCACCGGCCGCCGTACGGTGGCCCTGCGCGTCGGCGTACGCGATCGTGACGACCTCCATCGAGCCGAACACCGCCCCGGTCGCGGTGAAACAGGCCAGCAGCGGCGGGATGCCCGGGCTGCGCAGCGGTGAGGGCGCCTGTGAGCGGGCCCGCGGCGGCGGCTCGGTGGCCCGCTGCGCGGTGAACAGCAGCATGCCGACGAGCAGCAGCACCGCGCCGGTGAGCGTGCCCGCCTCCGGGAAGAACGTGCCGGTGAGGAAGGAGGCCAGCACCGGGCCGAGCATGAAGCACAGCTCGTCGGCGGCCTGCTCGAAGGAGTTCGCGGTGTGCAGCGCACCCGGGTCGTCGCGCAGCAGATGGGCCCAGCGGGCGCGGGACAGGCCGCCGATGTTCGGGGTGGCCGCGGTGAGCGCGTAGGCGGCGAACAGGGTCCAATCGGGGGCGTCGTAGCGGACGCACAGCAGCAGCACGAGGCTGCCGAGCACGGAGACGAGCGTGGCCGGTACGGCGACCCGGGCCTGCCCGTGCCGGTCGACGAACCGGGCGATCCAGGGCCCGGCCAGCGCGGTCGCCGCGAGACCGGTCGCGGTGACGGCACCGGCCAGTGCGTACGAGCCCCGCGAACCGGCGATCATCACGACGGCGCTCACGCTGAACATGCCCATGGGCAGCCGGGCGAGAAGGTTGCCGGTGGTGAAGGCGCGGGCGCCGGGGAGGCCGAGGAGGCGGCGGTAGCCGCTGGTTGTGGACATGACCGAGGACATGGACTCACCCTCGCCCCGAGTGGATCACGGGGTCCAACACCTTCTCGGTGCCGATTCACGCACCTGTGTTGTAAGTTCACGGGCATGTCCGTCCCCGCCGGCATAGACCCCCGCCTCCTGCGCGCCTTCGTCGCCGTGGCCGAGGAACTGCACTTCACCCGCGCCGCGGCCCGCCTGTACGTCGCCCAGCAGGCGCTCAGCCGGGACATACGGCGGCTGGAGCGGGAGCTGGGCGCCGAGCTGTTCGTGCGGACGACCCGGCAGGTGACGCCGACCGCGGACGGCGAGCGTCTGCTGCCGCACGCCCGGCGGGTCCTCGCCGCCCAGGACGACCTGCTCGCCGCCTTCGCCCCCGGCCGGTCCCGCCCGCTGCTGGTGGACCTCAACTCACCGGGCCTGGCCACCGGCCGCCGCGTGCTGCACCGGGCCCGTGAACTCGCCCCGGACTGTGAGCTGATGGCCCGCTACGAGAGCGGCCTGACCGGGGCCGCCGCCGAACTGCTGGCCGGCCGGCTGGATGCCTCCTTCGGCCGTTTCGCCGGCCTGGACCCGGCGCTGCGCTCCGGTCTGGAGCAGCAGCCGGTGCGCTACGAGCCGATGGCCGTCGTACTGCCCGAGGACCATCCGCTGGCCGCTCGCGCCGAGGTGCCGGTGTCCGAGCTGGCCGGTGAGACCGTGTACGCCGGCGCCGGAAACCCGCGCACCCTGGAGTGGACCGACCTGGCGAACCGGCTCTTCGAGGGGCGGGGCATCCGGCTCGCCGCGCCGCTGCCGCTGGCCGTCGGGGACGAGGAGTTCGAACGGATCATGGCCAAGACCCGGCATCCGGTGCTGGCCGTGGTCGACTTTCCGGCCATGCCCCACACCGTCCGCCGCCCGCTCGTCGATCCCGTCCCGCTGTCGCCGGTCTCCCTGGTGTGGCGGAAGGGGCTGGTCCATCCGGGGCTGGAGGCGCTTCGGCGGGCGGCGGTCGAACGTGCACGGGCCGAAGACTGGCTGCGGCGTCCTGCCGAGGGATGGCTTCCAGCCACCGATGTCGAGGTGATGGGTCAGCCGATGGAGGCGCGCTTCTGCCAGTAGCTGTGAACGAAGAACCAGCCGACGGCCCCCTCGGCGACGACGAGGTACGAGCCGCTGCCGCTGTCATCGCGCAGAAGGTGCGGCGTGTTCTCGGAACCGAGTAGAGGCGAAGCCGGTCCAGGGGCTCGACGGGGAACCTCTCATCCCGCCTCCGGGCAGGGTGAGAGCAACGTTCCCTTCCGGTCACCCACAGCCACAGGCAGGAAACGAGCCCTCCCTACCTTCGGGCTGAGCCGGTCGATGGCAGGTCGACGGCGGACCGAGCAGCCGGAGCCCCGTGGAGGCGTGATGACAGCCCCAGCCCCAACAGCCCCAACCCGTCGCAGCGGCCGCTGGATCGAACGCTGGGACCCGGAGGACGAGGGATTCTGGACGGCGACCGGGGAGCGGATCGCCAACCGGAACCTGTGGTTCTCGGTCCTCTCGGAGCACATCGGCTTCTCCATCTGGACCCTGTGGTCCGTCCTCGTCCTGTTCATGGGCCCGGAGTACGGCCTCACACCCGCCGACAAGTTCCTGCTGACCTCGATGGTCACCCTCGTCGGCGCGGTCGTGCGCGTCCCCTACACCTTCGCCGTGGCCGTGTTCGGCGGCCGCAACTGGACGATCATCTCGGCGAGCCTGCTGCTGGTCCCGACGATCGCGGCCTTCGCGGTCATGGAACCGGGCACGTCCTTCAGCACGTTCCTCGTCGTCGGCCTGCTGGCCGGCATCGGCGGCGGCAACTTCGCCTCCTCCATGACCAACATCAACGCCTTCTTCCCGCTGAAGAAGAAGGGCTGGGCGCTCGGCCTGAACGCGGGCGGCGGCAACATCGGCGTGCCCGTCATCCAGCTCGTCGCCCTCGCGGTCATCGGCGCGAGCGGCGGCCCGCGGGTCCTGCTGGGCATCTACATCCCGCTGATCGTCGTGGCCGCCGTTCTGGCCGCTCTCTTCATGGACAACCTCGCTTCCGTGAAGAACGACACCGGCGCGGCCAAGGACGCCGCGAAGGACGGCCACACCTGGATCATGTCCTTCCTCTACGTCGGCACCTTCGGCTCCTTCATCGGCTACAGTTTCGCCTTCGGCCAGGTCCTGACGATCCAGTTCGGCCGCACCCCGCTCCAGGCGGCGTACCTCACCTTCATCGGCCCGCTGCTCGGCTCCCTCATCCGCCCCCTCGGCGGTCGGCTCGCCGACCGTTTCGGCGGCGCCCGCATCACCCTGTGGAACTACGTCGCCATGGCAGCCGCCACCGGCGTCCTGATCGCCGCGAGCCAGGAGAAGTCGCTTCCGCTGTTCGTGTCCGTCTTCGTCGTCCTGTTCGTGCTCAGCGGGCTCGGCAACGGCTCGACGTACAAGATGATCCCGGGCATCTTCCAGGCGAAGGCCCTGGCCAAGGGCCTGGAGGGGGAGGAGGCCGTGGCCTACGGCCGCCGGCTGTCCGGCGCCTCCATGGGCCTGATCGGCGCGGTCGGCGCGCTCGGCGGAGTCGGCATCAACCTCGCCTTCCGCCAGTCCTTCCTGTCCTACGGCAGTGGCACCGGAGCGTTCGTCGCCTTCCTCGCCTTCTACGGCCTCTGCTTCGCCGTGACGTGGGCCGTATACCTTCGCCGCCCGGCGCGTCAGGCCGTGCCGGTGGCGGCTTCGGAGACAAAGGCGCAGCTCAGCTACGCCGAAGTATGACGTAACACCGGTGCAATGAAGCCGAACCGAGCCTGTCACGCGCCGTTGACAGGCTCGATTCGCGCGCCGGTCAGCTAGGAGAGCCCATGTACGACGAAGAGCAGCATCCCGGAGCCGTCGAGCACGGTCCGCTCGCGGGATTCACCGTGGGCGTCACCGCCGCGCGCCGGGCCGACGAGCTGGGCGCCCTGCTCCAGCGGCGCGGTGCCGCGGTCCTGCACGCACCGGCCCTGCGCATCGTGCCGCTGGCCGACGACGGTGAACTCCTCGCCGCGACCAAGGAGATCATCGACCAGGTGCCCGACGTGGTCGTGGCCACCACGGCGATCGGCTTCCGGGGCTGGATAGAGGCCGCCGACGGCTGGGGCCTCGGCGAGCAGCTGCTCGACGGGCTGCGCGGCGCCGAACTCCTGGCCAGGGGGCCGAAGGTCAAGGGAGCGATCCGTGCGGCGGGTCTGACGGAGGAGTGGTCCCCGTCCTCGGAATCCCTGGCCGAGGTCCTGGACCGGCTGCTGGAGGAGGGCGTCGCCGGCCGCCGTGTCGCCGTACAGCTGCACGGCGAGCCGCTGCCCGGCTTCGTCGAGTCCCTGCGGGCCGGGGGAGCGGAGGTGGTCCCGGTCCCGGTGTACCGCTGGATGCCCCCGGAGGACATCACCCCGCTGGACCGCCTCCTGGACGCGACGGTCTCCCGCTCCCTGGACGCGCTGACCTTCACGAGCGCGCCCGCGGCCGCGTCCCTGCTCTCCCGGGCGGAGACCCGGGGCCTGCTGGAGGAGCTGCTGTCGGCCCTGGCCCACGACGTCCTCCCGGCCTGCGTGGGCCCGGTCACGGCGATCCCCCTCCAGGCCCAGGGCGTGGACACGATCCAGCCGGAACGCTTCCGCCTGGGCCCCCTGGTCCAGCTCCTGTGCCAGGAACTGCCCGGCCGGTCAAGGGCGTTGCCGATCGCCGGCCACCGGGTGGAGATCCGGGGCCACGCGGTCCTGGTCGACGGCGCGCTGAAGCCGGTCCCCCCGGCCGGCATGTCCCTGCTCCGGGCCCTGTCCCGCCGCCCGGGCTGGGTGGTACCGCGGGCGGACCTGTTGCGTGCGCTGCCCGGCGCCGGGCGGGACGAACACGCGGTGGAGACGGCGATGGCCCGCCTCCGCACCGCCCTCGGCGCCCCCAAGCTGATCCAGACCGTGGTCAAACGCGGCTACCGCCTGGCCCTGGATCCGGCAACGGACGCGAAGTACGCGGACGCGTAGCCCGGATGTCGCGGTCACGGATCACCATCAGTCCAGTGACACCGGCTCCACGCGGGGCTCGGCGATGGACCGGTAGTCGGCCGTCGACAGCGCGAGCGACCGATCGAGGCGGGCGGCGTTGAAGTGGAACTCCGGGTGGACCAGCAGCCCGGGGTCGACGATCAGCTCCAGCCGTTCGTCGAAGGTCAGGGGAAGGATGGTGCCGCTGGGGGAGCCGGCCAGTTCCTCGGCGATGCCGGGAGAGGCGAAGGAGGCGTAGGTGCCGCCGTAGAGCGCCTTCACCGCCCCCAGGTCGACCCGCTTGTCCCCCGGCACGACCACGACCACGAGCGCGTGGCGCTTGTCCTTCTTGCCGATCTTCACCATGACGATGGTGCACTTGGCAGCCTGGTCGAGTGCGTGTCCGCGGAGCCGGCTGACCGCCTCGGTACCGCCCTCCGGGGCGTGCTCGATCACCCGATACGTCGCCCGGTGCTCATCGAGCAGGGCGAGCAGCTTGTCATGGGTGTCGTCGGCGTCGTCCGAAGCCATTGGACCTCCCGGTTCAACTGGGCGGTCGATCCGGTGAGTTGACCTCATCCCCCGGGAAGCGCCGGACCGGAGAGCGATCAGCGGGGCCTTTCGGTTGCCGGCCGTGACGTGTCCCAGGACGCCTCGTGTGGCAAGTCCTTGGGAGCGTGGGGTTCCGGCCTGGCGTTCGGGCGGGCACTGTGAAGTGGAGAGCCTCACGAGAAGACCCCACGAGAAGACCCTCACGCTTCCTGCCTAGGCGGTGACAGGCACATGGCACTGGGTACGGCGCCCCCTGCGTACGAGCCACGGTTCGACGCCGGACGGATCTGTCTCGATCTCCTCGCCACCACCCATCCGGCCGAACGGCTGGACGGCGTCGAGGCGTTGTGCGCGTGGATCGGTGGGGTGGGGCTCGTGCCCGGGGGGACGGCACTCGGTCATGCCGACGCCTCCTGGCTCGTCGCGTTCCGGGAACTGCGCGCCCATATCGGGACGTTGGTGCGCGACCCGCATGCGCCGGACACACCGTCGTACGAGAGCGCGCTCCGGCGGGTCAACGAGGTCGCGCACGCCTCGACCCCCGTCCCGCGTGCCGTACGCGGTGCGGACGGCGGACTCACGAGGGAGTTGGCCGGCCCGCCGGCCTGCGCCGCTCTGCTCGCGCTCGTCGCGCGGGACGCCGTGGAGCTGCTCACCGATCCCGTCGCCCGGGCCGCCGTACGGGAGTGTGAAGGGGACAACTGCCCGCTCGTGTACCTCGACACCTCCCGGGGGCGGCGCCGGCGGTGGTGTTCCAGTGAGGTGTGCGGGAACCGGGAGCGGGTGGCCCGGCACCGGCGGCGGGCCGCGCTCGCAAGGGCGTGATCTTCGTAACACCGCGTTTGGGTGCCCCGTACACGGGAGTTGAGAGCCGTCCCGGCAATGTGCCGGAATTGTAAAGATCGAGCGGGAGGAATGTGCTCGCATGTCCCTGTCGTCACGTCAGCCACGAGAAATTGTGCCCTCCGTTTGAACGCCGGGCCCCTTCCTTCCGTACGGGTGGGCGAGCGACCGACTGGGGGAACCCCCGGACACCGGAGGTGGGCGTGCGCAAGGATGCGGCCGTGGCCAATGAACGTGGATCGAGGGCCCGACATCGCATGTCCTCACAGCCCTCGGAACCGGATGAGGAGCTGATGCGTGCGCTGTATCGAGAGCACGCCGGACCCCTGCTCGCGTATGTCCTCCGGCTGGTCGCCGGTGATCGGCAGCGCGCCGAGGACGTCGTGCAGGAAACGCTCATCCGTGCCTGGAAGAACGCCGGTCAGCTCAATCGGGCGACCGGTTCGGTACGCCCCTGGCTGGTGACGGTCGCGCGCCGCATCGTCATCGACGGCCACCGCAGCCGGCAGGCCCGGCCGCAGGAGGTCGATCCGTCGCCGCTGGAGGTCATCCCCGCGGAGGACGAGATCGACAAGGCGCTGTGGCTGATGACGCTGTCGGACGCGCTCGACGACCTGACCCCGGCCCACCGGGAGGTGCTCGTCGAGACGTACTTCAAGGGGCGTACGGTCAATGAGGCGGCCGAGACGCTGGGGATACCCAGCGGCACGGTGCGGTCTCGGGTTTTCTACGCCCTGCGATCGATGAAGCTGGCACTGGAGGAGCGGGGGGTGACGGCGTGATGAGCAGTGGTTATGGGGGAATGCAGGGATTCGGTGCAGGTGGTCCGGGTATGTCTGGGCCCATGAGCCCCCAATCGGGATCTTCCGTGCCGAGCGAGCACGAGACCGTCGGCGCCTATGCCCTCGGGATTCTCGACGACGCCGAGGCAACCGCTTTCGAGGCCCACCTCGCCGGCTGCGAGTGGTGCGCCCAGCAGCTCGACGAGCTGGCCGGGATGGAGCCGATGCTGGCCGCGCTCGCGGACCTGCCGGGCTCCGGCAGCACTCCCGCGATCGGCGAGTCGCTGTCCGCCAAGCCCAGCCCGCGGATCGTGGAGAAGCTGGTCGACGAGGTCGCGGAGAAGCGTGCCCAGAAGCGCCGGCGCAGCTTCTACATGATCGCTGCGGCCGCCGCGCTGATCATCGCCGGACCGCTGGCCGCGGTGGCGGTCAACGGCGGCTCGGGCGGGAGCGGGGGCCAGGTCACGGCGTCCTCGGCGCAGACGACCTTCGAGGCCATGCCCGACAAGAAGTCGGCCACCGACCCGTCGTCGCAGATCAGCGCCACCGTCGCGATGGCCCCGAAGGACTGGGGCACTCAGGCGGTCCTGGAGCTGAAGAACGCCACGGGGCCGATCAAGTGCTCCCTGGTGCTCGTCGCGAAGAACGGACAGCGCGTGACGATGTCCTCCTGGTCCGTACCGGACACCGGCTACGGCATCCCGAACGGCAAGACGCCGGAGTCCAAGAAACCGCTCTACATCGGCGGCGCGGCGGCCTTCAAGCCCAACGAGATCGACCACTTCGAGGTCGTGACCTTCCAGGGCAAGAAGCTGGTCCAGGTGAACGCGTAGCTGCCGTAGCTTCGACGGGCCCCCTTCGCGTACGGTTGACGGCTGCCCAGCACGTCAGAAGGGGGCCCGGTGGCCGCTCAGGTTCAGCAGTCCGCGGTCGGCTCGGTACACGACGCACACGATTCCGTCCGCGACCGAGAGATCAGCGTCGAACAGGAACACCTGGACCGGGTGTACCGGCGTCTCGAGGAGAAGATCCACGAGGCCGAGTTCCTGATGAACGACGCGGCCAAGCGCGGCCAGGTCGGCACCCCGGGCGCGCTGGCCGAGCGGGACGCGCAGGTCTTCCGGGCCGGCATCCATCTGAACCGGCTCAACAACGAGTTCGAGGACTTTCTCTTCGGGCGCATCGACCTGCTGCTCGGCAAGGACGGGAAGAAGGGGCCCGACGGGGCCTACACCGCCGTGGAGCCCGCCGAAGGCGCCGTGCGGGACGACAACACCGCCGACATCGCCGAAACCCTGCACATCGGGCGCATCGGCGTGCTCGACGAGGACTACGCGCCGCTGGTCATCGACTGGCGGGCGCCCGCCGCCGCACCCTTCTACCGCGCCACTCCGGTGGACCCCGGGCGGGTCGTACGGCGCCGGGTCATCCGGTCCAAGGGGCGCCGGGTGCTCGGCGTCGAGGACGATCTGATGCGGCCCGAGCTGACCGCCCGCCTCGACGGCCGTGAGCTGCCCGTGATCGGTGACGGCGCCCTCATGGCCGCCCTGGGCCAGGCCCGCAGCCACACCATGCGGGACATCGTCTCCTCCATCCAGGCCGAGCAGGACCTGGTCATCCGCGCCCCGGCCGCCTCCATCACCTATGTGGAGGGCGGCCCGGGCACCGGCAAGACCGCCGTCGCCCTGCACCGCGCCGCCTACCTGCTCTACCAGGACAGACGCCGGTACGCGGGCGGCATCCTGATCGTCTCCCCGACCCCGCTGCTCGTGGCCTACACCGAGGGCGTGCTGCCCTCGCTCGGCGAGGAGGGCCAGGTCGCGATCCGCGCGATCGGCTCGCTCGTCGACGGCGTCGAGGCCACGCTGTACGACTCCCCGTCCGTGGCCCGGGCCAAGGGCTCGTACCGGATGCTGAAGGTGCTGCGGAAGGCCGCCCGGGGCGCCCTGGAACTGGGGCCCGCCCCCCGGCCCGCCGCTGACGAGGAGGCCGGGCCGCGGGCGTTCGACGGCCCGCCGTCCCGCCTGCGCGTCGTCGCCTTCGGGCGCCGCATCGAACTGGAGGCGGAGGAGCTGGAACGTATCCGCCGTACCGCCCTCGGCGGCACCGCGCCCGTCAACCTGCTGCGCCCGCGCGCCCGCAAGCTGCTGCTGGACGCGCTGTGGGCCAAGTCGGGATCGGCCGCCCGGCACACCGACCCCGAGCTGGCCGCCGAGCTGCGCTCCTCCTTCGACGAGGACGTCACGTCCGAGGACTCCTTCATCGCCTTCCTCGACGGCTGGTGGCCCGAGCTCACCGCGAAGGCCGTGCTCGCCGCCATGGCCGACGAGAGGCGGCTCGGCCGCTGGGCCCGCCGGATCCTCAACCCCGGCGAGATCCGCAAGGTCGCCCGCTCGCTCCAGCGGGACGGCTGGTCGGTGCACGACATCGCCATGCTGGACGAACTCCAGGCGATCCTCGGCGCTCCGGCCCGCCCGAAGAGGCGGCGCGAGGTCGATCCGCTGGACCAGCTCACCGGCCTGGAGGAGCTGATGCCGGTGCGCGAGGAGTCGCAGCGCGAGCGGGCCGAGCGCCTCGCCCAGGAGCGCACCGAGTACGCGCACGTCATCGTGGACGAGGCGCAGGACCTGACGCCGATGCAGTGGCGCATGGTCGGCCGCCGTGGCCGGCACGCCACCTGGACCGTGGTCGGCGACCCGGCCCAGTCCTCCTGGTCCGACCCGGACGAGGCGGCCGAGGCCCGCGACGAGGCCCTGGGCACCCGGCCCCGGCGCCGCTTCGAGCTGACGGTGAACTACCGCAACCCCGCCGAGATCGCCGAGCTGGCCGCCAAGGTGCTCGCGCTCGCCATGCCCGGCTCCGAGGCGCCCAGCGCGGTGCGGTCCACCGGAGTCGAGCCGCGTTTCGTGAGAACGAACATCGAGCACGGCACGGTCGTACGGCAGTCGCCGGCGCGGACCGTGCGGGCCGAGGCCGAGCGGCTGCTGGAGCGGGTGGACGGCACGGTCGGCGTGGTCGTCGCCATGAACCGGCGCGAGGAGGCCCGGCGCTGGCTGGCCGGGCTCGGCGACCGGGTCGTCGCGCTCGGCAGCCTGGAGGCCAAGGGGCTGGAGTACGACGCGACGGTGGTCGTCTCGCCAGCGGAGATCGCCGACGAGTCGCCGGCCGGGCTGCGCGTGCTCTACGTGGCGCTGACCAGGGCCACCCAGCAGCTGACGGTGGTGTCGGGGGAGCGGGACGAGCCGGACGCGGCCGGGGTGCCGGACCTGCTGCGGGACTGAGTTTCCTGTGAACCTCCCGTACGGGAATGGCCCCGGGGCGCCGGTTTGTTAGCCTTGGTGTGGCACCGGCCCGATCCAAGCCCCCGGGCCCAACCTTTGTCCCTGCGAGGGACCACTTGCCGCGAGGCGAGCATGGCGGGTCGGTGTCATGAGCGTGAGGGAGACCCACATCACGGACGTGATGTGGGTCTCTTTCTTTGCCCTGCGCGCCCCTTTTCCAGCCTGATCATTTCTCGTATGGTGGAAGTCACTTTCCGAAAACGTGCGGCAATCAGGCACCGCTCATGAACACAACGTCCGCAATCCAGGGCGACTACCGCGTACTCCGCGGTAGGTGCGACGATCGGACGGCACAACTCGCGACACGGTGAAAGCAGAGGAAGTCGGCCATGGCAACGGCGCCCAGCGTCTCCTACTCGATGACCATCCGGCTGGAGGTGCCCGCGAGCGGAACCGCCGTCTCGCAGCTCACCACCGCGGTGGAGTCCTCCGGAGGCTCGGTGACCGGCCTCGACGTCACCGCGTCCGGCCACGAGAAGCTCCGTATCGACGTCACCATCGCGGCCACCTCCACGGCCCACGCCGAGGAGATCGTCGAGAAGCTGCGTGGGATCGAGGGCGTCACCCTCGGCAAGGTCTCCGACCGTACGTTCCTGATGCACCTCGGCGGCAAGATCGAGATGGCGTCGAAGCACCCCATCCGCAACCGTGACGACCTCTCCATGGTCTACACCCCGGGTGTGGCCCGCGTCTGCATGGCGATCGCCGAGAACCCCGAGGACGCCCGCCGCCTCACCATCAAGCGCAACTCCGTTGCGGTCGTGACGGACGGCTCCGCCGTGCTGGGCCTCGGCAACATCGGCCCGAAGGCGGCGCTCCCGGTCATGGAGGGCAAGGCGGCCCTCTTCAAGCGCTTCGCGGGCATCGACGCCTGGCCGATCTGCCTGGACACCCAGGACACGGACGCGATCGTGGAGATCGTCAAGGCGATCGCCCCCGGGTTCGCCGGCATCAACCTGGAGGACATCTCCGCGCCGCGCTGCTTCGAGATCGAGGCCCGGCTGCGCGAGGCGCTCGACATCCCCGTCTTCCACGACGACCAGCACGGCACCGCCATCGTCGTCCTCGCCGCCCTGACCAACGCACTTCGCGTCACCGACAAGGCGATCGAGAACATCCGGGTCGTGATGTCCGGCGCCGGTGCGGCCGGTACGGCCATCCTCAAGCTGCTGCTCGCCGCGGGCGTGAAGAACGCCGTCGTCGCCGACATCCACGGTGTCGTCCACTCCGGCCGCGAGGACCTGGTGAACGCCCCGGCCGACTCGCCGCTGCGCTGGATCGCCGACAACACCAACCCCGAGGGCCTCACCGGCACCCTCAAGGAGGCCGTGCGCGACGCCGACGTGTTCATCGGCGTCTCCGCACCGAACGTCCTCGACGGCGAAGAAGTGGCCGCCATGGCCGACGGTGCCATCGTGTTCGCGCTCGCGAACCCCGATCCCGAGGTCGACCCCGCAATCGCCCGTCAGACGGCGGCCGTTGTGGCCACCGGCCGCTCCGACTTCCCGAACCAGATCAACAACGTGCTGGTCTTCCCGGGCGTCTTCCGCGGCCTGCTGGACGCCCAGTCCCGCACCGTCAACACCGAGATGATGCTGGCGGCGGCGAAGGCCCTCGCCGACGTGGTCAGCCAGGACGAGCTGAACCCGAACTACATCATCCCGAGCGTCTTCAACGACAAGGTCGCGGGCGCCGTCGCCGGAGCGGTCCGCGAGGCCGCGAAGGCGGCCGGGGCCACGGCCTAGGCCCTGTCGCCAAACTCCCTCCCCCGGCCTTCGGCCGGGCGGTCCCCCAGTCCCGCGACGCCCTGCACACGCTCTCGCCGCAGGGCCCGCCCTCCGGGCGGACGTCGGGAGTTCGACGACAGGCCCTGGGCGCAGCGGCTCGCCCCGGCCAGGACCGGCCGGTCCTGGCCGCTCCGGCTGCGGTGACGGCCTCGGCCGTACCGCTGCGGCCGGGGCGTGCGAAGGCCCCGGCCCGGGCGGGCCGAGGCCATGGTCCGGGCGCCGCCGCTCCCGTCCGGGTGAAGGCGAAGCGGCAGCCGGGCGTCGGCCCGGTGACGGCGTGCCGTACTGTGCAGGGCCTGTGAGGATCACCACGGCGGCCCGTGCACCGGCGCGTCGTGGAACCAGCCGATGCCGGGCGCACTCTAGGGTGACGCCGAGCAGGCGCTTTTCGTGTGACTCCCCAGGGTGTTCTCACGACTCCTACGGGTGCCGGATTGGCTTTACCGCCGCAGGTAGGGGCAGGATGCGTCCCTGGGCGCGAGCGCATCGGCATCGCAGTGCCTCGGGCGGATCCGTCGCGTGGCACACCCCAACGGCAAGAAAAACACGGGAGTAACAACATGAACCGCAGTGAGCTGGTGGCCGCGCTGGCCGACCGCGCCGAGGTGACCCGCAAGGACGCCGACGCCGTGCTGGCCGCGTTCGCCGAGACCGTCGGCGAGATCGTCGCCAAGGGCGACGAGAAGGTCACCATCCCCGGCTTTCTGACCTTCGAGCGCACCCACCGTGCCGCCCGCACCGCGCGCAACCCGCAGACCGGCGAGCCGATCAACATCCCCGCCGGCTACAGCGTGAAGGTCACCGCGGGCAGCAAGCTGAAGGAAGCCGCCAAGGGCAAGTGACCCTGTCGTTCGTACGTCACGGGACGACGTACGGTGCGTTCTGACGCACGATGACGTCAAAGGGGCGGCCCTCCTTCACCGGAGGGCCGCCCCTTCGTCGTACCGCGCGGGAACCCGTCAGCCGAGCGCCTTGCCCGGCAGCTCCACCTTCGCGCCCAGTTCCACGAGCTTCTCCATGAAGTTCTCGTAGCCGCGGTTGATCAGCTCGATGCCGTGGACGCGGGAGGTGCCCTCGGCCGCCAGGGCCGCGATCAGGTACGAGAAGCCGCCGCGCAGGTCGGGGATGACCAGGTCGGAGCCCTGGAGCCTGGTGGGTCCGGAGACGACCGCGGAGTGCAGGAAGTTGCGCTGGCCGAATCGGCAGTCGGAGCCGCCCAGGCACTCGCGGTAGAGCTGGATGTGGGCGCCCATCTGGTTGAGGGCCGAGGTGAAGCCCAGACGGGACTCGTAGACCGTCTCGTGGATGATGGACAGGCCCGTGGCCTGGGTCAGCGCGACCACCAGCGGCTGCTGCCAGTCGGTCTGGAAACCGGGGTGCACGTCCGTCTCCAGCGCGATGGACTTCAACTGGCCGCCGGGGTGCCAGAAACGGATGCCCTCGTCGTCGATCTCGAAGGCCCCGCCCACCTTGCGGTAGGTGTTCAGGAACGTCATCATCGACCGCTGCTGGGCGCCGTGGACGTAGATGTTGCCGTTGGTCGCGAGCGCGGCGGAAGCCCAGGAGGCGGCCTCCAGGCGGTCCGGGAGGGCGCGGTGGGCGTAACCGCCGAGCCGCTCCACACCGGTGATGCGGATCGTGCGGTCGGTGTCCATCGCGATGATCGCGCCCATCTTCTGCAGGACGCAGATCAGGTCCTCGATCTCCGGCTCGACGGCCGCGTTGGACAACTCCGTTACGCCCTCGGCGAGTACGGCCGTCAGCAGCACCTGCTCGGTCGCGCCGACGGACGGGTACGGCAGCCGGATCTTCGTACCGCGCAGGCCCTTCGGGGCCTCCAGGTACTGCCCGTCGGCGCGCTTCTCGATGGTCGCGCCGAACTGCCGCAGCACGTCGAAGTGGAAGTCGATGGGCCGTCCGCCGATGTCACAGCCGCCGAGACCGGGGATGAACGCGTGGCCGAGGCGGTGCAGCAGCGGGCCGCAGAACAGGATCGGGATACGGCTGGAGCCCGCGTGGGCATCGATGTCAGCCACGTTGGCGCTCTCGACGTGCGTCGGGTCGAGCACCAGCTCGCCGGGCTCCTCCCCGGGCCGGACCGTCACCCCGTGCAGCTGCAGCAGGCCTCGGACGACCCGCACGTCACGGATGTCGGGAACATTGCGCAGGCGGCTCGGCGCGCTGCCCAGCAGGGCGGCCACCATGGCCTTCGGTACGAGGTTCTTCGCACCGCGGACACGGATCTCGCCCTCCAGCGGGGTTCCGCCGTGGACAAGCAGGACATCGTCGTTGACGGTCATGTATCTCGCGTTCCGATGAGTTGGTCAGGGGGGCGGCCGATCACTGTTGCGCGGGGGCCGGGAGAGACAGGGTAATCGCCGATCACCCCCCTCCCGTAAGTCCAAGGACCGCCCAGTCGCGTCATAGCTGTGTCACAACACGAACCGTGCGCTATCGGACACATGGGGTCACCGGCCGGGGAGTGCGCCCGGGGCGCTTCCGCGCTCCCTGAGCTGCGTTCACTCCCGCACCCCGATTGGCTCCCCACCGAAGGGGAAGATGCGGGATCATGTCTGGCATGACCGAGGTGTCCTCGCTCACAGGGCGGCTGCTCGTGGCCACTCCCGCCCTGGCGGACCCGAACTTCGACCGCGCGGTGGTGCTCCTTCTCGACCACGACGAGGAGGGTTCCCTCGGCGTGGTCCTCAACCGCCCCACCCCGGTGGACGTGGGTGACATCCTGGAAGGCTGGGCCGACCTGACCGGCGAGCCCGGCGTGGTCTTCCAGGGCGGCCCCGTCTCGCTGGACTCGGCGCTCGGCGTCGCGGTCATCCCGGGCGGTGCGAACGGCGACCTCGCCCCGCTCGGCTGGCGCCGGGTGCACGGCGCGATCGGTCTGGTCGACCTGGAGGCCCCGCCGGAACTGCTCGCCTCGGCCCTCGGTTCCCTGCGGATCTTCGCCGGATACGCCGGCTGGGGGCCCGGCCAGCTGGAGGACGAGCTCATCGAGGGTGCCTGGTACGTGGTCGAGTCCGAACCCGGGGACGTCTCCTCACCGGCCCCGGAGAGGCTCTGGCGCGAGGTGCTGCGTCGCCAGCGCAACGAGCTGGCGATGGTGGCCACGTATCCGGACGACCCGTCGCTCAACTGATACCTGTGCGCTTCAGTACCCTGGGGCTTATGAGCACTCTCGAGCCCGAGCGCGGGACTGGTACGGGGACCCTCGTAGAGCCGGCGCCACAGGTGTCCCACGGCGACGGCGACCACGAGCGCTTCGCCCACTACGTCCAGAAGGACAAGATCATGGCGAGCGCCCTCGACGGCACCCCCGTCGTGGCGCTGTGCGGCAAGGTCTGGGTGCCGGGCCGCGACCCGAAGAAGTACCCCGTGTGCCCCATGTGCAAGGAGATCTACGAGTCCATGGGCAGCGGCGGCGAGGACAAGGGCGGCGACAAGTAGGGTTCCGTCCGCGTACGGGAGGCCCCCGGTGTGTGCTTGCGCGCATGCCGGGGTCTTCGTGTTCTCCGGCCGTGAGTGGTCTCTGGTCATGAGTGGTCAAGACCTGTAGCCTCCGTCGCAGTTGTACGCAGTGGAACGGCCGTTGCACTCTGTGCAACGCGCGTGGCGGAGGTGCGACGGGCGGCATGAACGACAAACCCCTCTTCCCGGAACCGGATGTGGCGCTGATCCCAGCGCCGAACAGCGTGTCGGCCTCACTGCCCGGCGGCGGCACCGGCTTCGTCGTCGACGCGGACACCGAGATCGACGCCACCGAGGGCACCGAGCGGGTCGCGCGCTGGCTGCGGACGACCGTCGGCGCGGCGACCGGACTGCCGCTGGCCCCGCACCGCGACAGCGGCTCCCGCATCCTGCTGCGGATCAACCCCTCGCTCGGGGGCGAACTCGGCAGCCCGGAGGCCTATCAGCTGTGCGCCGACGGCTACCTCGTCTGCATCGACGGCGCGAGCGAGGCCGGCCTGTTCTGGGGCGCCCAGACCTTCCGTCAGCTGCTCGGTCCGGAGGCCTTCCGGCGCGCCCCCGTCAGCGGCCGCACCGAGTGGGAGTTCCCTGCCGTCACCATCCGCGACGCCCCCCGTTTCGGCTGGCGCGGTCTACTCCTCGACGTGGCACGGCACTTCATGCCGAAGGAAGGCGTGCTGCGCTATCTCGACCTGATGGCCGCCCACAAACTCAACGTCTTCCACTTCCATCTGACCGACGACCAGGGCTGGCGGATCGAGATCAAGCGGTATCCGAAGCTGACCGAAACCGCCTCCTGGCGGGCGCGGTCGAAATTCGGTCACCGGGCCTCCCCGCTGTGGGAGGAGAAACCACACGGTGGTTACTACACCCAGGACGACATCCGGGAGATCGTCGCCTACGCCGCCGAGCGGCATATCACCGTCGTCCCGGAAATCGACGTACCAGGCCATTCGCAGGCCGCCATCGCCGCGTACCCGGAACTCGGCAACACCGACGTCATCGACACCACCGCCCTCACCGTCTGGGACAACTGGGGGATCTCCGCCAACGTACTCGCCCCCACTGACACCACCCTGCGCTTCTACGAGGGGGTGTTCGAGGAGGTCCTGGAGCTGTTCCCCGCGCACTTCGTCCACGTCGGTGGCGACGAATGCCGCAAGGAGCAGTGGACGGATTCGGTGACGGCCAAGACCCGGATCGCGGAACTCGCTCTCGCCGACGAGGACGAGCTGCAGTCGTGGTTCATCGGGCACTTCGACGCCTGGCTCGCCGCGCGCGGGCGCCGACTCATCGGCTGGGACGAGATCCTGGAGGGCGGGCTGGCGAAGGGCGCCGCGGTGTCGTCCTGGCGCGGTTACGGCGGCGGGATCGCGGCTGCGCGGGCCGGCCACGACGTCGTCATGTGCCCCGAGCAGTACGTGTATCTGGACCACCGTCAGGCTCCCGGCGAGGACGAACCGGTGCCGATCGGCTTCGTGCGCACCCTGGAGGACGTCTACCGGTTCGAGCCCGTCCCGGACGGGCTCACCGAGGAGGAGGCCCGGCATGTGCTGGGCACTCAGGCCAACGTCTGGACCGAGGTGCTGGAGGACGCCGCGCGCGTGGACTACCAGACCTTCCCCCGCCTAGCGGCCTTCGCCGAGGTGGCCTGGAGCCGGCTGCCCGCCCCCGCGGAACGGGACTTCGCCGGCTTCGAACGCCGTATGACCGCCCATTACGCCCGACTTGACGCCCTCGGTGTCGGCTACCGGCCGCCCACCGGACCCCGGCCGTGGCAGAAACGCCCCGGTGTGCTCGGCCGCCCGATCGAGGGACCGCCGCCGAACAGGTGAGCGTCCGGTCCGGCCGGTCGTATCGAACAAGCGCTGGAAAATCGCGCCAAGAGTCACCGAAGAGTGTCAATCGGTGCGCACCGGTGATGCCGTGAGAAAACGGACCATCTCCGCGATGAGGTGGGCGAATGCCTCCTAAGGGACCCCCGTCTTCGCACCTTGCGAAGATGTGCCAGAGTTGCCACGTCCGCCCTGTGAGCACGTACCGTACGGCCACACAGGGGGACCAGGTGGGGCAGCGGGAAGGGGCAGCCGGTTTGACCACGCACGCACCGCAGGCGGAGCAGGCCGTCACGCTGCCCACGACGCTGGACGAGGCCGTGGCGGCCCTCGCGGCCATGCCCACCGCCGTGCCCGTCGCGGGCGGCACCGACCTGATGGCCGCCGTCAACTCCGGCCAGCTCAGGCCCGCCGCCCTGGTGGGTCTCGGGCGGATCAGCGAGATCCGCGGCTGGCAGTACCAGGACGGCCACGCGCTGCTCGGCGCGGGACTCACGCACGCGCGCATGGGCCGCCCCGACTTCGCGGCCCTGATCCCGGCGCTCGCCGCCGCAGCGCGCGCCGCGGGCCCGCCGCACATCCGCAACGCGGGCACCCTGGGCGGCAACATCGCCTCGGCCGCCCCCACCGGGGACGCGCTGCCGGTGCTGGCCGCCCTGGAGGCGACGCTGATCATCGCGGGCCAGGGCGGAGCCCGCCGGGAGATCCCGGTGTCGCACCTGCTGGCCGGCATGGAGATGCTGCGCGGCGGCGAACTCATCGGCTACGTGCGCGTGCCGCTGCTGCACGCCCCGCAGGTCTTCCTGAAGGCGACCGGACGCACCGGCCCGGGCCGTGCGCTGGCCTCCGTGGCCCTGGTCCTCGACCCCGCCCGGCGCGGAGTGCGGTGCGCCGTCGGTGCCATAGCGCCGATGCCGCTGAGGCCCCTCGAGGCCGAGCAGTGGGTTGCCCAGCTGATCGACTGGGACAACGACCGCGCGCTCGTCCCGGAGGCCCTGAACGCCTTCGGGGAGTACGTCGCCGCGGCCTGCATCCCGGACCCGGCGCCGGAGGCCGACGGCTCGGTGGCCCCGCTTCCGCCCGGCGTACTGCACCTGCGGCGCACCGTCGCCGCACTGGCCCGACGAGCACTGGGGAGGGCGCTGTCGTGACCGACGACCAGCACGGACAGGGCACGCCCCGGAACGGCGGACGCTGGGACCCGCTGCCCCAGGGCGACTACGACGACGGCGCCACCGCCTTCGTCCAACTCCCCGAGGGCGGCATCGACGCCCTGCTGTCCGGCGACAGCCCGCTGGCCGCGCCGGGTCACGGCTATGTGCCGCCGCGGATAGCGGTCGCCCCCGGCACCGGCGAACCCGCCGCGACCGGCACCTGGACCGCGCCGGCGGGCGGCGCCGAGTGGCCCGACCCGAACGCCACGCCCCAGACGCAGGCCGCGGACGACCGGTTCACCTACAACCCCGGCGCGACCCAGCACTGGACCTTCGAGGAGCCCGCTGCCCCGGCCGCGCCCGGCCACGACGTCACCGGGCAGTGGTCGATCCCGGTCGCCGGTGGCGATCTTCCGGACGAATCCGGCGAGTTCACCACGTCGTCCCTCGTCGAGCAGTGGGGCGGCACCCCGCCGGCCACCCTGCCCGGCGGCGCGCCCGCGCCCTGGGCGACGGAGGAGGCGGCCCGTCCCTGGGACCGGCCCGCCGGGCCCGACCACACCGACGCCCGTCCGGCGGGCGGTCCGGCCGCACCCGGCTACGCACCCGCGCCGGACGAGCGGTACGGGCAGGTTCCGGGCGACCGCGCCCCGGCCGACCGCGTCCCGGCCGCTCGCGAGGAGACCGGAGCAGGAGCACCCGGACATGGGGGCGCCGGGCACCGGCCGACCGGTCACGGCGACGGCCGCCGGGCCGAGGCCCCCGAGGCGCACGTCGAGGCCCGCCGCGCCGAGGCCGGCCACCCCGGCGCGGACGAGTTCGGTGAGCCCGCCGAGCCTGCCGAGTTCCGCGAGTCCCCAGAGACGGTGCGGCCCGGCGCGCGGACCGCGTTCCCGCAGCAGCGGGCCGAGTCGGCGGCGGGACCGGCACCGGGCAGTGACGGTTCCGGCCCCGCGGAGGCCCCTGAGCGCCCCGCTGACGGCCCAGTAGGCCAAACGGGTCCCCACGGCCGCACGACCCCCGCCGGAGCCCCACAGACAGCCGCAGGGCTCAGGACGCCTCGGACCCCGGCCCCCGCAGCCGTACCGGAGCATGCCGCCGACGCACCCGAGGCCGCAGTGGCCGCCCCCGGGACGGACGACGCGCCCGAAGACACCGCGGCCCGGCCACAGGAAGCCGCCGCCGAGGGACACGCGGAGCACACCGCCCCCCTCCCGCCGCACGACGACCACCCGCCGGCCTCCTACGTCCTGCGCGTCAACGGCGTCGACCGGCCCGTCACCGACGCCTGGATCGGCGAGTCGCTGCTGTACGTCCTGCGGGAGCGGCTCGGGCTCGCGGGCGCCAAGGACGGCTGCTCGCAGGGCGAGTGCGGGGCCTGCAACGTCCAGGTCGACGGCCGCCTGGTGGCCTCCTGCCTGGTCCCGGCGGTCACCGCCGCCGGCAGCGAGGTGCGCACGGTCGAGGGCCTGGCCGTCGACGGACAGTCCTCCGACGTGCAGCGCGCGCTCGCCCGGTGCGGTGCCGTGCAGTGCGGTTTCTGCGTGCCCGGCATGGCGATGACCGTGCACGACCTGCTGGAGGGCAACCCCGCGCCGACCGAGCTGGAGACCCGGCAGGCGCTGTGCGGCAACCTGTGCCGCTGCTCCGGCTACCGGGGCGTCCTGGAAGCCG
The DNA here is from genome assembly GCF_053611725.1 of Streptomyces sp. NPDC054783. NCBI lineage: Bacteria > Bacillati > Actinomycetota > Actinomycetes > Kitasatosporales > Streptomycetaceae > Streptomyces > Streptomyces sp. NPDC054783. The sequence continues at coordinate 33,007 of NZ_JBSHAY010000028.1, read as the reverse complement.
TCCAGGAGGTCGTCGCAGAACGCGAGGCCGCGCACGCCGCCGACGTCGAGACGGACGCGGACGGGGCCCGTATTCCTCATCAGGCGGGCCCCGGGGGCGGTGGCGTCAACCCGTCGGCGTTCGAGGCCCCGGGCGCGTTCGACACGCCGCAGGCCGCTCCCGGCGGCTACGGCGACACGCCGCCGTACGGCACGGACACGCCGCCGTACGGCACGCCCGACCCGTACGGCACACCGCCGTACGGCACCCCTGGACCGCACGGCCCGCACGACCCGCACTACGGCCAGGACGGAGGCCAGGCGTGAGCAACGAAGCCGCCACGGCGACCACCGCCGCGGAACCCGCCCCCGAGGCCGAGCCGCTGCCGCACGGCATCGGCGCCTCCCTGCCGCACGCCGACGCCCGCGCCAAGACCGAGGGCACCTTCCCGTACGCCGCCGACCTGTGGGCCGAGGGCCTGCTGTGGGCGGCCGTCCTGCGCTCCCCGCACGCGCACGCGCGCATCGTGTCCATCGACACCAGCCACGCGCGCGAGATGCCCGGCGTACGGTCCGTCGTCACGCACGAGGACGTGCCCGGCACCCCGCGCCACGGCCGGGGCACCCCCGACCGGCCGGTGTTCGCCTCCGAGGTCGTACGCCACCACGGCGAGCCCATCGCGGCCGTCGCCGCCGACCATCCGGACACCGCGCGGATGGCAGCGGCGGCCGTCATCGTCGAGTACGAAGTACTCGACCCGGTGGTCGACCCCGAGCAGGCCTTCGAGGCCGAGCCGCTGCACCCCGACGGCAACCTGATCCGGCACATCCCGCTGCACCACGGCGACCCGTCGGCGGTCGGTGAGATCGTCGTGGAGGGCCAGTACCGCATAGGGCGCCAGGACCCGGCCCCGATCGGCGCCGAGGCGGGCCTCGCCGTGCCGCGGCCCGACGGCGGCGTGGAGCTGTACCTGGCCTCCACCGACCCGCACACCGACCGCAACACCGCCGCGGCCTGCTACGGCCTGTCCCCGGATCGGGTGAAGATCGTCGTCACCGGGGTGCCGGGCGCCACCGCCGACCGCGAGGACCAGGGCTTCCAGCTCCCGCTCGGCCTGCTCGCCCTGAAGACCGGCTGCCCGGTGAAGCTCACCGCGACCCGCGAGGAGTCCTTCCTCGGCCACACCCACCGCCATCCGACGCTGCTCAGGTACCGCCACCACGCGGACGCCGAGGGCAAGCTGGTGAAGGTGGAGGCGCAGATCCTGCTGGACGGGGGCGCGTACGCCGACACCTCCTCCGACGCCCTGGCCGCCGCCGTCTCCTTCGCGTGCGGCCCGTACGTCGTCCCGAACGCCTTCATCGAGGGCTGGGCCGTGCGCACCAACAACCCGCCCTCCGGCCATGTGCGCGGCGAGGGCGCGATGCAGGTGTGCGCCGCCTACGAGGCCCAGATGGACAAGCTGGCGAAGAAGCTGGGCCTGGACCCGGCCGAGCTGCGCCTGCGCAACGTCCTCGCGACCGGCGATGTCCTCCCGATCGGCCAGACGGTGACCTGCCCCGCCCCGGTGGCCGAACTCCTGCAGGCGGTGCGGGACTTCCCGCTCCCGGCCCTGCCCAAGGACACGCCCGAGGAGGAGTGGCTGCTGCCCGGCGGACCCGAGGGCGCGGGCGAACCCGGCGCGGTGCGCCGGGGCGTCGGCTACGGCCTGGGCATGGTGCACATGCTCGGCGCGGAGGGCGCCGACGAGGTGTCCACGGCGACGGTCAAGGTCCACGACGGCGTCGCGACCGTCCTCTGCGCCGCCGTGGAGACCGGCCAGGGCTTCACCACCCTCGCCCGGCAGATCGTCCAGGAGACCCTCGGCATCGAGGAAGTCCACGTGGCGCCGGTGGACACCGACCAGCCTCCGGCCGGCGCGGGCTGCCGCGGCCGACACACCTGGGTGTCGGGCGGCGCGGTGGAGCGCGCGGCGAAGATGGTCCGCACCCAGCTCCTGCAGCCGCTCGCGCACAAGTTCGGCATGTCGACGGAGCTGCTCCAGATCACCGACGGCAAGATCACGTCGTACGACGGCGTGTTGTCGACCACTGTCACGGAGGCGCTGGACGGCAAGGAGCTGTGGGCCACGGCGCAGTGCCGACCGCATCCCACGGAGCCGCTGAGCGCCTCCGGCCAGGGCGACGCCTTCGTGGGCCTGGCCTTCTGCGCGATCCGCGCGGTGGTGGACGTCGACATCGAGCTGGGCTCGGTGCGCGTGGTGGAGCTGGCGGTCGCCCAGGACGTGGGCCGGATCCTCAACCCCACGCAGCTGGCCGCCCGCATCGAGGCCGGAGTGACCCAGGGTGTCGGCATCGCGCTCACCGAGAACCTGCGCACCCCGCGCGGCCTGCTCCGCCACCCCGACCTGACCGGATACGCCCTGCCGACCGCGCTGGACGCCCCGGACATCCGGATCGTCAGACTGGTCGAGGAACGGGACGTGGTCGCCCCCTTCGGGGCCAAGTCCGTCAGCGCGGTCCCGGTCGTGACGGCACCGGCCGCGGTCGCCTCCGCGGTTCGCGCGGCCACCGGCCGCCCGGTCAACCGGCTCCCCATCCGCCCGCAGGCGGCGGTGGTGACGGACCAGTAAGGCAGTCGTGACCGGGCCCGGCAAGGCAATCGGGGAAGCTGCCTCGCACCGCGCACGAACGGACATCGCGGACGAACGGACGCCGCGGACGAACGGACACCGCGCACGAACGGACACCGCCCACGGACGGGCACCTCGGCGCAAACGCCCCAGCCGACTGACGGTTCGGGCAATTCTCGCGGCCGTGCAACGTGCCCGGGCCGCCCGACGTCCTTGCTGGTAGGGGCTGTTGTCAGTGGGGCGGCGTAGTGTGCTCAGCGGTGGGGGCGGCTGCCCGTCGAAGTACGCACGCTGGCGCACATGGGGAAGATCGCGGGGGAGCGATGAGCACGACCGAGGCCGGGTTTCCGGCGATCACGCTGACCGAGGCGGAGCTGGACCGGTATGTCACGCACCCGCCCACGCGCGGCCTGCTCGGCGGCACCGGGCTGCCCGCGGCCACCGGCCTGCTGACCTTCTCCCCGCTGCGCACGCACGGCCTGCGCACGCTCGCCGACGCCACGGACGCCCCGTTCCGGGTGGCGGACGAGCTGCGGGACCGGCTGGTGATAGGCGAACTCCTCAACCCGGCGGGCATGGACCGCGAGTCGATCCTGCTCGACGGCGGCACCGGCGAACTGACCACGGCCTACCTCTGCGACCCGTCCCGCCCCCGCCCCTTCGCGCCCTGCCTGGCCACGCTGCTGCGCTTCGCCGCGGTCACCGAGGAACTGGCGGGCCTGCGCGGCCGCTTCGCCTCCCTCGCGGACCGCTACGGCCCCGAGACGGCGGCCGAGGCGACCCGCCGCCTCCTCTCCCTCTTCGAGGAGGGTGCGGGCGGTGAGGTCCCGCCGTACTGGAAGGCGGCGGCCCTGATCCGCCCGCTCGCCCTCGCCGCGGGCCCTGGCACCACCTCCGGCCTCACCCTGGACGTCCCCGCCCGACTGCTGGACCAGGAGTTCGGGCACGGCCGGGTGGTCCGCTTCGAAGAGGTCGACTTCCCCGTCACGCTCACGTACGAGCCGACCCGGCGCTTCCTGCGCGAGACCGGGCTGCCGGAGGAGGCGGTCCTCTTCCACGCCGACACGGACGTCCCGCTGCCGACCCTCCGCGAGTACGTCAGCGAGGAGTGCGCGGACGACCGTGCATGGGGCGAACTCCCCGCCCACGCCGATCACTTGATCCGGCTCGGCCGCCTGATCGAGGACCACAGCCTGGTGGTCGACGGCAGAACGGGCGCGGTCCTCACCTTCAGCGAGCCGGACGCGACGCTCCACCCCCTCAACACCGACGTCTCCACCCTCGCCTTCACGCTCTGGCTCCTGCACCACGAGCGCACCATCGACGAACACCTCGGCAACGAACTGACGACGGAGGCGTACGACCAGCTGGCCGCGGCGATGATCCACACCCTGTCGGCCGTCGACCCCACGGGCACGGCGCCCGGCACCGACTGGCACTACTGGACGGAAATATTCCAGGACGAGGCGGGCGGCGTCCTCTGACCCGGCCCGCCCGGGCGATCCGATCACCGACGCCGTGCTTCCGCAGGTTTGCCGCCCCATCCAGGTCGGCCGGCTTCTGCCCCGGCCCAGGCGTCGACGCCCGCGCGGCCGGCACCGGCTTCCTCGACACCGGGACGGGCTGGGGACCCACGATCCCCCCTGTACAGGCCCAGGCGCCCTTGATCCCGGGCGCGGTACCGGGACCGTACACCTCGCACGCACCTCGTCACCCACGGGCCGGCTCCCATGAGGCGCGGCAGGTGTCCACGGAGACAGGGCTTGCTGCGCCACTGAGTTGAGGCTTCGGGCACCTCCCTCAAAGGCGCGGAGCCTTGCCGATTCGGATCCGACCCGGGGGTGGCTCACCCGCTCGGATGCGCTCGGCGGGCAACTGGTCACGAGGGTGTGCATGGTGAGGGCATGAACACTGCACCTCACCCCAAGAAGACCGTTTCCCGGATGCCGCGAGTATTCGCGGTGTGTGCCGCCCTGGGCCTCGCTTGTGCGGCGGGGGTGGCAACTGCCACGTCCGCCGTGGCCGCGACGCCCCCCACGCACGTCGCCACCAAGGCCACCCCCGCGTACGGCCACGGTGGCGGCGGCGGGGGCGAAGAGAACCAGTGCGGCAACGGTCTCCTCCCCATCCTCAACTTCTGCAACTGACGGACAACCGACGGCAGTTCTGCCCGCCAACCGCACAACCGCACAACCGCACATGGAAGATGTCAACCCACCCGCAGGGCGGTCAGGGACAGGGGCAGGATCCCCTCCCTGACCGCCCTGCCAACCACAATCGTCCGCTCTCTTGCCTGGTCAAGGCACCGGAGGCCGTGGCGGGATTCGAACCCGCGTAACTCGCTTTGCAGGCGAGCCCCTGAACCGCTCGGGCACACGGCCGTGTTCGTGGACACGAGGTTATGGGGAGGGGCTCCGAGGGCTCAAGGCGGGCGGTGGTGCTGCAATGCGACTGCCATGCGGCGTTCATGAACGACGCGGGACGTACGGCCAAGGTCGGAGGACGAGCAGGACCACCGACAGGGGCAAAACCGCGCTGTGCACCTTACTCTGGCGACCATGAGTGCCCTCGAATCCCGTGATGCCGCCGTGGTGAACTCCGTCGAGCAGGGCGACGGTGTGCTGGGCCGGGCCTACCGGGCGCTCAGTGTCGGGATCGTCTCCGTCGTGCTGCTGATCGCCTTCGAGGCGACCGCCGTCGGTACCGCCATGCCGGTCGCGGCGCGGGAACTGGACGGCGTGGCCCTGTACGCGTTCGCCTTCTCCGGGTACTTCACGACCAGCCTGTTCGGCATGGTGCTGGCCGGCCAGTGGTCCGACCGGCGCGGGCCGCTCGGTGCGCTGACCACGGGGATCGGGGCCTTCGCCGCGGGACTCGTCGTCGCCGGGACCGCGCAGGTCATGTGGGTGTTCATCCTCGGGCGGGCCGTGCAGGGGTTCGGCGGCGGGCTGGTCATCGTCGCGCTGTACGTCGTCGTCGGCCGTGCCTACCCCGAGCGGCTGCGGCCCGCGATCATGGCGGCGTTCGCGGCCGGCTGGGTCGTACCGTCCGTCGTCGGCCCGCTCGCCTCCGGCGCCGTCACCGAACACCTCGGCTGGCGTTGGGTCTTCCTCGGCATCCCGGCCCTCGTCGTCTTCCCGCTCGCTCTCGCCCTGCCGCAGATACGCCGCAGGGCCTCGGGCCCGGTGGACGCGGAGACCGGCGCCGGCTCCTTCGACCGGCGGCGGATCCGGCTCGCCCTCGGCATCTCCCTCGGCGCCGGCCTCCTCCAGTACGCCGCCCAGGACCTGCGTCCCCTCTCCCTCCTCCCCGGGCTGGCCGGCGCCGCCCTGCTGGTGCCCGCCGTCCTCGGTCTCCTCCCGCCCGGCACCTACCGCGCGGCCCGCGGACTGCCCTCCGTGGTGCTGCTGCGCGGGCTGTCCGCCGGCTCCTTCATCGCCGCCGAGTCCTTCGTGCCGCTGATGCTGGTCACGCAGCGCGGGCTGTCCCCGATGCTCGCCGGGTTCTCGCTGGCGGCGGGCGGCGGCACCTGGGCGCTGGGCTCGTGGGTGCAGTCCCGGCCGCGCGTGCAGCCGTACCGGGAGCGGCTGATGACCGCCGGGATGGTGCTGGTCGCGGCCGCGATCACCGCCGCGCCCAGCGTGCTCGTGCACTCCGTGCCCGTCTGGACCCTCGCCGTCGCCTGGGGCTTCGGCTGCTTCGGCATGGGCCTGGTGATCTCCTCCACCAGCGTGCTGCTGCTGAAGCTGTCCGCCCCGAAGGAGGCCGGCACCAACTCCGCCGCGCTCCAGATCTCCGACGCCCTGTCCAACGTCGTCCTGCTCGCCGTGACCGGCGCCGCCTTCGCGGCCCTGGGCGGCGGCAGCACGGCCACCACGGCCGCGACGCCCGACGGCACCCATCCCGCGGCCTTCGCCGCCGTGTTCCTGCCGATGGCCGTGGTGGCGTTGGCGGGGGCATGGGTGACGACACGTCTGAGGTCACGGTGACGTGGGAATGTGAGGCGCGACGACCTGGCGAAGGCCGGTCGCCGGGTGACGTGGGGGCGGCTGCGGTGGCTGTGACGTGGGTCCCACCCACGGGCGACCCGGCCTCGTTCGCACGTTGACACCGTCGGGGCGCCGGTAGGGTGGCCCGGTTGTCATACGTAGCCGATCCCGCCCGTCACCCGCCACCGCCCCAACGGACGCGCTGCGCGCGGCCCCAAGATTCCAGCCCCAAAAAACGGAGACCGTGACTACCACCGCCGCTTCCTCCGCTCACTCCCACCACCTGTCGCCCGCCTTCCCGGGCCGCGCGCCCTGGGGTACCGCCAGCAAGCTGCGTGCCTGGCAGCAGGGGGCGATGGAGAAGTACATCCAGGAGCAGCCGCGTGACTTCCTCGCCGTCGCCACGCCCGGCGCCGGCAAGACGACCTTCGCGCTGACGCTCGCCTCCTGGCTGCTGCATCACCACGTCGTGCAGCAGGTGACCGTGGTCGCGCCGACCGAGCACCTGAAGAAGCAGTGGGCCGAGGCGGCCGGAAGGATAGGGATCAAGCTCGATCCCGAGTACAGCGCGGGGCCCCTCGGCCGGGAGTACGACGGTGTCGCCGTCACCTACGCCGGCGTCGGCGTGCGGCCCATGCTGCACCGCAACCGGGTCGAGCAGCGCAAGACGCTCGTCATCCTCGACGAGATCCACCACGCCGGTGACTCCAAGTCCTGGGGCGAGGCCTGTCTGGAGGCCTTCGAGCCGGCGACGCGGCGCCTCGCCCTGACCGGTACGCCGTTCCGGTCCGACACCAACCCCATCCCCTTCGTGACGTACGAGGAGGACAACGCCGGCATCCGGCGGTCCGCCGCCGACTACACCTACGGGTACGGGTCCGCCCTGTCGGACGGGGTCGTCCGGCCGGTCATCTTCCTCTCCTACAGCGGCAACATGCGCTGGCGTACGAAGGCCGGTGACGAGATCGCCGCGCGGCTCGGGGAGCCGATGACCAAGGACGCGATCAGCCAGGCCTGGCGTACGGCGCTCGACCCCCGTGGCGACTGGATGCCCAGCGTGCTGCGCGCCGCCGACCAGCGGCTGACCGAGGTCCGCAAGGCCATCCCGGACGCCGGTGCCCTCGTCATCGCCTCCGACCAGGACTCCGCCCGCGCCTACGCCAAGCTGATCCGCGAGATCACGGGGACGAAGGCGACGCTCGTCCTCTCCGACGACGCCGGCGCCTCGCAGAGGATCGACGACTTCAGCGAGAGCAGCGACCGGTGGATGGTCGCGGTGCGCATGGTGTCCGAGGGCGTCGACGTGCCCCGGCTCGCGGTGGGCGTGTACGCGACAACGATCTCGACCCCGCTCTTCTTCGCGCAGGCCGTCGGGCGTTTCGTACGGTCGCGGCGGCGCGGCGAGACCGCGTCCGTGTTCCTGCCGACCGTGCCCGACCTGCTGACGTTCGCGGGCGAGATGGAGAAGGAGCGGGACCACGCCCTCGACAAGCCGAAGAAGGAGGGCGAGGAGGACCCGTACGCCGAATCCGAGAAGGAGATGGAGGAGGCGAACAAGCAGCAGGACGAGGACACCGGCGAGCAGGACATGCTGCCCTTCGAGGCGCTGGAGTCCGACGCCGTCTTCGACCGGGTGCTCTACGACGGCGCCGAGTTCGGCATGCAGGCGCACCCGGGCAGCGAGGAGGAGCAGGACTACCTCGGCATTCCGGGGCTGCTGGAGCCCGAGCAGGTCCAGCTGCTGCTGCAGAAGCGGCAGGCCCGGCAGATCGCGCACAGCCGCAAGAAGCCGGACACCGAGGCCGACCTGCTGGAGCTGCCGGCCGAGCGGCGGCCGGTGGTCACGCACAAGGAGATGATGGAGCTGCGCAAGCAGCTCAACACGATGGTCGGCGCCTACGTCCACCAGAGCGGCAAGCCGCACGGGGTGATCCACACCGAGCTGCGCCGGGTCTGCGGCGGGCCGCCCAGCGCGGAGGCCACGGCCGGGCAGCTGCGGCAGCGGATCGCCAAGGTGCAGGAGTGGGCCACGCGCATGCGATGAGTCGCCGTGCAGGTTCCTGGGGCATGTGCGTACCCGGACGAATAGCAGCAGGCCGGATATGGTCTTGCCCGGATTCTGGACTGAGACTTCCGCTCAGCGAACCTGCTTCGCTACTGTCCCGCTACGCACACGCCCCGTGGCAGCGCCGCCGCGGAGCGCAGCCGTGAAGCGACATGACCCGGAGCCGCCGGGCCGTCCTGCCGATCGGCGGCCTCTGAAGCGCGTCGCCGACGGGACTCGGTGAGGCATCCGCCGCTCGGAGGGCCGTCGACCTCACCACCAAAGGAGTGGGCGTCGTGACCGCGGAGACCTCTCAGACGCTCGACCGGGGACTGCGTGTCCTCAAGCTGCTCGCCGACACCGACCACGGGCTGACCGTCACCGAGCTGTCCACGAAACTGGGCGTGAACCGTACCGTGGTGTACCGGTTGCTCGCCACGCTGGAACAACACGCGCTCGTACGACGCGACTTGGGCGGGCGAGCCCGGGTCGGTCTAGGGGTGCTGCGGCTCGGCCGGCAGGTGCATCCGCTGGTGCGGGAGGCCGCTTTGCCCGCGCTGCGGTCGCTCGCCGAGGACATCGGGGCCACGGCGCATCTGACGCTGGTGGACGGGACGGAGGCGCTGGCCGTCGCCGTGGTCGAACCGAGCTGGACCGACTATCACGTGGCGTATCGCGCCGGGTTCCGGCATCCGCTGGACCGGGGGGCGGCCGGCAGGGCGATCCTGGCCGCGCGCCAGTCGCCGTCGGTGGATCCCGGGTACACCCTCACCCACGGAGAGCTGGAGGCCGGGGCGAGCGGGGCCGCGGCGCCGTTGGTGGGGGTCACGGGCGTTGAGGGCAGCGTGGGTGTGGTGATGCTGGCGGACTCCGTGCCGGAGCGGGTGGGACCGAGGGTGGTGGAGGCGGCGAAGGAGGTCGCCGAAGCGTTGCGCTGAGCGGTGCGGGGGATGGCCCTGTACTGAAGCGGACCGGGGTGGGTCTCGCTTGCCGGCGCTTGCAGGGAGCCTCCCCGCTCTCGGCTTCGCTCGAGCGGGAACCCCCATCGCCGGGGGCCACAGCACAAGAAGCAATCAGGACACGTCGGCTCACCCGCCGGGCGCACGCCGAACTGGCCGGCATGATCCCCGGCTCGGGATCCTCCTACGGCTACGCCTGCGCCACCCTCGGCGAGCTGGTCGCCTGGGTCTGCGGCTGGTGTCTGATCGTGGAGTACGGGGTGTCGGCCGTCGCCGTCGGGTGGGGGCAGTACGTCGACGAGCTGCTCGGCCTTACTGCCGCGCCGGCGCAGCCCCGGCATCCCGCGCTCCTTCCGGGTGCCGTTCTCGCCCGTCACGCCCCTGCTCGGCGTCGGATTCCGCGTCTGCATGCCGGGCAGCCTGGGCGCCGCACACCTGGATCGCCTTCGGGGCATGGATGGCGGCCGGGCTCGTCATCCACGGCCTCTACGGCATCCGGCACTCCAAGCTCGCCCAGACCTCCCCGGAAGACCTCGCATGACCGCCCTCGACCTCACCGCCGACGCCGTCACCCTCACCCGCGCCCTTGTCGACCTGCCCTCCGAGAGCGGGCGGGAGACGGAGATCGCGGACGCCGTCCGGGAAACCCTGCGCGCCCTGCCCCGTCTCACCGTCGACCGGGTCGGCAACTCCGTCGTCGCCCGCACCCACCTCGGACGCGGCGAACGCGCTCTGGTCGCCGGGCACCTGGCCACCGTCCCGGCTGCCGGAAACCTGCCCTCCCGGCTGGCCGACGGCCGTGTGCACGGGCTCGGCGCCTGCGACATGAAGGGCGGGGTGGCCGTCGCCCTGCGGCTGGCGGCCACCGTCTCCGCTCCCGTCCGCGACCTCACCTACGTCTTCCACGAGTGCGAGGAGGTGGAAGGGGACCGCAACGGGCTCGCCCGCATCGGCGCCGAGCAGCGCCGTCGCCGTACGGGCCGGGGGCGCCGGGAACGTCGTACCGGACGAGTGTGTCGTCACCGTCAACTGCCGTTTCGCGCCCAGTCGTTCGCCGCTGGATGCGGAGGCGTACGTGCGCTCGCTCTTCCCGGAGTACGAGGTGCGCGTCACCGAGGTCGTCGGCGGTGCCCTGCCGCACCTGGACCGGGTCGGCGGGCTCGTCGCCGCGCTCGGCGCCGAGCCGCGGCCCAAGCTCGGCTGGACGGACGTCGCCCGGTTCGCCGCGCTGGGCGTGCCCGCGCTCAACTACGGTCCCGGGGACCCCTCCCTCGCCCACACGGTGGGGGAGTGCGTCCCCGTGGAGCACCTCGAGCGGTGTGAATCCAGGCTCAGGGCGTGGCTGAGCTGAGCCCGCCCAGCGCCCTCAACTGCAGCCAGAGAACCAGCCGTTCGTCGGGGTCGTCCAGGTCGACCCCGGCGTGCTGCTGGAGCTGGCGCAGGCGGTAGCGGCAGGTGTTGGGATGGACGGCGAGGAGCTTCGCCGCGCCCGCCATGTCGCAGCCCGCGTCGAACCAGCAGACCAGGGTGCGGGCGTACTCCGTGCCGTGCGCGGCGTCGTACGCCAGCACCCGGCGCCAGGCGCCCGCGCTCAGCTCCCGGCGTTCGCCCATCACTTCGGCCAGCCGCAACAGCGTGACCCGGGGCCGTACCTCGTCCACGCCGGCCACCGGCAGGTCCGCGTCCAGCACCCGCAGCACCAGGTCCGCGTCCGCCCGGGAGTCCGCCAGCCCCGCCGCGTCCGGGACGACCTCGCCGAGCGCCGCCCGCACCGGCACCCGCAGCGCCTGCCCGGCCCGGGCCACGATGTCCTCGGCCAGCCTCTTGTGCCGTTCACCGGGGCCGGGCAGCACCGCGTACACCACCCCGTCCACCAGCACGCCGGCGTGCCGCCCGTAGCGCGCCTCGCACTGCAGGCGTACGACGTCCAGCAGGCGCAGCGCCGTGCGCTCGGCGTCCGGGACGCCGGCGGCGGAGTCGAGCACGAAGGCCGCCACCCGGGCGGGACCGGCGATGCCCAGGCGCTCGGCGGCCGTCGCCGCGTCCGCCGAGCCGCCCAGCAGCCGGCGCAGCAACTCGCTGCCCCGGTGCCGGGCCAGTTCCCGGGCCGCGCGCGCCCGCAGCAGGAGCAGGGCGGCCGTGGAGGCGCCCTGGGCGAGGGTGTCCTCGGCGTCCGGGGCGAGTGAGCCGCCGTCGATCACCCACACCGAGCCGAGCGTCTCCCCGCCGGCCCGTACCGGCATGGCGAGGCGGGGCAGGTCCCCGTCCGACAGCGCGGGCAGCCGGATCGGCCGGTCGGCGGCGAACAGCCGGCGGTACTGCTCGGTGTTGTCCGCGCCGGCCGGTACCTGGCGGCCGAGGATGCCCTGCCGGCGGTCCTCGTCCACCGGCTGGCCGGGGACGGTGGAGTAGGCGAGGATCCGCTGCCGTGGGTCCTCGACGGCGGTGGCCCCGCCGGCCGCCGTCGCGATCGCGTCGGCCAGCGCGAACAGGTCGCCGAGGCCGGTGTCGGAGGGCATGGCGGCGGGCTGGGCGGCGATGGCCGAGGCGAGCAGCAGATGGACGTGGTGCCAGGTCGCGTCCTCGGCGACCGACAGCAGCGCCACGCCGTGCGCCTCCGCCTGCGCGACCGGGCCGTCGGCGCCGCGCACCACCACCCCGGTCAGCCCGGCCTCGGCCGCCGCCCGCAGCAGCGGCCCGGACTCCGCCGCCGGGACGCCGACCGCGAGCAGGAGCGCGCCGGGCTGCCGGGGGAGCGGCGTCCGGCCGTCGTGGAGCACCGCCTCGGTCACCGGGACGGCCTGCCCGGCGGGGGCCGTGTGCAGGCGCAGGGCGGGGCCGCCGACGACGTCCAGGAGGTCACCGAGGGTGCAGGCGTTCATGCGGGTTCCCGGCGGGCGGTTGGCGGATGGTGAAACGAACGTACGGCGCGCGTTGGCCGCTCGCACAACGCGCGCGGGGCCGGCTCCTTCGAGACTCGTGCCATGACAGCAGGAGTCACCATCCGTACCGTCCACGACGTCGCCTCCCTCGCGGCCGTGGCCGACTACTTCAGCGACGTCTGGCGGACGCCCCGCAGCGCCCCGCCCTACCCGGCCGAGGTTCTGCACAGCCTGGTGCACGCCGGCGGCGCGGTGCACGGCGCGTACGACGGGCAGCGGCTCGCGGGCGCCTCCGTCGGCGTCCTCGCTGCCGACCGCAGCACGTACTCGCTGGTGGCCGCCGCCGAGCAGGGGCTCGGACACGCGGTGAAGCAGGCCCAGCGGGACTGGGCCCTCGGGGTGGGCGCCGGCACCATGCGCTGGACCTTCGACCCGCTGGTCGGCCGCAACGCCCGCTTCAACCTGGCCAAGCTGGGCGCCACCGGCACGGAGTACCTGGTCGACTTCTACGGTCCGATGACCGACGGCGTGAACGACGGCGACGAGAGCGACCGGCTGACGGTGACCTGGGACCTGGCCGCGCCGAGGGCGTCGTACGACGTCACGCCCCGTGGACCGGTCACCGCCGTCGCCCCCGACGGCGACTCCCTCGTCCGCCGCGACGAGCGGCGCGTCTGGTGCCGGGTGCCGGCGGACGTCGTCAAGCTGCGCGCCGCCGACCCGGCGCTGGCCCTGCGCTGGCGGTACGCGGTGCGCGAGGTGCTGCTGACGGCCTTCGTGGAGGGGTTCCGGGCCACCGGGATGTCCCGCGACGGCTGGTACACCCTCACCCGTGAGGGGGCCACGGCATGAAGCTGGAGCGCGTCGAGATCGTGCACGTCGCGATCCCGCTGGCCACCCCGTTCCGTACGTCCTTCGGGACGATGACGACGAAGGACACCTTCCTCCTGCACGTCGTCACCGACTCCGCCGAGGGCTGGTCGGAGTTCGCCGCCGATCCCGAGCCGCTGTACTGCTCGGAGTTCGTCGCCGGCGCCGAGATCGTGCTGCGCGACTTCCTGATCCCGCGCGTGGCGGCGCTGGGGGAGGTCACGACCGCCGCCCTCGCCCCGGCCATGGCGAAGATCAAGGGCCACGAGCTGGCGAAGGCGGCCCTGGAGACGGCGCTGCTGGACGCCGAGCTGCGCGCGCACGGCATGCCGCTCGCGACGTATCTCGGCGCGGTACGGGACCGGGTGCCCGCCGGGGTGTCGGTCGGCATCGGGAACTCGGTGCCGGGGCTGCTGGACGACGTCGAGCGCTACCTCGCCGAGGGGTATGTGCGCATCAAGCTGAAGATCGAGCCCGGCTGGGACGTGGAGCCGGTCCGCGCGGTCCGCGACCGCTTCGGTGACGCCCTGCCCCTCCAGGTGGACGCCAACACCGCCTACACCCTCGCGGACGCCGAACACCTGCGGCGCCTGGACGACTTCGGGCTGCTGCTGATCGAGGAGCCGCTGGAGGAGAACAACCTGTACGCCCACGCCCGGCTGCAGAAGCGTCTGCGCACCCCTGTCTGCCTGGACGAGTCCCTGCACCACGCCTCCGGCACCGCCGCCGCGATCGCGATGGACGCCTGCCGGGTGGTGAACGTCAAGCCCGCCCGGGTCGGCGGCTACCTGGAGGCCCGCCGGGTCCACGACGTGGCGCACGCGCACGGCGTCCCGGCGTGGTGCGGCGGCATGCTGGAGACGGGCATCGGCCGCGCTCCCAACCTGGCCCTGGCCGCCCTGCCCGGCTTCACCCTCCCCGGGGACACCTCCGCCTCGGCCCGCTACTTCGCCGAGGACATCACCGAGCCGTTCGTCCTGCGGGACGGCCACCTGCCGGTGCCGACCGCCCCCGGAATCGGCATCGAGCCCCTTCCGGAGGCCCTGCGCCGCTTCACCCGTCGGCGAAGGGACCTGTACGCGGCATAAGAGACAGCCGGTGGTCACGTTAGATTGATCCCGTGCTCTCACGTCTCACGCGTCCCCAGGCCGTAGCCGTCTGCGCTCTGCCCGTCGTGGCCCTGCTGGCCACGGCGGCGTTCGCACCGCTGCCGTTCTCGGTGGCGCAGCCCGGCATGACGGCGAACGTGCTGGGCGCGAACAAGGGCACCCAGGTGATCAACGTCTCCGGTGCGCCGGTCCGCAGGACCAGCGGGCAGCTGCGGATGGTCACGATCGTGGCGACCGGCCCGGACGCCCGGGTGAGCCTCGGTGACGTGGCCGGCAACTGGTTCCGCACCGACCGGGCGGTCATGCCGCGCGACGCGGTCTACCCGAGCGGCGACACCGTCAAGGAGATCGAGAAGCACAACGCGGCGCAGATGCAGCAGTCCCAGGACGCGGCGACCCGGGCGGCGCTGAAGTACCTGGGGCTGAGTGCCGACAAGGTCAAGGTCACGCTGAGGCTGGCCGACGTGGGCGGGCCGAGCGCGGGCCTGCTGTTCACCCTGGGCATCATCGACAAGCTGCACGGCGACGGCAGCGGCGGCGACCTCACGGGCGGTCGCACCATCGCGGGTACGGGCACGATCGACGCCTCCGGCAACGTCGGCGCGGTCGGCGGGGTGGCCCTGAAGACCCAGGCCGCCCGACGCGACGGCGCCACGATCTTCCTGGTCCCGAAGGCCGAGTGCACCGACGCCGAGGCAGAACTCCCGAAGGGCCTGCGCCTGATCCCGGTCACCACGCTCAAGGGAGCGGTGAACGCCCTTCAGACGCTGGAGAACGGCAAGGGGCCCGTGCCGAGCTGTTGAGCCGCAGTCGGCTTCCAGCGGATGCTGCCGGCGCAGGCGTCGCGCGTCATGCGTCATCGTGCCCGGCCGCCTGTTCCACCAGCGGGATGATCCGCAGCGGAACCGGGTTCTCCATGACGATCGCCGTGGACGCCCGGACGATGCCGTCGAAGCCGATGACCCGGTCGATCACCCGCTGGAGATCGGCGTTGGAGCGGGCCACCAGGCGGCACAGCATGTCGCCGCTGCCGGTGGTGGTCAGCAGTTCCAGCACCTCCGGCACGGTCGCCAGGTGTGCGCGGACGTCGGCGCCCTGGCCCTGCCGGATCTGCAGCGTGGCGAAGGCGGTGACCGGATAGCCGAGCGCCGCCGGATCCACCTGGGGGCCGAATCCCCGGATGACCCCGTTCGACTGAAGCCGGTCCAGGCGCGCCTGCACCGTGCCCCGGGCGACCCCGAGCCGCCGGGACATCTCCAGCACGCCGATGCGCGGCTCGCGGGCGAGGAGCACGATGATCCGCCCGTCCAGATGATCGATCGCCACGGCACCCCCAGGGATGGGCATCCTGTACAGAAAGACCGGCACTACGGTCGTACCACTGAACAGACTGCCCAGTGAACACGGAAACTATTGCGCACCTTGCAGAGTGGGTCCACGCTTCCGGCATGACGCAGACCACACACCACACTCCCGACACCGCCCGGCAGGCCGACCCCTTCCCGGTCAAGGGAATGGACGCGGTCGTCTTCGCCGTGGGCAACGCCAAGCAGGCGGCGCACTACTACTCCACCGCCTTCGGCATGAAGCTGGTCGCCTACTCCGGACCGGAGAACGGCAGCCGCGAGACCGCCAGTTACGTGCTCGAGAACGGCTCCGCCCGCTTCGTGTTCACCTCGGTGATCAAGCCGAGCACCGACTGGGGCCGCTTCCTCGCCCGGCACGTGGCCGAGCACGGCGACGGCGTCATCGACCTGGCCATCGAGGTCCCGGACGCCCGCGCCGCCCACGCCTACGCGATCGAGCACGGCGCGCGGAGCGTCGTCGAGCCGTACGAGGTCAAGGACGAGCACGGCACCGTCGTCCTCGCCGCGATCGCCACCTACGGCGAGACCCGCCACACCCTGGTCGACCGCTCCGGCTACGACGGCCCCTACCTGCCCGGTTACGTCGCCGCGAAGCCGATGGTCGCCCCGCCCGCCCAGCGCACCTTCCAGGCCATCGACCACTGCGTCGGCAACGTCGAGCTCGGCAAGATGAACGAGTGGGTCGGGTTCTACAACAAGGTCATGGGCTTCACGAACATGAAGGAGTTCGTGGGCGACGACATCGCCACCGAGTACAGCGCGCTGATGTCGAAGGTCGTCGCGGACGGCACCCTCAAGGTCAAGTTCCCGATCAACGAGCCCGCGATCGCCAAGAAGAAGTCCCAGATCGACGAGTACCTGGAGTTCTACGGCGGCGCCGGCGTCCAGCACATCGCGCTGAACACGGGCGACATCGTGGAGACCGTCCGCACCATGCGCGCGGCCGGCGTCGAGTTCCTCGACACCCCCGACTCCTACTACGACACCCTCGGCGAGTGGGTCGGCGACACCCGGGTGCCGATCGAGACCCTGCGCGAGCTGAAGATCCTCGCCGACCGCGACGAGGACGGCTACCTGCTGCAGATCTTCACCAAGCCGGTCCAGGACCGCCCGACGGTGTTCTTCGAGATCATCGAACGCCACGGCTCCATGGGCTTCGGCAAGGGCAACTTCAAGGCCCTGTTCGAGGCGATCGAGCGCGAGCAGGCCAAGCGCGGCAACCTGTAGGCCCGTCACGGGGTTCAGTTGGGCGGCGCCTGCGGCACGCCGCCCAACGCCCCCAACGCCGCCCTCGCCACCGGGACCCTCAACGGCGAGAAGTGCGGAGCCGATCCGGGTCGACCGAGCGGAGTACGGACGGGGTTCACACCGATGGCCGTGAGTGCGACCCTTTGATCATGAGCCGCATCGAAGCGCCCCGCTCCGAAGACGCCGTGGTCACGAGCGACCTCACTGACCGGCTCCTGGCCGGCCTGCCCGCCGAGGCCGTGCTGACCGACCCCGACGTCACCGCCGCCTACGCCAACGACATGGCGAGCTTCTGCCCGGCCGGCACCCCGGCCGTCGTCGTCCTGCCGCGCACCGTCGAACACGTCCAGCACGTCATGCGCACCGCCACCGAACTGCGCGTTCCGGTGGTCCCGCAGGGCGCCCGCTCGGGCCTGTCCGGCGCCGCCAACGCCACCGACGGCTGCATCGTGCTGTCCCTCACCAAGATGGACCGCATCCTGGAGATCAGCCCCGTCGACCGGATCGCCGTGGTCGAGCCCGGAGTGATCAACGCGGCCCTGTCCCGCGCGGTCGAGGAACACGGCCTGTACTACCCGCCGGACCCCTCCAGCTGGGAGATGTGCACCATCGGCGGCAACATCGGCACCGGTTCCGGCGGCCTGTGCTGTGTGAAGTACGGGGTCACGGCCGAGTACGTGCTCGGCCTGGACGTGGTGCTGGCCGACGGCCGCCTGATGTCCACCGGCCGCCGCACCGCCAAGGGCGTCGCCGGCTACGACCTCACCCGCCTCTTCGTCGGCTCCGAGGGCTCGCTCGGCATCGTCGTCCGGGCTGTGCTGGCGTTGAAGCCCAAGCCTCCGCAGCAGCTGGTGCTGGCCGCCGAGTTCCCCTCCGCGGCGGCGGCCTGCGACGCCGTCTGCCGGATCATGGAGGGCGGTCACCTCCCGTCCCTCCTCGAACTGATGGACCGTACGACCGTCAAGGCGGTCAACGACCTCGCCCACATGGGCCTCCCCGAGACCACCGAGGCGCTGCTGCTGGCGGCCTTCGACACCCCGGACCCGGCCGCCGACCTCGCCGCCGTCGGCGCGCTGTGCGAGGCCGCCGGCGCCACCGAGGTGGTCCCGGCCGAGGACGCGGCCGAGTCGGAGCTGCTGCTGAAGGCCCGGCGGCTCTCGCTGACCGCGCTGGAGGCGGTCAAGGGCACGACGATGATCGACGACGTGTGCGTGCCCCGCTCGCAGCTCGGAGCGATGCTGGAGGGCGTCGAGCGGATCGCCGCGAAGTACGGCCTGACCATCGGCGTCTGCGCACACGCCGGCGACGGCAACACCCACCCCACCGTCTGCTTCGACGCCCAGGACGAGGCCGAGTCCCGGCGGGCCCGCGAGTCCTTCGACGAGATCATGGCCCTCGGCCTGGAGCTCGGCGGCACCATCACCGGCGAGCACGGCGTCGGCGTCTTGAAGAAGGAGTGGCTCGCCCGGGAGATCGGGCCGGTCGGGGTCGAGATGCAGCGGGCCGTGAAGCACGCCTTCGATCCCCTGGGCATCCTCAACCCGGGCAAGGTGCTCTGACCCTGGGGCGCTCACTGGGCGAGCAGCTGGTCGAGCGCGTCGTCGATGCCCAGCTGCCCGCCCTCGCCCCCCGGGGGCACGGCCCGCAGCGTCCGCTCCAGCCAGGCCGACACCTGCGGGACCGGCGCCTCCAGCAGCGCGTCCCCGTCCGGTGAGCTCAGCGCCATCAGCACGACACTGCGCCCCGCCACCTTCGACGGCCACACCTGCACGTCCCCCTGCCCGCACGGCCGGAACACACCCTCCACCAGCAGGTCGCGGGCGAACGTCCAGTTGACGGGACGGTCGGAGTTGATGTGGAAGGCGATGTGGACGGCGTACGGATCGTCGGAGCGGTAGCTCAGCCGGGCCGGCACCGGGATGCCGCGCTCCGGCGACAGGACGAGCCTCAGTTCCAGCTCCCGCTCCACCACGGTGTGATGCATGACCTGCGTGTCCTTTCTGTCGGGGCTTGGCCGGGTCCGCTCGGAACGGGCCCGCACCGGGGGAGAGCGGGCAGGGGCCGGGCCATTACGCGGGTTCGGGGAAATCTTTTTCGGGGACGTGCGGGAGCCGGGTACGGCGTTGCCCGGAAAGGGGTGGGTCCTGCGGGACTGGCGCTGCGGAGTGCCGCGGTCTGATAGATGTGGAGGCTCCCATCCCACCCCCGAGCAGATACGGGACGACGGACATGAGCGCCCCAACCCCGGCCCCAGGTGACGACAGGCCCCGCGAGGGCTACTACCCGGACCCGTCCATCCCCGGATACGTCCGGTACTGGAACGGCGCCTCCTGGGTGCCCGGTACCAGCCGCCCGGCGCCGAAGGACGGCGAACCGCTCACCCCGCCGCCCGGTGTCCGTCCCGCGGCCCCGGCCGTCGAGGAGACGGGCCCGCACTTCTTCGACGAGGACCCGGCCCCCACACCCTCCGGACAGCCCGGTGCCGGCGGTGCCGGCCCGTCCGCGGGGCGGTTCGGTTCCGCCGGGGACGGCGACGGGCGCACCGCCTGGGGTACCGACCCCCGGGTGCCCGCCGAGGGCTCGGCCCGGCCGGCCGGCCAGGCGGGCCGCACCGACGGCACGGCCTCGGTCCCGCCGGGGGAGGGCGTCGACCAGGACCCCGGCGGCACCTTCATCTTCCGCCGGCCGGTCCCGGGACCCGCGGCCGTGCAGGACGACGGCACGATGACGTTCCGCCCGCTACCCGGCCAGGGCCAGGGCGGGCAGCCCGGGTCCGGCCCGCAGGCCTCCGGCTTCGGACCGCACGGCGCGGCCCAGGGCCCCGGCTTCGCCGCGCCCGCGTCCGGTTCGGGAGCGGGTGGCCAGGACGCGGGTGCGGCCGGTTCGTCCGCGGCGCCCGGCGCCTACGCCCCGCAGACCCCCGGTGTCGGCACCGGGGCCGGTTCGGGCTTCGGCCCGCACGCCCCCGGCGCGGGGGCGGCGCCCGGTGGCTTCGGGCCGCAGGGCCCCGTCGGCGCACACACCCCGCCCACCGCGAACCCCGCCGCTGCCTCCCCGAACCCCGCCTCCCCGGCCGGAGGCCCCGGCTTCGGTGCCGGCAAGGCCGCCGCCGCCCGTGCCGCCGCCGCGCAGGCACCGCAGGCCCAGCCCGCACCCCCCGCCCAGGCGGCCGTCGCGCCCTCGGTGCCGGCGCAGGGCGGTGCCCCGGTCACCCCGGTGACCAGCGGATCCGGTGGCGGACAGGCGTCCTGGGCGCAGCAGGTGCACCAGCTGGCCGGTGGCGCGGACGACCAGCCCGTGGCGCCGTGGAAGCCGCCGGTGGAGGACCCGTTCCAGGCGGCCGCGCGCCGACAGGCCGCCGCCCGTCCCGCCGGACTCGCCAAGCGGTTCGCCGCCCGGCTGATCGACACCCTGGTCGTGGGCGCCGTGACGGCCGCCGCCGGCGTACCGCTCGGCATCAAGGCCGTCGACCACGTGCAGCAGAAGATCGACGCGGCCGAGCTGTCCGGCCGCGAGGTCACGGTCTGGCTGCTCGACGGCACGACCGCCACCAGTCTCGGCATCGTGCTCGCCGTCCTGCTGCTGGTCGGTGTCGGGTACGAGGCGCTGCCGACCGCCAAGTGGGGCCGCACCCTCGGCAAGAAGCTGCTCGGTCTTGAGGTCCGGGACATCGAGGCGCACGAGCCCCCCACCTTCGGCGCGGCGCTGCGCCGCTGGCTGGTCTTCAGCGTGCCCGGACTGCTCGGCATCGGGATCGTGGGCGTGCTGTGGTGCCTGTTCGACCGGCCCTGGCGCCAGTGCTGGCACGACAAGGCGGCGCACACCTTCGTCGCGGGCTGAGCGCGGGGCACGGCCGTACTCCGTACGGCCGTCCGCCGGATGCGGAGCCGGGGCGTTCGCGGTCCACTCGGGCCATGAGCAGCGAACCGCCCCCCGGCTCGGGAGAGCAGCCCCCCGAGGACGACCCGTTCAGGAAGCGGCCCCCGTCGGACCAGGGGTCGGGCTCGCCGTACGACACCCCGTACGGCGGCGCCGAGCAGCAGCCGCCGCCCGGCGGCGGGCAGCCTCCGGGCGGCGGCCAGCCACCCCCGTACGGGAGCGGCGAGCCACCGCCGCCGTACGGCAACCAGCCACCGCCCCCGTACGGCGGAGACCAGCCCCCTCCCTACGGAGGCGGACCCTATGGAGGCGGCCCCTACGGCACCGGTCCTTACGGCGCGGGCGCCGGTGGCTATCCCTCCGACCCGCTCGCCGGCATGCCCCCGCTCGCCGACAGCGGCAAGCGGACGCTCGCGCGGATCATCGACATGATCCTGGTCGGCATCGTCGTCTGGCTGCTCACCTGGGCGTTCGGAGTGCGCGAGTACACCGTCAACGACGACCACGTCGAGGTCGGCCGGTCCGTTGCGCAGTCCTTCGTCGCGGCCGTGCTGTACGTCGCGTACGACACGTTCATGATGACCCAGTACGGCCAGACCCTCGGCAAGAAGTGGTTCAACATGCGGGTGGCGAACCTGGACAACGGCGCCACGCCCTCGGTGCAGACGAACCTGATCCGCGCCCTGGTGCTGTGGCTGCCGTTCGCCTTCTGCTGTGCCTGTATCTGGACGGCGGTCTGCGGCGGTTGGAGCTACTTCGACAAGCCGTACAAGCAGGGGCTGCACGACAAGGCGGCCAAGACGGTGGTGGTCAGCACCGGTTGAGCGAATCGTCATGGGTGCCCATACGAAAGCGGCGGGTCCGTGGGGTCACGGGCCCGCCGCTTTCGTCTGCGCTCTGTTCACAGGGCGGTGGACACCGGCTGCTCCTGGGGCGCGGGTTCGGCGCCGCGCCCCCGCACAGCCTGGTCGTCGGCCGGTGCCTCGGCCGGTGCATCGGTGGTTGCCTCGGTCGTGCGGACCTTCGGCAGCGGCACCGTCATCGCCACGAGCAGCCCGAGGGCCAGCGCCGCGAAGGCGATGACGGTGACCCCGAGGCCCGAACTCGTCTGGGACAGCAGCAGCATGGCGAGCGTCGAGAAGATCACGGTGCATGAGCCGTAAACGAGCTGTGCGGCAGTCGGACGAGGCATGGCAATCGTGTCCTCGGAACTCTTCGGGGATTCTTCGGCGTATCGGGGCGTGCCATTCGACTCTCTTCGCGTGCATGCCCGAACGGGACGCCCGGTAAGCGTGACCTAACCCACGGTACCGGTGCACGGGGGGCGCACAGGAAGCACGGTATCCGTAAAACGGACGCCATCTCCGCATAGTGCACAGGGAGTGGCCGAGTCAAGGTCTGTCTTTTCTTCTAAACCTCTAGTCAAATGTCGTCACTTGACATGTGCCGAACAGGCGCAGGGGAGGAACTCAAGTGACCAGCAGATCCTGGACGTTCAGAGCGGCCGCGATCGGTGTGACGCTCGCGGCGGCCTCCGCGACATTCGCCACCTTCGCCGTCGCGGAGGCGAGCACCCAGACCCGGTCCGCGGCCGTCGACCGGCACGACCCGGCCCCGGTGCGACAGCGGGCACACGACCTCGACGGCCCGCTCAGCAAGACCCAGGAGGCCCAGCGCCAGGAGGCGCTGAGCCAACTCATATCCGGGAAGGCCAAGGCCCAGGACCGGGACGGCTCCAAGGTCGTGGCGCTGGGGAGCCGCAAGGGCAAGAGCAAGTACGTCGAGCTGAGCCGCGAGAAGACCGACAGGATCTTCACGATCCTGGTGGAGTTCGGGGACAAGACCGACCCGAAGTTCGGCGGCACGCCCGGCCCGCTGCACAACACCATCGCCGCGCCGGACCGCAAGAAGGACAACTCCACGGCCTGGCAGAAGGACTACAACCAGAAGCATTACCAGGACCTCTACTTCGGCACCGGCAAGAAGACCGAGTCGCTGAAGAAGTACTACGAGAAGCAGTCCTCGGGCCGCTACTCGGTCAACGGCGAGGTCACGGACTGGGTCAAGGTCCCCTACAACGAGGCTCGTTACGGCAACAACGCCTGCGGCCAGACCAACTGCCCGAGCGTGTGGAACGTGGTCAGTGACGGCCTGAACGCCTGGGTCGCCCAGCAGAAGGCGGCCGGCAGGACCGACGCCGACATCAAGAAGGACCTCGCCCAGTACGACCAGTGGGACCGCTACGACTACGACCACGACGGCAACTTCAACGAGCCCGACGGCTACATCGACCACTTCCAGATCGTGCACGCCGGTGAGGACGAGTCCGCGGGCGGCGGCGCGCAGGGCAAGGACGCGATCTGGGCCCACCGCTGGTACGCCTTCGGCACCGACGCCGGCGCCACCGGCCCCGCGGACAACAAGCTGGGCGGCGCCCAGATCGGCGACACCGGCATCTGGGTCGGCGACTACACCATCCAGCCGGAGAACGGCGGCCTCGGCGTCTTCGCCCACGAGTACGGCCACGACCTCGGCCTGCCCGACGAGTACGACACCGCCGGCGGCGACAACTCCACCGGCTTCTGGACCCTGATGTCCTCGGGTTCCTGGCTCGGCACCGGCAGGGAGTCCATCGGCGACCTGCCGGGCGACATGAACGCCTGGGACAAGCTGCAGCTCGGCTGGCTGAACTACGACAGCGCCAAGGCCGGTGCGCAGTCCACGCACAAGCTGGGCGTCGCCGAGTACAACACCTGGGACAAGCAGGCCCTCGTGGTCACCCTGCCGGACAAGGCGGTCACCACGACCATCACCCAGCCGGCCCAGGGCTCGGCCCAGTGGTGGAGCGGCAGCGGCAACAACCTGAAGAACACGCTGACCCGGTCCGTGGACCTGACCGGCAAGTCCTCGGCGAAGCTGGACCTGGACGGCTGGTGGGCCACCGAGGACGGCTACGACTACGTCTACACCGAGGTGTCGACCGACGGCGGCGCCAACTGGGCCGCCCTGGACGGCACGGCGGACGGCCAGGCCATCCCGCGTGACGGCAGCGGCAAGCCGGCGCTGACCGGCTTCTCGCAGACGCACAAGAAGCTGTCGTTCCCGCTGGACGCCTACGCGGGCAAGAAGATCGACCTGCGCTTCCGCTACGCCACGGACAGCGGTGTCGCGGAGAACGGCTTCACGGCCGACGAGATCACCGTGACCGCCGACGGCACGCCGCTCTTCTCGGACAACGCCGAGACACAGGACGCCGGTTGGACCGCGACGGGCTTCTCCCGCATCGGCGCGTCCTTCACCAAGGACTACAAGCAGTACTACATCGCCGAGAACCGGCAGTACGTGTCGTACGACAAGACGCTGAAGACGGGCCCGTACAACTTCGGCTTCTCGACGACCCGTCCGGGCTGGGTGGAGCACTACCCGTACCAGAACGGCCTGTTGATCTGGAAGTGGGACACCTCCGAGGCGGACAACAACACCAACAGCACCAACGGTCACCCGGGTTCCGGTCTCATCCTGCCGGTCGACTCGCACCCGACGGCGCTGAAGTGGTCCGACGGCACGCTGATGCGCAACCGCATGCAGGCGTACGACTCGCCGTTCAGCCTGTACGGCACGGACGGCATCACGCTGCACAAGGCGGACGTCGCGACGGTGATCAAGGCGTCGAAGGGGGTGCCGGTCTTCAACGACCACACCAGCAACTACTACGACCTGTCGAACCCCACCGGGGGTGTGAAGGTCACTGACACCAACACCAAGATCACGATCGTCAAGGAAGCCAAGAACGGCTCGACGATCTTGCTCAAGGTCGGTCCGGCGGTGAAGTAGTCCGCATTTCCGCAGGTCAGAAGCGTATCGGCGGCAACCTCTTGGCGGGTTGCCGCCGATCGTGTTTAGGTGCGTGCTGTGGACCGCTTATTGACACCGACCGAAACGGGGATGTGACCGCATGGCCGCTGGAGGCTTCTGCAAGCTGCCGAACGGCACGGTCGTGGTGGCGCTGAACCTGCCCTACGGCTCCGCCGCGGTGCGGGTACTGGTGCACGCCCAGAACCGCGCCCGAGCCCTGACCAGGCTGCGCAACCTGGGGTTGCGCGCGATCTACCTCCGGGGGAACGCCGCGCCTCCCACGCCGGACGAGATCACCGCCGTACTGCACCACCCGGACGGCCTGATATGGCGCACGGCACCGGCCGACAACGGTGTCATCGTCAACGAACTGTGGCATCCCATCCGGGCGCTTCTTCGCAGATCAGCGGTGGTTCAGTGACCCTCAGCCACTGACCACGGGCTTGCCCGTCAGCTCCACGCCCGCCTCCCGCATCTCCTCCAGGGCCCTCTCCGTCGTCTCCGGAGCCACCCCGGCCGTCAGGTCCAGCAGGACCTGGGTGCGGAAGCCCTTCCGCACCGCGTCCAGTGCGGTGGCGCGTACGCAGTGGTCCGTGGCTATGCCGACCACGTCGACCTCGTCGATGTGGCGGGCGCGGAGCCAGTCGGCCAGACAGGTGCCGTTCTCCTCCTTGCCCTCGAAGCCGCTGTAGGCCGCCGAGTACTCCCCCTTGGAGAAGACCGCGTCGACCGCGCCGGAGGCGACGGCGGGGGCGAAGTTGGGGTGGAAGCCCACCCCCTCCGTGCCCGCGACACAGTGCGCGGGCCAGGAGCGGACGAAGTCGGGGTTGTCGGCGAAGTGGCCGCCGGGCGCGATGTGGTGGTCCCGGGTGGCCACCACATGGCGGTATCCGGTGCCCGCCGCCTGGCCGATCAGCTCGGTGACGGCGGCGGCCACGTCCGCGCCCCCGGCCACCGCGAGGCTGCCCCCCTCGCAGAAGTCGTTCTGCACATCTACGACGATCAAGGCGCGGCGCATGGTGGGTGTCCTTCGACTGAGGTGTAAGTAACTGAGCCTAGAGACTTACGGCCCCGTAGGGGAGGGGGCGTGGGGCGCGGACGGGCGGCGGTCCCGCCTTAGCTACCCGAGCGCCCGTTGACGTACTCCGTCGGAAGGACAGGTTCCCCTCGGGAGAGCTGGGTCGCGGACAGCGGCAAGTTCGCGCGGGCGGCGATGTGGCGGTCCCGGGGCACGTCCAGGGGTTCGCGGGCGACGACGTCCCCGCCCTTGATCAGCTGGACCAGGAGCCGGCGGTCGGCGAGGTCCGCCGGTACCGCGCCGGTGCCCACGACCTCGGCCTCCGCCACCCCGTCCTCGTCCAGCCGGCGCGCCGCCCACTTGCGGCCCCCCAGGGAGGTCTTGCCGCCGCTGGACTTCTTCGCGACCGGCACGAGCGGTGCCTTCGGGTCGGCGGTCTCGGCGCGGGCGACCAGCTTGTAGACCATGGCGGCGGTCGGGTGCCCGGAGCCGGTGACCAGCTGGGTGCCGACGCCGTACGCGTCCACGGGAGCGGCGGCGAGCGAGGCGATCGCGTATTCGTCCAGGTCGGAGGTGACCACGATCTTGGTGCTCGTGGCACCCAGCTCGTCCAGCTGCTGGCGTACCCGGTGCGCCACGAGCAGCAGGTCACCGGAGTCGATGCGGACCGCGCCCAGCTCGGGGCCGGCCACCTCCACCGCCGTACGGACGGCCTCGGCGACGTCGTAGGTGTCCACGAGCAGGGTGGTGCCCCGGCCGAGGGTGTCGACCTGGGCCTGGAAGGCGTCCCGCTCGCGGTCGTGGAGCAGGGTGAAGGCGTGGGCGGAGGTGCCGACGGTCGGGATGCCGTAACGGAAGCCGGCCGCCAGGTCGGAGGTGGTCGCGAAGCCGCCGACGTACGCGGCGCGGGCGGCGGCGACCGCGGCCAGCTCGTGGGTGCGGCGGGCGCCCATCTCGATCAGCGGGCGCTCGCCTGCGGCGGAGGCCATCCGGGAGGCGGCCGCGGCGATCGCGGAGTCGTGGTTGAGGATCGAGAGGATCACCGTCTCCAGCAGCACGCACTCGGCGAAGGTGCCCTCGACGCGCATGATCGGCGAGCCGGGGAAGTAGACCTCGCCCTCGGGGTAGCCCCAGACGTCCCCGCCGAAGCGGTAGTCGCCGAGCCAGCTCAGGGTCTGCTCGTCGACGATCCCCCGCTCGCGCAGGAAGCCGAGGACGTCCGCGTCGAAGCGGAAGTTCTCCACCGCGTCCAGCACGCGCCCGGTGCCCGCCACCACGCCGTAGCGCCGCCCGTCCGGCAGCCGCCGGGTGAAGACCTCGAACACGCTCCGCCGTTCGGCCGTACCCGCCTTCAGGGCGGCCTGCAGCATCGTCAGCTCGTACTGGTCCGTGAAGAGCGCCGTCGAGGGAACATCCACCGGCAGCCCAAGGTCCGCTGTGTTCATGGCAACCGATCGTACTCCCTTTTCGTCGGTGTGACGATTTCCGGGCTCCGTGGCAGCATGGGCACTGTGACGTCACCCGCGCCCGTAGAGATCGAACGCACCGAGTCGGCGGAGGAGGTCTTCGCCGTACCCGAGCCCGACGTCCCCTGGGTCACCATCGTGCACAACGACCCGGTCAACCTCATGAGCTACGTGACGTACGTCTTCCAGACGTACTTCGGCTACACCAAGGACAAGGCCACCAAGCTCATGCTCGACGTCCACCACAAGGGCCGGGCGGTCGTCTCCAGCGGCACGCGCGAGGAGATGGAACGCGACGTGCAGGCGATGCACGGCTACGGTCTGTGGGCCACCCTCCAGCAGGACCGGAAATGACCCGCCCCCGTCCGCAGGACCGGAAGTAGCGAACCCATTTACATGCCCGGACATTTCGAACCGCTTCCCGGCGGCGGCGCGGCCGTCGCACTCGACGACGTCGAGATCTCCATCATCCGGTCGCTGGCCGTCCAGTTGCTGGAGCTCATCGGCCCCGGGCCGGGCGCCGACAGCCCGAAGGACCCGCTCGCCGAGCTGTTCGCGGAGGGCCCGAGCGAGCCGCCCGCCGACCCGGTGCTCAGGAGGCTCTTCCCCGATGCCTACAGCGACCCCGAGCAGGCCCCGGACTCGCCGGCCCAGGCCGAGGAGCGGCGGGCCCACTCCGCCGAGTTCCGCCGCTACACCGAGAACGACCTGAGGGCCGGCAAGCGGGAGAACGCGCTCGCGGTGATCCGCAGCCTCGACGCGCTGGCGCCGGTCGACGAGGGCGGGGCGGTGCTGAACCTGTCGCCGGAGGAGTCCAGGCGGTGGCTGGGCGCCCTCAACGATCTCCGTCTCGCGATCGGTGCCCGGCTGGAGATCACCGACGAGGACGACACCGACCTGCTCTACCGGCTCCCGGACGAGGACCCGCGCAAGCCGATGGTGATGGCGTATCTGTGGCTGGGCGGCCTCCAGGAGACCCTGGTGACGACCCTTATGTCGTAGTCTCAGCCGTTTTCGTGTTCGCTCAGCGGACGCTCAAATCCGGATAACGATCCCGTCACCGTTGCGGCCTGGTTTGCCGCATTCGAGGGTTCTTTGTCCGTCTTTCCCTGTGGGGTGCGTCACAGCTCGCCTCCGTGATCAATATTGCGGCCGTGATAAATCTTCACGACCGCCCGGCCAACACCACCCATGTTCGGCCGGGTGCGCCACCGAGCCGACGACCGTCGGCCAGGCACGGGGCGGGATCGCGAATCCCGCCCGGCTCCATCAATCCGGGGGGATCGAAACCCGATCCGCGGCCGACGCGAAGGCCCGGGTCGGCATGGAGAAAGGCGCACCACACATGACCTCAGCGCAGGTCGACCAGCATCGCGACGGCGAAGAGGCCGCGCGGACAGCGGACGGCGAGGGCGGCGAGGGGTATCAGCGCGGGCTCGGGTCCCGGCAGATCCAGATGATCGCCATCGGCGGGGCCATCGGCACCGGCCTGTTCCTCGGCGCGGGCAAGGGTATTTCCAAGGCGGGCCCCAGCCTGATCCTGGCCTACGCCGTCGCGGGCCTCGTCATCTTCCTGATCATGCGCGCGCTCGGCGAGCTGCTGATGTACCGCCCGGTGTCGGGCTCCTTCTCGGAGTACGCGCGCGAGTTCATCGGCCCCTTCGCGGGCTTCGTCACCGGCTGGACGTACTGGCTGTTCTGGGTGGTCACGGGCATCACCGAGGTCACGGCAGCGGCCGCCTACATGACGTACTGGTTCGACATCCCGCAGTGGGTGTCGGCCCTGATCTTCACCATCGTGCTGTACGGCGCCAACCTGATCTCCGTGAAGCTCTTCGGCGAGCTGGAGTTCTGGTTCTCCATGGTCAAGGTCACCGCGATCATCGGCATGATCCTGATCTGCGCCGGCATCCTCACGATCGGCTTCTCCGACGCGGGCAGGACCGCCTCGGTGAGCCACCTGTGGAACGACGGCGGCTTCTTCCCGCACGGCGTCGGCAACACCCTGATGACCCTGCAGATGGTCATGTTCGCCTTCCTCGCCGTCGAGCTGGTCGGTGTCACCGCGGGCGAGTCCAAGGACCCCAAGAAGGTGCTGCCCAAGGCGATCAACACCGTGCCGTGGCGTATCGCCGTCTTCTACGTCGGCGCGCTGATCATGATCCTTTCGGTCGTGCCGTGGACCGAGTTCCACCCGGGCGTGAGCCCCTTCGTCGCCGCGTTCCAGAAGATGGGCCTGTCCGTCGGCGCCGGCATCGTGAACTTCGTCGTCCTGACCGCCGCGCTGTCCTCCTGCAACTCCGGCATGTACTCCACCGGCCGCATGCTGCGCGACCTGGCGCTCAACAGCCAGGGCCCGAAGGCCTTCACCAAGCTGACGCGCAGCGGTACCCCGCTGTTCGGCACGACGTTCTCCGCCGCGCTGATGCTGGTCGGCGTCTGGATCAACTACCAGTGGCCGGGCAAGGCGTTCGACTACGTCGTCTCCTTCGCGACCATCTCCGGCATGTGGGCGTGGATCGTCATCCTGTTGTGCCAGCTCCGCTACCGGTTCAAGGCGAACCGCGGGCTGCTGCCGCAGAGCGAGTTCCGCGCGCCCGGAGCGCCGTACACGAGCGTCTTCGCGCTGGCGTTCATCTTCATGGTGATCGTGTTCATGGGCATCGACAAGGACGCCCGGGTGTCGCTTTACTGTGCTCCGCTGTGGGCCGCGATCCTCGGCGTCTCCTACTGGGTGCTCAGGCGCCGCAACCCGGAGGCCGCGGCCTTCCGCAAGCGCTGACCATCCCCAGGGACGTCCAGCCGCACGGGGCTCTCGTGGTGCCCCGCGCGGCTGCCGCTCAGGACGTCCGGCATATGGGCCGTTCCGTACCAAGCCTCGGTACGGAACGGCCCTTCTGCTTATCCTGACGGACATGCTGACCATCACCCAGGCCCTCGTCGACCAGATCGTCGCCCACGCGCGCAAGGACCACCCCGACGAGGCGTGCGGCGTCGTGGCGGGCCCGGCGGGCTCGGACCGCCCCGAGCGCTTCATCCCCATGCTGAACGCGGCGATGTCGCCGACCTTCTACGAGTTCGACTCCGGCGACCTGCTCAAGCTCTACCGCGAGCTGGACGACCGCGACGAGGACCCGGTGGTCATCTACCACTCCCACACCGCCACCGAGGCTTACCCCTCCCGCACCGACATCTCCTACGCCAACGAGCCCGGTGCCCACTACGTCCTGGTCTCCACCCGGGACACCGACGACCTCGGCGACTTCCAGTTCCGCTCCTTCCGGATCGTGGACGGCGAGGTCACGGAGGAGGAGGTCACGGTGGTGCAGTCCTACTGATCTCGCTCATCGGACGAAATCCGTCCGGCATACGGGATCACACTCCGGGAGCCGGACCGGGAATCGATACGATGACCCCATGGTTCTTCTCGACGTGAGCGACAAGGCGCCGGGCATGCTGCTCGTGGCGCGGCTGCACGTCGACCTCTGCAGGCTGAACAGCGCCATCTGTTGATCCACCCCGCTGCCGCCGTCCGGCCGTGAGGCCGTGGCGCTCCCCCAGTGCTGGACGCCCGGGGGACCCCCAGCCGCTGCGCGCGCCTGACCGAACCGACGACACCTTCCGACAGGAGCCCTGAGCCATGGCCATCGAGGTCCGCATCCCGACCATCCTCCGCACGTACACGGACGGCCAGAAGGCGGTGGAGGGCGGCGGGAACACCCTCGCCGAGCTGTTCGCCGACCTCGAGACCCGGCACGCGGGCATCCAGGCCCGCATCGTGGACGAGGGCAAGCTGCGCCGCTTCGTCAACGTGTACCTGAACGACGAGGACGTCCGCTTCATCGACGGCATCGACACCAAGCTGTCGGACGGCGACACCGTGACGATCCTGCCGGCCGTCGCCGGCGGCATGCGCTGATCGGTCGCTGAGCAGCGATGCGCTACGACTCCCCGCTGGCCGCGGTGGGCAACACCCCTCTGGTGCGCCTGCCGCGGCTCTCGCCGTCCGCCGACGTCCGCATCTGGGCGAAGCTGGAGGACCGCAACCCGACCGGCTCGGTCAAGGACCGTCCCGCGCTGCACATGATCGAGCAGGCGGAGAAGGACGGCCGGCTCACCCCGGGCTGCACCATCCTGGAGCCCACCTCGGGCAACACCGGCATCTCCCTCGCCATGGCCGCCAAGCTCAAGGGCTACCGCATGGTGTGCGTGATGCCGGAGAACACCTCGCAGGAGCGCCGGGACCTGCTCGGCATGTGGGGCGCCGAGATCATCTCCTCCCCGGCCGCGGGCGGCTCCAACACCGCCGTACGCGTGGCCAAGGAGCTGGCCGCCGAGCACCCCGACTGGGTGATGCTCTACCAGTACGGCAACCCGGACAACGCGGGCGCCCACTACGCCACCACGGGCCCCGAGATCCTCGCCGACCTCCCCTCGATCACCCACTTCGTGGCCGGCCTGGGCACCACCGGCACCCTGATGGGCGTCGGCCGCTACCTGCGCGAGCACCGGCCGGGCATCCAGATCGTCGCCGCCGAACCGCGTTACGACGACCTGGTGTACGGCCTCAGGAACCTGGACGAGGGCTTCGTACCGGAGCTGTACGACGCCTCGGTCCTCACCACCCGCTTCTCGGTCGGCTCGGCCGACGCGGTCACCCGCACCCGTGAACTCCTGCAGCAGGAGGGCATCTTCGCGGGCGTCTCGACCGGCGCCGCCCTGCACGCGGCGATCGGCGTGGGCAGGAAGGCGGTCAAGGCGGGGGAGTCCGCCGACATCGTCTTCATCGTGGCCGACGGCGGCTGGAAGTACCTGTCCACCGGCGTCTACACGGCGGCCACCACCGAGGAGGCCATCGAGACGCTGCAGGGCCAGCTCTGGGCCTGACCCGCCTGAACTGCGTCTTGGCCCCCTCCTAATGAGGGGGCTAAGTCATTCCTATGGACGGGCAAAGAATTCCTTTGAGGTACTGCCGGTCAGGCGGTGGCCAAGGCTAGGTTCCTCCCGCACCTGACATGTCACGCTCACCCAGCGGGATGTCAGGTGTCTGCGAGTGTCATGCTCATGACTGCGCGGTTCTGCCGCCGCTACGCGCGTCACGGGCCTGCCAATCCAGTGCGAATCCCCACGTCAACCGGAGGCAGTACCCCATGCGTGAGTCACGCCCGACGCGGCGGAGACGGAGTCTGCGAAGACTCGTCGCCGTCGCCTTCCCCGCGCTCGCCCTGACCGTCGCCGGACTGGTCGCCGCACCGACCGCCGGTGCCCAGCCCGCGGCGTCCCACCCGCACCCCTCCAAGGTCACGCAGAACGCCAAGGCGCTGACCGACCCCCAGCGGCAGACCTTCCACTCGACCGGCAAGGCCGGCCAGAAGGTGCCGACCGAGCACCTGTGCGGCAAGGCCGAGCCGGGCCACGCGTCCTGCTTCGCCCAGCGCCGCACCGACATCAGGCAGCGCCTCGCCTCGGCGCTCGCCGCCGCGGCCCCCTCCGGCCTCTCCCCGGCCAACCTGCACAGCGCCTACAACCTGCCCACCGCGGGCGGTTCGGGCATGACGGTCGCCATCGTCGACGCCTACAACGACCCCAACGCCGAGTCGGACCTGGCCACCTACCGTTCCACCTACGGCCTGTCCGCCTGCACCAAGGCCAACGGCTGCTTCAAGCAGGTCAGCCAGACCGGTTCCACCACCTCGCTGCCGACCAACGA
>NZ_JBSHAY010000027.1:0-126950 GCF_053611725.1 Streptomyces sp. NPDC054783 | reverse complement strand
CCGTCCTGGGTCAGGGCGACGTCCCGCGGGCTGCCGCCGACGGTGATGGTGTCGGTGACCTGGTTGGTGGTCGTGTCGATGACCGAGACGGTGTTTGCGCCGGAGTTCGCGACATACGCGTGGCGGCCGTCCTGGGTCAGGGCGACGGCCCGCGGACCGCTGCCGACAGCAACGGCAACACCCGCCCCCTGGCCACCGACGACCTCGATGACCGACACGAGGTCCGAACTCGCTCCGGCGACATAGACATGGCGGCCGTCGGGTGAGACCACCACCCCGCGCGGCATTCCTGCGACAGCGACTGTGTCGACGGCCGGCACCGTTGGAGGCGTCGCCGGTCCGGTGTCCGGTGTGCCCACAGCTGTCTCCCGATCCGTGCGGCTTCCCGTGGGGGCCACCGCGCGTACGGCCGCCCTTCATCAAGCATGGCCGCCCCGGATGGGGCTCGCAATTCGCGGCCGTGAGGCCCGGAACGTTGCCGACGGCCACCGATCAGGGCGCCCCCCGGAACAGGAGCACCACGGATTGTCCCTCGGCCAACGCCGACTCCAATTTGCCCTGCAGCGTGCTGACCGGTAGCGGCCACTGGGTCGGGTTGTCCGGGAAGTAGCCCGTGGAGATCAGCCCGTCCGTGCTGGCGGCCCACAGCAACTCACCGTCGGATCCGATGAGTTCAGCTCCCCGACCGGACCGGGCGAAGACCGCGGACCGGACCAGCACGGCGTGGACGTAGTCACCGTACGCCGTGCGGAACCGAGCGGTGATGTCCGCGCGCACCAGCGCGTCGGCGGGCGCGGTCGACACGAGCATCGCCTGGTACTTCGACCGGTCCAGGTTGTAGGTCTCGGCGATCCCGAGCCGTTGGGCCCACTTCCATGCCTCGTCGGGGTAGCCGGCCCGTCCCAGGACATGGCGGTAGAAGTGCTCGTGGAGGTTCTGCGGATCCCAGCGGAACGCGGTCAGCTCCGGAACGGCTGTGCTGAGGCGACGTAAGTCCGTGGCCCGCGACTGCAGGGTGTTGAACGTGGTGATGTGGCCACGCACCTGGACGGGCTGCGTCTGCAGGAAATGGGCCAGCTCCGTCAGGCTCCCCCCGTCGCCGAGGAACACCCGCAGCGCTCTGAGGTCGGCCCCTCCCGGGCGCAACGTGGCGAGGACCAGGGACCGCTGGTCCTCGCTGAGGGCGTCGAACGCGGTGTTGATCCGCCACGCGGCCTGCGGGGACAGGGACTCCGCCGTCGTGGCGCCGGACGGATCGACGCTCAGCCCGAGCCGGGCGACCACACCGTCGACCTGCCGGCGCCGGAACCCCGCCCGGTCCTGCCCGAACTCGGCCTCCGGGAACGCCGGCAGGGCCGGGACGGGTGGCACGACGATCCGCACCGAGGGCTTGCGGTCCAGCCCGGGGACCCGCCCGGCGGCGTTGCGTGCCGCCCCGGCGGCGATCGCCTTGGCGGTGCCGCGGATCGAGACGACCGTCATCAGTCCGTTGACGGCGGCGCGGGCCAGTACCCCGAGAATCCGGGTGAACCGCTCCGTCTCGAAACGCCGTCGGCCCTCCTCCGATCCGAACTGCCGTTGCAACTGCGCCAGGGTTCCGTCGGTCATCGCCGCGTCGACGTCCCGCAGTTGGACGTATGTGTCGTAGGACAGCAGAACCGAATCCGACAGATGCGTCCCGAGGTCGACGTAGAGCACCGCGCGCTGGAACCGCAGCAGGCTGTGGAGCCGGCCGGTGGCCTCGATGGTCAGTGGCGCGCCGGAGGCGATCGACCGGGTCATGCCGGTCGCGGCCCCACGCGCCACCGCCCCGCCCGCCGAGGCGAACGCGGTGGCGAGGGAGACGAGGTCGATGGCGGTTTCCCGGTCCCATTCGAAGGCGTCGTGGTGCAGCCGTTCGGCGAGGTTCACGGCGCTCAGCACACCGCCGGCCAGGGCCCCGGCGAGCACGATGGCACCGACGACGGCCGAGGTCGGCGGGAAGGCCAGCGCGGCCGCGGCGCCGGCCACGGCCAGCCCGGAGGCGATCGCCGACAGCCACTCCCAGGCGCTCCGTTGCCAACTCTCGGTGTCCGTGGCGAAGTCGAACGGCCGTAGACGCAACTGGTCCATGCCGGCCCACTCGATGCGGGCCAGGATGCGACCGGGCGGATAGTTGCCGCGGAACGACGTGCGGGCGTCCTCGAACGCGGCACGCAGCGCCGCCTCCGGACTGGGCCCGGTCCCCCGGTAGGTCCGGTAGAACGCCGGGTAGGTCAGGTCGATCAGCAACCAGGTGTGTCCGGGGCCCTCCTGGTCGGCCGCCGGACCGACGAACAGCGAGATCGGCCGAGACTGCGCGGTGCGCCGGTCGGTGAACAGCGCGCGGACGGGAAACGGCCCGGCGCTGGTCCGGCCGACCAGCTGTTTCTCCAACCGGGCCACGGCTTCCCGGAGTTCGCGAACCAGCGCCTCGTTCCTGGTGGCGGCCCGCTCGGCCTGGCACAGCCGCTGCCGGGCCGCCTCCAGCAGCGCCTCGGAGCCGGCGAACCAGACCGGTTCGGCACCCGGGGTACGAGCCTCCCGCTCCAGCCCGGCCAGCTCCAGCGCCATCTTCTCCTCCAGCCGCTGCACCTGGTCGGTCCGGCGCTCGGTCACCGGCTGCGGGGAAGCGTCCTGATAGCTCAGCCGGACCTCGCACTCCACCTCGTATTCGCCGGGCCGGTCGAAACGGTAGGTGAAGGAGGAGCGGCCCGGCTGCGGATGGTCCAGGGGAACCCGGCGCCGCTCGCCGTGCCGGTCCCGTTCGATCCGGTACACCCGCCAGTGGAAGAAGACGAAGGCGTACACCAGCGCCAGCTGGAACACCGGGGCCCAGCGGTCGGCTTCGTCCACGCGCCAGATCTCCACATCGGCGAGATAGGCCGTGTCCGCGCCGACGGTGGCGGGTCCGCCCTGGCCCAGGCGCAGAATCCGCAGCCGTGGCCACAGGTGGTAGCGCCGCGCGGCGTGGACGGTCACCTCCTGTACGTCCGTGGCCGGGACGGTGAAGTTCACGGTGACATCGAGGTCCTGCGGGTTCCCGAGATCCTGCAGCCGGCGCGTCCCCTGGTAGAGCTGCGCCGGACTGTGCGGCCGGGCGATGACGGTGTAGTCGCCGACGGGAAGATCCACGACACGTGGCGCGTCCGGTCCCTTGCTGGTGATCTTCAGGGTGCGCAGGATCGGGCCTTCGCTGCTCGGGGCCAGGTAGTACAGGCGCGGGGTGACCGCGCCGGCCCCGGTCAGGTACGCCCCGTAGCGGACTCCCGCCGGATCGGCCCACCCGGCGGTGGGCCAGCGTGATCTGATCATCCCGCTGATTGCCGCGATGCCCGGCCCCGGCTCGACCCCGGCACGGTCGGCGGCCAGATGCCCGCCGGTACCGTCCGCCGGAGCCGGTGCGGACAGGGGGGCCGACGCGGGGACCCGTGCGGGCGCGGATGCCGGGGCCGGTGCGGACATCGGGCGGGCGTGCTCCGGCGCCTCCTCGCGCGGTGGCGCCGCGGTCGGACCGTCGCCCCGAGGGGCCGTCCGCGCATCGGCCGCTGCCAGCGGGACTTCCACGGG
Source organism: Streptomyces sp. NPDC054783 (assembly GCF_053611725.1). Lineage (NCBI taxonomy): Bacteria > Bacillati > Actinomycetota > Actinomycetes > Kitasatosporales > Streptomycetaceae > Streptomyces > Streptomyces sp. NPDC054783. Next base: position 123,362 of record NZ_JBSHAY010000027.1, on the reverse strand, counting down.
ACGGCCCCGGTCGTCGTAGCTGGGGACGGCATAGGTGCCGGGGGCGTCCCGCCTGGTCGTCTCGAACCGCTCGCGGACCCGCTCACGAGGCCGGGGCGGGACCACATCACCGGGGCCGGCGGCCTCCACGGCACGTCGTACCGCCTCGCGCACGACCGAGGCCAGGCGCTCCCGAAGGGCCGGATCGCCGTCCCCGGCCGCCGTAGCGGGCAGGTGATAGCGGCGGCTCACGGCTTGAACTCCACGACCCTGCCGCTGCCGGGCACGATGAACTCGTTCAGCTCGGGGATCAGCGTCTCCGGGATCTGGAGCTGGTCCCTCGCGTACCGGGTGTCCACCGTGCGCGGCCGGCCCGAGACCTCGCTCAGACCGGGTGGTGTCGGCAGCGGGGTGGCCTGGCTCAGCGGTGCCCCGGGCGGTCGTCCCATCACGGGGGCGGGATCGCCCTGCTCGGGGACGGCATGTCCGCCGAAGGCGCGGAACCAGCCCTCCTCCACCTCGAAGACCTTCAGCTTGGCGCCCGGACGGGATTTCACGAGCCACTGCACGGCCTGCTCGAAGACCCCGAAGTTCACGTTGAGGGCACCGCTCCCGGTCACCCGGACGTTCCCTCCCGCGTCGATCGCGATGCGCTCCCAGCTCGCCGCCGGAGGAGTGCCGCCCTCCAACCGGAACACCACACGGTTCCCCGTCCGGCTGCGGAAGACCGGACGTACCAGCCGCTCCAGCAGTTCCGGGTGGTTCGGCAGACGCACGGGCAGCCGAATCCAGGTCTGCGCCCCGGTGGTCCCCGTGCCTCCGCCGGCCTCCAGCCGTTCCAGGGCCCGCTCGACGTCTGCGGGGGTCGGCAGCTCAGGCAGGTCCGCCGTCTCGCGGGCGGCCTGCCTGCGTGCCTCGGCGGCCGTGGACCGTCCCGCCTCGATCTCGGCCCGCAGGGCGTCGGCCTCGTTGCGCAGGGCGGCCGCCCGCCGGGCGTTCCCCTTTGCCTCGGCGGCCCGGGCCCGTTCCAGGAGGTCGGCCACTCGCTTCTCCAGCTCGGAGGCCCGCAGTTCCCGTCCGGCCGCCTGAATCCGCAGCGACGCGGCGAACTGCCGGCGCATCACCTGCGAGGTGGTGCCGGCCGGCACCGGTTCTGCGGCCACGATGTCCAGTTGGGCGAGGATTCTCAGCGCCGCCCGCTGCTCGGCGGGACTGTATGCCGAGAGCCGGCCCAGGAACGCGGCGAGGTCCTCCGTGGTGGTGAAGGTCCCGGCGGCCAGCCGGCGGACCGCCTTCTCGTCGAGCGTGGCCAGCACTTCCAGCAGTCGGACAGTGCCCTGCGGGCTCGACGCGAACACGCGGGCGACGGCATGCGCCCGCGCCGGGGTGACGGCCTCAAGCGCCGGCAGCAGCCGCGCCAGCCCGGCGCTCGCCGTCGGTGTGAACCGGGCACCGCTGAGTTCGAGCACGAAGCCGGCCAGTTCGCGGGAGCCGAGCTCGGCGGCCACATCGGCCAGCCGGGCGGCGATCGCGGCGGCGAAGCCGCGGGCCGCCGCGTCACCCATGAAGGTGGCGAGGGTCACCCGCAGATTCGCCAGCGCCTCGGTCGAAACCTGCAGCCATGCGCGGGCGCCCCAGCCCGCCTCGCGCAGTCGTGCGGCGGTCTCGGCGGCCGTGGCCAGCGTGGTGCGCGCGCCGACGAGGGTGGCCTGCAGGGCGGGGGTCAGGGCGAACTCCGCGACGATCTCGATCACCGCGCCCAGCGCCATGTTCCGTACGTAGGTGTCGATGCCGGACCAAGACCCTTCGCCGGTCGCGACGTTGACCACGTCATGGGCGAAGGTGACGAGCCCGAGGGAGGCCGCCCCGCCGGCCGTGCCCTTGACCAGCGCCTGCAGCGCCCACCCGGCCACGGCCTTGCGCAGGGTCTCCGTGCCGACGGCCTCGGCGAGCCACCGCGCGGGCAAGGACGCGAGGTGGAGGCCCACACCTTGCAGATACCCCTCCAGGGCGGCCATGAGGACACCGCCCAGGGTCAGCTGGGCGTCCTCGAAGAACACCCGGTACAGGTAGAGGACTTCCGAGGCAGCGATCCCGCTCATCACGGCGGTCGATCCGCCGCCGATGCTCACCAGGGCGCCGACCAGCCCGATCTCCAAGGCCAGCGCGGCTCCGCCGACCACGGCGACGACGGCGCCGGCGATCCGGTACACCTCGCCGGCGCGGCCGAGTCGCCAGAAGATCAGGCGTTCGTCGAAGCTGCCCGCCGGCTCCGACACCGGCTCGCCGACGCTGGTCCAGCTCTTGTCGCCGACCACCCGCTCCACGAACTCGAACCGCACATGAAAGGCGGGGAGCCCGCCTTCCTCCTCCCGACGTACGTCCAGAAGGCGGATGCTGCGTTCGACGGTGACGTCCTGGAAGTCGTCCTTGACCAGCCGTACCCGCTGGGCCGCGCGGGTCAGCACCTCGCGGGCGAACCGTTCCTGGTCGTAGGTGCTGCGATCCTCACCCCGGGCGATCCGGCCCACCAGCGTGATCCGTTCGGCGACCAGCGCCTCGCGCAGCGCGCCGACGCGGGCGGGTCGCAGCTGCTTCAGCTCGCGGCGGCTGGTGTAGATCGAGTCGACCTCGCCGAGGACTCCTTTCGCCGCGACCGCCTTGCGGGGATCGCGGTCCAGCAGAATTCGGGCGGGGCCGGCCTCATACACATTGCGGGTGTCGGCCAGCCGCCGGGCGGCGAGCGACTCGCGCAACCGTGCCACTCTGGCGGCGGCCGCCCATGAGGTGGCCAGGGTGAGCCTGAGCAGGCGGTGCCGCAGCCCGAAGTGTCCGCTGGCGTCCGCCGCGTCGTAGAGCCGGTCGAAGTCCCCGGCCAGTTCGGTGAGTACGTACTCGAACAGGGTCCCGCCGACGGGCCGGTTCTCCGGCGGCGCGGTCTCGAACTCACGCTTGAGGAAGCTGTCCATCGCCTGTACCCAGGAGAGTTCCTTCGGGTTGCCGGCGAGGAAGCGGCGCAGCTGCGCCGCCAGGAGGCGGGCCCGCGGCCGGTGGCGGGCGGCTCCGAGTCGTTCCTCGTCCACGGCAGGCACGGCCCGGACGTACAGGCAGCGCCATCCCGCTTCCAGCTGGAACGCGGCGGCCTGGTCGTCCAGGCGCCTGGTCGCCGCGTCGGACCAGCCCGCGGCCCTGCCCCGCAGTGACGCCGGGAGCCGGCTCAGGGCCGAGTCGGTGAGCAGCAGCAGCCGGTCGCCGGTCATCTGGGCGCCGGTGGAAGGGGTCCGCTCGTCGGCGCGGCGGGCCAGCGACAGGGCGAGCGCGGCCGGCTGGGTGCGCCGCCGCACGGTGAACGGCTGCAGCCACACCGGTACGGGCATGGTGCCGAACTCGGCAAGGTACTGAGCCAGGGCCAGGCCGAAGCGGGCCTCGAAGTCCGCGGGATCGATACAGAAAGCGGCCTCGGACAGGGGCAGTCGGAGCAGCTGGTCCGAGCCGGGCGCGGCCAGCGCGGTGAGTTCGACCAGGGGCAGCACCATGGACGCGAACAGCGCCCAGCCGCCGTGCCGGAGAGTGGCGGTGCCCCCGGTGCCGTCGATCCGGCGGGCGTTGTGCGGGTCGAGCCGCTCGATCCGGTCGGCCACGACACCGTCCCCGTCGAGAGCGAGCAGCGCGGCCCGGCTGTCGTCGGTCACCCAGATCACGCTGGCCAGCACCTGGCGGGGCCCGATGCGGGCCAGCTGGGCGGCGCGCGCGTACAGCTCGTCGGACAGGTCGGCGAGGGTGTAGTCCCGGCCGGTCCGCACCCACCAGAGCGCCACCCAGCGGGTCTCGTCCTGGAGATCGCGGTACAGGACCCGCTCGGGCAGCTGCCCGCCCTCGTGCAGACCCCCGACGAAGTCGAGGAACCTGCCGGTCCGCGCGCGGAAGTTCACCGCGCGGAACACCACCCACGGCTGCTCCGGTGCCCGCACCGGCACGCTCCGCGGGCGTCCCCCGTCCTGGTAGGACGGCACGGCGTGGCCGCGCTCGCCGTGGCGCCCGGGGCCGTACGGTTCCCGGATCCTGGCCGGTCCCGCCAGGGCACGGGGGCCGAGACGGGCGGCCAGCGTCCGCTCCGCCTCGGCGAGCCGGGCACGCACCGCGCCGGTCAGGGTCCGGGAGAGTTCCTCCAGGTGCGCGTCGGTGACGGATCCGGCCACCCGCAGGGTGATCGGGATGTGGCAGTCGACCCGCACGGTCAGTGGCCCGTGGCGGTCACCACGGTGACCATGCGGATCCCGCCGAGCCGGCGGCCCCCGGCGGTGCGCTGGACGATGTCGAAGGCGTGCAGGGTGCCGATCGGGTCCTTGGCGTCGGTTTGCAGGATCAGTTTCGCCCGCCGGGGCTGGTGGTCCTTGTGCCGGTTGAGGCGGAGGCGGGGGCCGCGGCTCTGGCCGTCCGTCTCCAGCTCGTACTTCAGAGGGTGCGGGGAGAGCCGCAGCGGGACCTGCTCGCCGTCGCCCGCGTCGATGAGCAGCCGGTGGTGGCCCTTGTCGTCGACGACGCCCGTGATGTCCCGGCGGGAGGTGAGGAGGTCCCGCAGGGCGGGGGTGTCCAGTTCTGTCTCCTCGAGCGGTTCGAGGTCCAGGACGGCCTCCTCGACCCCGGCGGGCAGTGGGTTGACGAGGAAGTGAATCGGCCGGATGTGCATCATCTCGTGGGCCACCGCGATGAGGGTGATGTTGCGCTGGCCCTGGTGCGCGTCGTTGCAGATGTCGAAGGTGTCCGTGCCCGGTGTCAGATCCTTGCCGTCGTACGGCGGATCGGCGAGGTTGCGGTCCTGGAAGGCGTTGGCGAACAGGCACAGGTGGCCCTGGTCGGTGGTGGCGAGCTGGGCGGCGGTGGGCGTCCAGGGGCCGCAGTCGAACACCACACCGTCGGGCGCGCCGTCCAGCGCCGGAACGGTCTGCGGGCCGCTGACGAAGTCCACGATCGCCTGGGCGGGGCTGCTCAGTCCGATCTGCGGGCTCATCACATACGCGTGGACCTTGACGAACGGGATGTCCGTGTGCCCCATGTTGCGCACCTGGACCTTGATGGTGCTCGGCTGGTTCACCTGGGCCGTGGCATTGTCCGGGCGCGGCGGATCCAGCCAGATGCTCTGGCTGGCCCAGGCGTTCGCACAGGAGTTGAACGGGCGGGAGCCGGTGTCGCCAGGAGCCACCCGGATGTAGAGGTTGCCGGCCATGCTGCCTCCTTGTGGTGCGGAGCGGATCGTTCAGTCGGCGATGTACGAGATCTGGAACCCGGCGAGTGTGATCACATCGGCGGCGAGGGCCTGGTCCACGGTCGCCAGCAGGAAGTAGCGGAACTGGCTCACGTTGACCCGGGCCAGGTCCGGGTCCGTGATGGTGTCGGTGCGGTCGAATGGGTTGGTGTCGGGAGACACCCGTACCAGGCGATCGGGCGGGGTGTTGCTCGCGGGCACCAGCGGGGCTCGGAGCAGGGAGACGCGGACCAGCGCGGTCGCCCCGTTGTTGGTGCCCATGGCCCGCAGCGACATCAGGCGTACCTGGTCGGGCAGGGAGACCGTCATCAGGCCCGAGACGCTTGCCTGGCCCTGCGGCCGGACCGCGACCCCGGTCTGGTCGTGATTCCACCCCGGGGACGGCGTCACCGGGACCAGGGCCGGGCTCAGAGTGATCGAGGTGGCCTTGGCCGGCGGATGGACCGAGAGGGCGGCGATGGCCGCGTCGAGCCGGCCGACGGCCGTGGACACCGCCCCGAGGTCGGTCTCCAGTGTCCTGAACCGGATGTTGAGGCCGGTCGGGCCGCCGGCCTGCACCCGGTCGACGTTGTCGATCCAGTCGGTGTGGTGGAAGGTGGGGGTGAAGCTGATTCCGTTCATGGTCTGGTCTCCTTGGCGCGCCGCGGCGCCCCGGTGCGGACACGGAACTTCGGGAAGGTGTAGTCGGGGTTGGCGGCGAGGGTCTCGCCGCGGACCTCGATGACGTGCTCGCGGACCGCCCGGGTGCTCACCTCGACACCGATGGGGTGCAGGACGTTGAGGATGTTCATGATCAGGTCGTACTGGTCCTTGGACATGACCGTGTCCGCCGGGAGTTCGGGCCTCAGCCGCACCTCGAAGGTGTACGGGGCGAGGCCACCGCCCAGCAGATAGGCGGCCTGGACCCACACCGTGCCCGCCCGCACCCCGGTCAGGCGCGGACTCGGCTGAGTGGTCGTGTTCCAGGCGGTCCGGCCGTCCGCGAGTGCTCCTGACGCCCAGTCCAGCCGGGCGTTCGCACCGACCGCGGCCGGGGGCGGTACGACCTGGAGGTCCACGGAGTCCCCCTCGGCGACGGTGTCCGGGCCGAGGACGGCGACCAGCGGCTCGGCGGTGTGCCGCAGGACCACGTCCGACCCGGCCCGCCGGACGTGGCCGAACCCGACCGCGTGGGCGGCGGCGGCCAACCGGCCGGCGGGCAGGCCCGCGTGCCGGACGGTGAGTCCGCGCCCCTGGGCGGCGAGCGGGTCACCCGCGGGCTCGAACGCGCCGGCGACGGTCAGCTTCCCGGCGACCTGGCGCCGGGTCAGCTCGTCCAGCAGCGCGTCGAGGAGCCTGGCCACGGCGAACTGCATGAGGTGGTGGCCCGGGTCGGGGCCGTAGTCCGCGCGAGGGTCGTCGTGCCGGGCCAGGAACACCGGGTCGAAGTCGGGAGCGGACCCGCCGACCACGCTGTCCGGCGCGTCCAGGGTGCCGTCGGCGGCGATCTGCGCCCCGTCGGGGAGGTCGTCCGGGCCGATCCGCACGGTGCGGGTGGCGCTGAGCGTGTGACCGAGCCGGACGATGTCGGCCTTGAGTACGACCTCTCCCGGGGCTTTGGCGTGCAGTGCGGCGGTTCCCTGCGGTTTCCCGGCGAGATCGGCGCTCCCCGGCCCGCACGGAACGGTGAGCCAGCTGACGAACGCGTCCGCGGGAGGCACGGGCCGGAGGGCAAGCTGCGCGGTCGCCCCCTGCGTCAGGTCGACCGGCCCCGCGGCGGACGGGGTCAGGTCGATGGTGAGGTAGTCGCCGACTGCGCACGCGGCGTACACCAGGTCGAGATCACCGCGGAACCGGACGAAGTCGAATCCGGCCCGGTGTGCCAGTGCCGCCATCCGGCCGGTAGGCACCGTGCTGTGGCGCAGCAGCACGGCACGGCCGGTGGCCCGGAGGTCGTCGGCCCGCGGGTCGAAGGCGGAGTCGACCCGCAGCCGCCCGGCGGGCGCCTCGGCCGTCACCAGGTCGGCCAGCCGGTCCAGCGGTTCGGCGAGCACCAGCTGGATCCGGTGCGGGTCCGGCGGCAGTTCGAACGGTTGCATCTCCCGGGGCGCCGGTGGCGTGTAGTCGACGTCGGCCCGTTCGTGGTGCAAGAGGTAAACGGCGTCGAAGAGTTGCTCGTCGGCGGCGGTGCCGACGGTGTCGGCCTCCGCCACCCGGCGCCGGCCGGCCCGGTCGATGACCTCACCGGGCAGCAGTGCCACCGGCAGGACGGTGACGAGATGGGTGCCCCGGAAGGCGCTCTGGTCGGCGTCGTCGACCACCAGCGGCTCGTCCATCCCCCCGATCCGGCCCATCGAGGCGTTGAGGATGGTGGTCAGGCCGGCGGGCGTCGGCAGGGTCCACCGGCGGAAGATCCGCAGCCGGTTCCGGTAGTGCTCGTCCCCCTCGCCCAGCGTGGGGAAGAAGTCCGGACGCGCCACGGAGGAGATCCGTACCTCGTCGACGGTGCCGAGGAAGCCGCTGCCGGCGGGGCCGATCCGCAGCGGCGCGGTGTTGCGGACCGCGCCGAAGCTGCTGCTCACACGCGTGCGGTCCCGCACCTCACCGTCGACGCAGAGGACGACCTGGCCGGCTGGGCGGTCGAGCACCGCCGCGACATGGCTGAACCGGTCCGTCGGCAGGGTCAGGTCGGCGAACAGTTCCAGGGTGACCGAACCGTCACCGATCGCGAACCGCACGTTGCCGGGCAGCCCCCGTCCGAAGTCGCCGGTCTCCAGCATCCAGCCGGGCTGGGCCGTCGCGGGGTCGGGGTGGCGGGTCAGGAGCAGCCCCGCGGACGGGCCCGGGTCCGGGCGGACGAAGCACTCGACAGTCGCGTCCGCGGCCGCGTCGATGTCGAAGTCGGTACTGCTCGGCACGGTGACCACGGCCGCGGAGCCGGTGAAGCGGAAGGCGTCCCCGTACCGGCCGGCGCTGCCCGGCTCGACGGGCCCGCTGAACGTGCCGTGATGGCCGGTGCGCCCGGGGTAGCGTCCGGTCAGATCCTCCGCCTGCGGGGTGGCGCCGGCCCTGTCGTCCAGGTGGTACAGGGCGATCGTGTCCGGGTCGTAGCCGTACGGCAGCGGCGGGAACCGGGGCACTCCGAGATCTGCTCCGAAGAGGTCCAGACTGGCTCCGGTGGCCGTGCCCAGGTGGCGTTGCGCGACGGTACGGACGAGGTGGTGGCGCATCTGGTCGCGTTCGGCGCCGAGCGCCCACAGCAGCTTGCCCGTCGTGCCGAGCAGCGCGGTGAGTGACCAGCGGTCCGACGCGGCCCCGCCGGCCGGCGCCGGCCGCGCCTCCAGGCGGGTCAGTCTGGTCCCGTCGGTGGCGTCCGCCGGCAGCGGCACCACATAGGAGGTTCCCGCCCGGGTCTTGGCCGGGACGGTGAGTGACACCGGGCCGTCGGCGCTGCCGGGCCCGGTCAGCATGAAGGTGACCACGGTGTCGCGGTCGCAGTCCTGCGCCAGCGCCAGCACATAAGCGGGTTCGGCCGGACGCCCGAACGTCGCGCGGTGGTCGCTGAAGTCGTACGGCGCGATCGGCGCGGTGGCGGCGTCGGAGCCCGTCAGAAGCGTCAGGACGAGCGAGTCAGCGCCCCTGCCGAACGGCGCCGTGAGGTGGCGTGCCATCCGGACGGCGGCCAGGGTGGTCACCGGGCCACCACCGAGAGGTCGATCAGGACGCCGTCCGGCCGGAACACGGCCAGCTCGGTCGCCCCCATCACCAGGTTCTCGCCGACGGCGGCCTCGACCACCGCGGTCTGGTGCGGCACCGCCCCGAAGGTGATCCGTCCGAAGGACGGCGGGCACCGCCGCAGGTGCAGCTGCTGTACGTCGACCACGCCGGGCTGTTCGGCGAGGGCGCACATCACCTGTGAGTAGCGGACATCGCCGCCGAGCCGGAGCCCGCCGATATCGGTGGCCAGCCGCCGCAGGATCGCGGACCTCAGCGCCGCGCTGTCGGAGCCGGCCTCGACGACCACTTTCGCGCGGACGCCGACCTCGATGTGGTCGGCCTCGACGACATTGGCGTGCACACCGATCGGCCGCACCCGGTCCACCGCGGCCGACACACGCTCGAACACCCCCGGCACGGGCCCGGTCGTCCGCCAGGGCCACCGGTAGTCGTGGGCGACGAGGACGTCGAAGAAGTACGGTTCGCCGATGTGCCGTTCGGCGCTGAAGGTCCGCTGGTCGAAGGCGAACATGTGGAAGTAGCTCTGGGAGACGTCCACGCCGCCGAGCGGGTCGGACAGCACCACGTCGACGACGCCGTTCACGTCCAGCACCTCCTGGCGCACACTGTCCAGGGTCCACATATCGCGGGCGAGCCCGGTGAGCCGGGACCGGTACACCTCGTCGGCCTCGCGGTCCGCGCCGCCGGTGGTGGGCGCGGGGTTGGTCACCGTGAGGGTGGCGGGGGCGAAGTCGCTCAGATACACCTGCTGCCAGGCCGGGTCGATGACGGTGATGCTGTCGAGGGGCTGGTCGAACCCCGTGCCCCGGTCGAGGGCGGCGACAGCGACCTCGGCGGTGGTGACGGTGGCGCTCAGCCGGGCGGCGGCGGTCGTGGCGAAGGCCCGCACCGGTGAGGACGCGGTCGTCACGATCGTCCCCTCCGGCACGATGTACTCGCGTCCCGGCGCCGGGCCGGCCAGGGTGAACCGGACCGTGCCCGTGCTGAACAGCTCCCGCCGGTCCAGCCCCACGTCCGTGCCGAGCAGATCCAGGGCGTCGCCGTCGGCAGTGGAGACGAAGTTGGCGTAGTAGAGGTCCTCCATCCGCTTCCACAGCTCGGCGTCCTCGTGCGCGGCCACCTCCAGCAGCTTGCGCACCGGGCTGGTGCTGGTGAGATCGATGCCGAGGATGGCACGGACCCGGTCCAGGCCCTCGTCGAGCAGGACGTCGAAGGGCTTGAGGACGAATCCCTCTTCAGTGACTCCGTATTCGGCCATCGGCGTCTCACACCCCCACGTCGACCGGGAGGGTGACGGTCCGGTCGGCCACCGTGTCGACGTCGACCTGGACGGACCAGGAGCGCCCGTGCCTAGCCGCGTCGGATTCGTCGAAGGTGATCTGCCGGATGTCGCGGACGCGTGGATCGGTCACCAGGGTGCGCACCAGATTCAGCTTGATGAGCTCCCGGACCATCCGGGGCGGATGTGCCTCGGTGAAGGCCCCGGTCACGTCGAGGCCGTAGCCGACGTTGAACTCGTCCGACCCGAACGGGGTGAGCACTCGCAGGGTGAGGGCCTGGAGCAGGTTGGCCGTGCCGGTCACTTCGGCCACCTGCCCTTCGTGCACGACCAGGTCGCCCTCCTGCAACAGCAGGCTGCGGCCAAACGGTCCGTCGTTCACGTCAATCCTCCTGGGTTCGCCGGCTACTTGGCCGTCAGCTTGGTCTGGCCGGCCGAGACGACCTGCCACATGACGGGTGTGGGCGGTGTTGCGTTGGTGAGCCCTTGGGCGGTGTCCAGCAGGACCGGCTGGCCGCGGACGGTGAGGGTGGTGCTCAGGCCGGTGAGGACGGAGGTCACCTTCAGGCACGGGGTCTGGCCCGCGGACGCGTTGGTGTTGGCGCAGCCGGCGATCGCCGCGCCGGCGAGGTCGCCCTGCACCAGGACTGGCTGTCCGTCGACCATGAGGGCGGTGCTGCCGGCCGGCACGGTCAGCGTGCCGCCGTGGATGCACTGGAGCACCGACGCGGTGGTGAGCACACTGGGCATCAGGTCACCTTCACCGACGGGCCGTCCAGCGCGAGACTGACCTTGCCGTTGCCGAACGTCAGCTTCTTGTCGGCGGCCGTGGTGATGCTGACGTTGCCGTCCTTGTCGACGGCGATCCTGGTGCCGCTCTGGTGCTCGATCGTGATCGTGCTGTCGGCCGGGGGCGTGGGCCGGGTGCCGACGGCCGGCAGTTTGTCGGCGCCGACGAGCAGATGCAGCCCGGCGACCTGCACCACCCGGTACCCGGCCGCGTCGGTCAGATCGTTGGCCCCCTTGCCGACCGGGAACCCGCCCGGGCCGAGCTGCGTGGGCAGGGCCAGCCAGTAGTCACCGGCCTGGTTGGCGGGTCGGGCCTGGGCGGGCTTCTCCGGCCAGAGGAACCCGGTCACCACCGCGTCGTTGACGAGGCCCCGGTTGTGCGCCAGGACGGCGCGCATCTTCGGGTACACAGGTGTGATCAGGCCGCAGTTGTGGAACGCGAAGGGCGACGCGACCGGCTTGTTGTGCAGGTCCACCGTGGTGTCGACCGGGGCCGCGACGCTGGGCGCGACCACCTCGGCCGAGGGGCTCTGCCCGTAGTGCAGGGAGGCCAGGTGCTTGCCGTCGCGGCCGGGCGCGTAGCCGGTGACCTCGCCGACGTCGATGGCCGGCCGCTCCTGTTGCCGGCGTTCCACGACGTCCTGCCAGCGGTCCACCACGCCCTGCACACCGCCGCCGACCTGCGCCCGTTTCCCCGGCTCGGCGACCACCAGCTTCACCTTGGCGGTATAGCCGGTCCGCGTGCTGAACCGGTGGATGACGCCGCTGATCCGCATCGTCTGGTCGGGCACGCCCTTGACCCCGGTGATCGAGGCGACCTGCCCGACCCGCAGCCCGGGGTGTCCCAGGGCCACCAGGTCGAGCGCCGCACGCATCGGTACGGTCTGCGTGGTGACCGGAGCCGGTGCGGGAGCCGATGCGTTCGGTGCGTAACGGGCCACCGCGTCCTCGGCCCGGCACTGGTCGAGGGAGACCAGGTTGCGGTCCGGATCGAAGGAGACCGGAGCGATGTCGCTCGGGTCCCCGACGGCCGGCCCGAGACAGACGGTCCGGTCCCGGACCACGAGGGGCACATCCGCCCGGCGCGCCAGATCACGCAGGATGTCCAGCGCCGAGCCGTTGGCGGCGGTGAAGTCCGACAGGGTGCCCGGCAGCGCCGAGCGTTTGGCCAGCTCCACGTCGGCCTCCTGAGCTACCCTCCGGGCGAACTCGGTGGCGTCGGTCGGCGGGTGCGTGCTCTGGGCGACGGTCTTGTTCCGGAGCCGGAACCCGCCCTCCTCCTGGCCGCTGAGCACGGTACGGGACGAGCCCTCCTGGTCCACGCTGCTGTGGACCTTGAGGAGGCGCCCCTCGAGGACGGGCTTCAGGCTCCTGGCGGCCGGGTCGTCGAAGTACCCCAGGCTGACGACGACCTTGAGCGGGGTGGTGGTGACCTTCGCCCGGATGACGTCCACCGTCACATCAGGCAGGTTCACCAGGGTGACCTCGAAGGTGTCGGCGGCGGCGCCCTCGGTCATCGTGACGGTGATGTCGGCGTCCAGGATGATCGAGCCGCTCAGCACGTCGTTCGAGGCGGTGACCGGAAGACCGGCGCCCAGCAGCGAGGCGGTGGTGGCGGACGGAGTACCGGCCGACGTGAGCTCGGCGATCTCGACCTTGTACCAGATGATCAGGCTCATCGCAGCGCCACACCTCCCACCACCTCGGAGCCGAACTCGCCGGCGCCGTTCAGGTTCCGCCGGGCCACCCGCATGGTGGGAAAGGTCAGGGACAGCTCGGCGGCGCTGTACGCGACCCCCTGGACCAGCTTGCGGCGCAGCGTCGTGACCAGCCCGGAGGGCTCCTCCCGGGCCACCCGCAGCACCAGGAACGCGCCGGCCGTCGGCAGGTCGAGGACGGCGTCCACGCCGGTGGTCCGCAACAGGTCCTCGGCCGCGTTCACATACAGGTCGAACTGGTAGATCCTGGCGTTCAGCTGGAGCCGGAACGCCTGCGGGAAGCCCTCGGCGGGCTCGATCGGCAAACGGAGGTAGCTCGGCGCTGCCACCATCCCTCCAGCTACATCGGGCCTCGCGGCGTACGGGGAATCGGGTTCGGCGGAGGGCCGCTCGGTACGGCGGCCGTCGCGGCGGCGAGGGCGCGATCGGCGGCCTCTCCGATCGCCGCCGTGATCGCCGATCTCGGCACGTGCTGCAGAGTGATGCTCACGTCGAGGGCCTCCCGTTTCTGCAGGTTCTGGGTGAACCGCAGATCGGTGATCTGTATGTCGAGGCTGATCGTGAGGCTGGACACCACCGGAATACCGGCCACGGCCAGCAGCGGCGCCGCCGTGGAGACGAGCAGACGCGACGTCAGCGCCATGACCTCCAGCGCCTTCTTCAGCAGGAGGCGTTCCGGCCCGATCAACAGCGCCTCGATGGCGATGGTCTTCGTGGTGGGCTGGGTGGCCTGGGAGAAGCGGCCACCGGCGATCCGCTCGATCCGGTACCCCTCGCGGATCGTCATGGACTGCACGTACAGCAGCGGCACCGCGCCGACCAGCACCGGGGTGTTCGCACCGTTCACAGCCGGCTCGTCAGCTCACGCTCGAACTCGCCGAAGACGTGCCTCGCGACCTGCTGGAGGTGATCGTCGCCCAACGCGCCGACGATCTTCACCTCCACCGGAAAGTGGAAGTTGACCACGGTCCCGTCGGACCCGGCGGGGGACAGGACCGCCTCGCCGGCCGCCGCGGGGACGACGTACTCGCCTTCGTGCACCAGCGCGATGCCGGTGCGCTCGACCCGGCCGCCGCCGTCGAACGACGGCAGGGCAACCGTCCCGTCCTCGTCGGCCACGGTTCACGCCTCCAGTCCGACGGTCAGGGCCATGCAGTTGAAGCTCGCGTGGGGGACACCCTCGACGACGACGTTGCTGGGGCTCGCCGAGGTGACGATGCACCGGGCGAACTTAAGGGACTTGAACGCCCAGTCGGTGCCCTTCTTCTCAGCGACCGCGATCGAGAACTCCTTGCCGTCGGTGGCCAGTTCGGTCAGATCGGCGACCGCCGCGGCCACGGCAGGGACGGCCATGGTGAACGTGAAGGTGAACGGCTGCCGGACATAGCCGACATTGTCCGCCTCAATGCTGTGGATCACCGTGTGGGGCACGTTGAACGTCGGCGTGAAGGTCGAGATCGGCGTGATGGTGGCGTCGCCGAGCATGACCTCCAACCTGGTGTTCCAGTCAGCCATGCAAGCTCTCCTTCTGTGGGGACCACGGGTCCTCTCGGACTACTGGAACTTCAGCGAGATGTTGAGGCGGTGCATCGCCGCGGCGTACTCGACCGTGACCAGGGACTCGACCACGCGCTGGGCGTGGGCGTTGTTGATCTGTGCGCCTTCCGAGGCGGTCAGGGTCGCCGGATCCTTGTCGAGCAGGCGTAGCAGCGGAATGTCGATCGTGTACGAGTCGAGCACCTCGGCCCGCTGCAGCGGATCGAGGACGGACTCCATCTGTCCGATGAGGGCCCGCAGACCCGACCGGCTGATCCGGAGGTTCCCGATCGCCTTGATCAGCTGCGCCTTGAGACGGAAGGACACGTCATCAACGGTCCGCACGATGTCGATGAACTTCTTCTTGCCGGGGGCGCTGCTGCCGGTGTATCCCTCACCCATGTACACCCCCTGGCCGGGGATCAGTGAAGGCGTGGTGAGCCAGTTGACGCCGAGTCCGGCCGGGCCCGAGGGGACGGGACCGGTCTCGGTCTCCGTCCCGTTGAGGGTCTGGATCTGGGACGGCGTGAACGGCGGGCTGGTGATCTGGACCTGCTTCAGCAGCATCGAGATGTGCGGGGCGTGGCCGGCGATGGTGCCGGCCACCGCGGCGGCGGCGTCGTCTCCGCTCTTGTGCGCGATGTAGACCATCCGGTCGCTGGCCAGCTCGCCTACGACGATCGTCGGATCGGCTGAGTCCGTGGCCAGCATGGCCACGCCCATCCGCTCCTTGCCGTCGCCGCCGGTGTCCGAGACGGCCTGCACATGCCGGACCAGTTGCGTGATCGCTCCTGGGCTGGTCCCGGTCGCACCCGATGTCGGGTTCAGGGGGAGGTTGGCGAGCACCACGAGCTGGACGTCGAGTCCTGCCACGATGTCGAGGGCGGCACCGTAGTTGGGGTTGGTGGAGTCCACGCGGACGCCCCACACGAGGGAGGGGCCAGGGGACTGCTCGAACGCGATCCCGATCGAGTCGCCGAGGTCGCCGGGGGCACAGCGGTGGGCCTCGGCTGGATCGGTGAACTTGACCGGCACCCCCACCTGCGCGAGGTCGGGCGGGGGCGAGGCAGGGGCGGAGACCTTGCCGATCACCGCGATGTCGCCGAAGGCCCGGGTGACGGGCGCGAACAGGTCGACCGTGGGGTTGACTCTGATGTATCTGACGGTCATCCGCCGTCTCCGTTCTGTGGGGCCTTCCTCAGTGGTATTTCGCTCGCAACTTCCGTTGAAGTGCGGTCAGCTCGCGTGCGGACAGCGGACGCGGCGTCGTCACGGCGGCGGGGGCCCCGGACATCTCGGCGGGCTTGGGGTCGGGGGCCGGCGCGGGCGGCGCGCCGAGGTCCTGGGCTTTGCCGGACTGGACGGACTTGGCCCTGGCGCTCGGTGTGGGTGCTTCCTTGGACGCGGACACGGCGGAGCCTCCTTTCGATCACGGGGGGTTGCTGAGGAACAGACTCAGGACGTCCTCGCGGGCGAACAGCTGTGTGATGTCCTTGACCTGCGGATCAGGTGAGGGAGAGGGAGCGGGGGCGGCCGGGAAGACGACGGCCACGGCGTACGGCGCCTTCGCCTCACTCAGCGCGGAAGGCCGAGCGGGAGTCAGCACGTCTTCGGTGGCCGCCCGCAGCTGTTTTGCCGCCCGCAGCCCCCCAGTCAGGTCGAGGGAATCCATCGCCAGGACGGCGAGTGGAATCTCGAGTCTGTAAGCGTTGCCCGGATCAACGGGATCGAATGGCGGAGGCGTGCGCAGACGGTACTCGGTGACCAAGTATTCGTGGGCGTTCCTCAGATCATCGACCGTCGCCAAGCCATGGCGGCTCATGAATTCGTCGACATCGAGAAACGGGACTTGTCTGCGAAAGTCGTCCAATGTGTCGACGGCGTCCACCATGCGGGTCACCACGGACTCCGCGCCACCGGGTTCGACCTCGGCGATCACCTCGGCATGGACGCGGACCAGGAGGTCGGCCCAGATCGGCTCGTGGGCCACGTCGAGCCGCAGATCGGACCTGCAGTAGCTCGGTGAGGTCCGGGTCAGGTCACCCGTGATGCGCCGGGACGGGAAGAACGGCTGCTGCAGGGCGATGTCACCGATGGTGACGTCCTGGACCTGGTCGAGGCGAGCGAAGGTGAACTCATGGATCGCGTGGAGCAGGGTGAGAATCCCGGTGGTGTCGTTCGCCGGGACGAGAGCGGCTTTGAGGCGATCGGGATCGCTGAGCGAGAGCAATACGGTGTCGGAGAACTGTCCCATGGCGGTGGGGTCTCGCCGTTCCGTGAGGTGGCGTGCGGATACTGCGGCGAGGCCCAGTAAAGCAGAACCGTGACGGTGCACCCGTCATATGCCCGGCGAGTTGCCTGGCGTGTGAATCCGCCGAGGGCGCATTCGTGTGAATTGCAGAAGGACTTTCTCCGGGGAAGAGGGGAGTCTCTCTCATCCACCGGGAGGCGGGAAGGGCTTCGTCCAGTCAGGGTCAGCCCACCGTCCCGGCTGCTGAGGATCCGGCAGGTCCGGACGGTACCCGGGGTCCCGTTCCCGGCGCAGTCTGACGCTGGTGTGCAGCACGGCGTCGCCGGGCAGGGGGCGGGAGCGCCGGCCCACGAGGCTCCACAGCGGGCCGTTGTGGTGCACGGGCGCACCGGCGAACTCGTCGGTGAGTGCACACGTCATGTGGTAGGCCTTGTCCCGGAACACGAGGTCCGTGGTGACACCGTCGATGATCCACTTCAGCGGGATCGCGGAGAGCAGAGGCGCGCCCTCCGTGTGGTCGAAGGTACCGCCGACATCGGAGTGCACTCCGGCGAACCACACCTCCTCGGCGCTGTCCTGACGCGCCGGCCGGTGCGTCACCAGGAACTCGTGGTAGGGGCGGCGGGTCTCGTCGAGCGACACGGCGTGCCGGATGCGGGCTGCGTTCGGCAGCTGGTGGGTGTACGGCCACTGCAGATTGCCCAGGCGCAGGAGCCCGGCCGCCTTCACGGTGTCCCACACGCCGAGGTAGGCCACGGGCAGGGCGTGGTGCGAGACCTGCCGCGGGTTGTTCTGCTTGACCTCCTCCCACAGCGGTTCGTCTTCGGTGCGCCGGCAGAACGCGTGCGAGAACCGGGCGACCTCCTGTTCGCTCTTGTCGATGTCCTGGTTGAAGGCGTACTTCGCCACCGCGTACGGAACGAGGTTCTCCGAGCCCGGACGCATGAGGCCAGGTTTGTTGAGCATGCCGACGAGGGCTCGGGCGGTGTAGGCGCCACGGCTGAACCCGAACACGTACACCAGGTCGCCGGGATGCCACTCTCGCATGAGGTACGTGTACGCCTCGGCGAGGTTGGTCCGCAGACCGCTGCCGAAGGCGAGCCCCCAGAGGCGGGAGAGCCGACGGCCGATGGGTCCGCCGGCGGTGGGCGACGACATGGTCCCCACGCCGGGGTCGTAGTAGACGAGTTGCCGGGCCGGATCGTTCGCGTCCAGCATCTCCACGAGCCTGACCACATTGGTGGGGTTGTTCGCGCCCACCTGGCAGCCCGTGCCGTCGAGGCAGATGACGATCGCGCGAGGCATGTCCGTGCTCCGTTCTAGCCGTGGACGCCATTGCCGCGCCGTGCCGCGCCGGCCGCGAGCGGACCGGCGGCGGTGTGCCGGCCGGGAGTGATCTGCCGCTCGAAGGCCTGCATGGCCACGTCGCTGTCCGCCGGCAGGACCGCCATCAGCCCGTGATCCTGGGCCGCCGCGATCGACGGGGCGGCCTCGCTGCCCTCGGGGACGAAGGTCAGACGGACCTTCCCGTCGCCCGAACCGCGGCGGTCCACCGGAGCTACGGCTCCGTGGGTGCCGTCGGGCAGGGTCACCCACAGCTTGAAGTCGTCGTACCGGACGAAGTCCGCGCCCTTCACCGGCCATGGATAGTGGTGTTCCCCGGGCACCTCGGGGAGGATGCCCTGGTGGTTCCCGTGACTCAGCGGCACGCACGAGTTGAACAGCGAGTCGGTCCACGCCTCGACCCCGTCGGCGTCCTTGATCGGCGTGCGCAGCAGTTCCTCGGCCCGCTCATAGCCCAGTTGCGTCAGGGCGGGCAAGGTGTGCGGGAAGGCGGCGATCAGTTCAGCGGCCTCCTGGCGGAGCCGGTCGACCTTCGTGGGGTCGGCGCAGAACTGCATGCTCCACTCGATACCGACCCGGGCACGGAACATCAGCCAGTGGTCGGCTCCCTTGACCCAGAGGCTGCCGCCGTGGTGCATCTCCCAGTGCTCGGAACCGTTCGGCTCCGGCCCCGGATCCACGGGCCGGGGACCGTAGGGCAGGTCGGCGTCGTTCATCTGGCTGAGGATCTTGTGCGCCGTTTCCTTGGCGGCACGGAATTGCTCTGATTCGAACCGCTTCGGATGTTCGACGAGGCGGATCTGCCACGGATGGCTCTCCGATTCGACGCCACCGGACTGGAGTTCGGGTTGTGCCATGGCTGGCCTCCTCGGCCGGCCCCACGGACAGCTCCCCCGGCTCGCGGGGCGAACCCCCCTCGTCTCCGCTGTCGAGCCGCTTTCCCGGCAGCCCCTTGCGAGTGCTTCGGGCGCCGCGGCAGCGCCGACTGTGCAGCAGCGCAGCAGCGAGGCGCGGTGCATACGCGGCACGACAACCCGCGCTTCTCCGGCGGCAGGGAATGGTCAGCCGGCCGGTGAAAACCAACACTCCACTGGATTGCGGTGTGTCGGCGACCGAAGCCCGCCACGCACACGTGTTCCGTCTACTCGACCAGCTTACTGCGGCATGCTCGCGACGTCGAAGCGATCAAGGGCCGGGCGGTCCCAGCGGTTTGGGCGTCACGGTCGCTGCGGTCAGCACCATGCGACCAGCTCTGCCTTGTTCTTGAAGTTCCCGAGATCCCTGTCCAAGGGCTGGTCGGTGTACTGGTGGAATACCCAGGGATGCTGGATGTCGGGCTTTCCGGGATGGCCGTTGTATTCGGCGATCCACAGGCCGTCACCGTCGAACGAGGACGTGTCGCGGTGCACCCAGAAGTCACGGTTGCAGTACAGGAGCACCTTGTGGCCGGGGGCTTTGTGCTGCACCCGTTTGATCCACGCGTCCTTCCACGCTCCCGAGATTGCTGGGTCTTCCCAGTCCAGGGCGAGGATGTCGCCTTCCGCAAGATTGATCTTGGATAGGAAGAAGTCGGCCTGCACCTCGTACGGTCCGGGGCGAGCGAAATGATAGAAGCCGGTGACCAGGCCGGCTTTGCGAGCGGTCTGCCTCTGGGCGACCCACTTGGGATTCGTGTAGCTGTGACCCTCTGTGATCTTTATGAACACAAAGTCGAGCCCTGAGACGTCGTATCTGTCCGGCTGGATCGACGACACGTCGATGCCTTTGGTGCTCATGACGAGCTCCTTTGTTCGGCCCGGATTTGTCGCATTTTGAGAATACGCCGATCGGCCAAGTGGTGCTCGGGCGGGCGGTAGTTGAGCAGGCAATCTGTCCTGAGCTCCCGTCATCAGGGCTTGATCCGGCCCGGTTGGCACGTCTTCGATTCTTGACCGCACTCACCAGATCGCGGTACTACTTCACTATGAATCACGTAACTAAATCCGAGGAGCTCGCCCAGGACGGGGCCGGGCTGCTCTACGACCCCCAAGTCCGCACGGCCATAGCCGCGTTCACGGCAGGGGATGACACCCTGCGACTGGAGGCGGCGGCCGCGGCGCGCGCCGCGCACAGGTCCGTTGAGCGGCTTCGCACCCACGGTTCGGAAGGCCGGGGTCTCAGCACGGGAGCCAGCGACGTCCTGATCCGGCTGCGTACGCTCGGCGAAGCCGGGGCGAATCTCGGCGAGCTCGCCCGTTCCGCGGGCATGACTCCCCGCAACGCCACCGGTCTGGTCGACACACTCGAACGCGAAGGGTTCGTCCGGCGCGATCCCGACCCCGGCGATCGCCGGTCCGTCGTCGTCCGCATCACCGCCGCCGGCCTGACGTGGCTGGACGAGTTCCGGACACCGACACAGCGGGCGATGGCGGCACTGTTCCACGGATTCAGCGACACCGAACTGCACCAGCTCCGCCACCTGTGCCTGCGGCTTGTACAGAACCAGCAGCTCATCGCCACCCACCTTGCTGCCACCGAAGGAATGGACACCGCATGACAGCGGCCATGACCGCGACCCGCACCACCGTCCGTACCTACCACCAAGCCCGGTCCCGCGACGCCGTCCCCGCCGCCGCTCGAACTCTCAGCGGGCCTTTCCATGTCCAGAGCCCACTGCTGACCTCGGACAGCACGCACGAGCACCTCAGCGGCCTGGACGCGTTCCTGGGAATCGTGACCGGCGACGACCTGGTCAGGGAACTTTACGGCGAGACCGATGCGACCTTGGTCTACGACGTTCACCCCGGTCCCGGCCATCGGAACCCGACGCACCGCCGAGCACTTCCACCTCACCAACGGCCGGATCGACCCCATCCGCCTGACCTTCGACGCCACTTCCCTGGCACGCGGTCGCAGGTGCAGCCGCCACGCCTTGACACCGCGCACAGCCTCCGCGGGCCAGGGGGGCGAGGCAGTGCAGTGAGTCCGTCAGGGGGGCAAGTGCTAGCTAGCCTCGCGGTTTCATGATGCGGAGTGTCCGACAGCTGGCCCGCGAAGCAGAAAATGCCCCTGACCAGCAAGAATGAGGATTGTCTAGGTCCTTGTTCCTGCTGAAGCCGGAGGCACTTTCCAGGTGAAGAACCCCACCGGGCCCTACCCGCGTGTCCGGGTCCAGGGCGACGGCCGCCAGGTCGTCTCCCACGCCGGCTCCGTCCTGCTTGTGGAGACCATTCGCAAGACCGGACTTGACCAGGCGATATCCATAGCCCTCGCTCCTCAGCGCAAGCCGCGGACTGTCCACGATCCCGGCAAGGTCCTCCTGGACGTCGCGCTCGCGTTCGCGCTCGGCGGAGACTGCCTCGCGGACATCGCCATGCTGCGGGCCGAATCGGCCCTCTTCGGCCAGGTCGCCTCCGATCCGACGGTCTCCCGCCTGATCGACACCCTCGCCGCCTCGGGAGAGAAGGCCCTGCAGGCCGTCCGGGCCGCCCGGGCCGAAGTCCGCAACCGGATCTGGTCGTTGGCGGGCCAGAAAGCGCCGGATGTTGGTGGTCAGGTCACGGTGGATCTCGACGGCGTCCTCGTGATCGCACACTCCGACAAGGAGGACGCGGCCGCAACCTGGAAGAAGACCTACGGCCACCATCCGCTGACCGCGTTCGCCGACCACGGCCCGGGCGGAACCGGAGAGCCGGTCGCCGCCCTCCTCAGACCGGGTAGCGCAGGCTCGAATACGGCCGTCGACCACATCACCACTGCCCAACTTGCCTCGTCCCAACTTCCGAAGAAGTACCGGCGGGGAAGACAGACGCTCATCCGCACGGATTCCGCCGGCGGCACCCATGACTTCGTGTCCTGGCTGGCGAAGCGGGGCCGTTGACTGTCCTACTCGGTCGGCATGGTCATCACCGCAGCCATCCACAAGCACGTCCTGAAGGTCCCGGACACGGCCTGGACCTCGGCCATCGAGACGAATGGCGAGGTTCGCGACGGCGCCTGGGTCACCGAACTCACCGGCAGTCTGCTGGACAGTTGGCCGAAGGGCATGCGGCTGATCATCCGCAGAGAACGACCGTACCCCGGCGCTCAGTTGAGGATCACAAACGCGGACGGCATGCGGATCACGTGCTTCGCCACCCACACCACGGGCCGGCCGATCGCCGAACTCGAACTCCGCCACCGCCTGCGGCCCGCGCGGAGGACCGCATCCGGGCCGCCCGGACCATTGGCCTGCGCAACCTTCCTCTCCACACAACGGCCCGGAACAAGGTCTCTGCGGCAATCCGCGGCCTGGAGATCACGACAACGACTAGGCCGCTGCCGCCTATTGGCAGACACTCATGGCGGACCAGGAAGTCAACGGAACCTCCCGGTACGTGCCCTAGCCCCGAACGCGAACGACGAAGGACGCCTCCCGCTGTGGACCTCGACGAATACCAGACGACCTACCTGCTCTACGCACCCGCCAAGAACCCCGCCGGCTGGAACCTCGACCTGGCCGCGTTCGGTGCCGCGCTTGACGCGGCGTTCCACGACGTCCGCTACGAGACCGAGCAGGGCCGCCAACTGCGGCTGTGCTTCTGGGCCGTGATGGAGGACGGAATCGTGTTCGACGGCTTCGCCACCAATGAAGGCCGGGACACGGTCCTCCTCACCGACAACACCGCCGACGAAGCAGCCGTGTTCATCGCCTGGCTACGCGACACGTTCCTGTCCTCACCGGACCTGATCCGCTTCACCTCGGAGCGCGCCGTGGAGCGGGGGATCGAAACGGACTGGCGCATGCCCGCGGTTGGAGACATGGCGAGTATCGCCGAGGAACTGAAGCACCACATGCAGGTAGTCGAAGACTGACCGGCGGGCGCCGGGCGCGCCGGGCCTCGAACGGCGTGGACCGGTAGAAGGCGGGCAAATCCCTCGGGCCGAACTCCCGAGAGCGTCGTACGGAAGTTGTCGGTGCTGTTTGGCGGCAGCGGCTATCCCTTGACCGCCCAGGTCAAACACGGTTGCCGGGGGCCGGATGAGGAGCCTCGTGGGGCGCCTCGTATGACGCCTTCGCATTCGGCGACCAACGGCGGCCCGGACCCGCGGGGAGTGGGGGCCGCCGGCGTTTTCAGGGGAGCTGGTTCGGACCCGGGGCAGCCCTTCCGGTGGTCTGCGCCGAACTGCTGCAGTCCGCCTCCCGCGGCGACCAGCCGTCGGCCGGGCACGAGGGAAACCCCCTGCCGGGACTTCGCACGGGACCGGGGCCCTGACGGGACCCGGGACAGCCAGGCGCGCCCCCGGGCCCGCTGGCCCCCAGGCGGTGAGTGTGGTTCTCCACAATGCTGTACAGCGCCCCGGCCACGGCGCTGAACCGGGTGAGGAAGTCACGGGCCTATACCGCCAGTTCGTCATACGCGGCCGCAGACGTGGCGCCCGGCTATCGCCAGGCAGAATCAGGCGACGTCGGCTGCGGACCCGGGGCCAGTCGGCCCCGGGCCGGTGGAGCGCAGCACTCCGGACAGCATGGCGTGGCGGCCGCCACGCCCAAGCAAGACGTCCTACCGGACATCAGGCGTAGCTGAGGATGAGGAAGGCCAGCGTGACCTGAGCCGTCCACTGCATCACAACAGCCCCACGCCTGGCACCGGTCCACCGACCTCGAGGCCACAACAGCGCTACCAGGCCGGCGGCAACAGCGGTCCAGAAGCAGCCGTACAGGAGTATGCCGGGAACATGTGAACACTCATCACCATCCGTCACGCACCGGCTGCCGCGCACGCTGGCAAGGACCGGGACGACGCTGAGGACGATCATCGGCAACAGCAGTCCCAGCCCCCAGCCGGACCATCTCCGGATGCTGCGCTCGGTGTCCTGCTGATATGGGGTCGTATTCATGATCCCAGCCAACCGCGCCGGCTGGCTCCCGTGATCGGGTCCCCTACCCACATGCCCTGAGTAGGCATGCTCAGCACCCACTCCAGAAACCGCGAAGCGGAACCGGACACAGCAAAGGAGCGACACCGCCAACACGGGCGAGACGGTCGTCGTGGTCACCGCCGTCGCAGCGGTGATCGTGCTCGCCGTCCTCGGGCGCCCGGTCCCCGCCGTCCCGACCGCGCTCGTCGCTGGAGCCCTCTGCTGGGTCCCGTAGGGCTGGCCCCGACGGGACCCGGCAGGGCAAGGGTGCGGGTCAGGCCCGGGTGAGCAGGAGCAGCCGCTTGTGGGATTTGGTGCAACAGTGACGGTCAGTGCTCTCATCGCGGTGCTCGCTCCCAGTTCGACGCGCCGCCGGGCCGCACGCGACGTCCTCGGCCTCTCGCTCCGGCGCCCCCTGGAACCCAGGCGGCACCGCTCGCGTTCGGGCGCACTATGGAGGCGGCAATGCGGACGTGGTCGTCTGCATCTCGGGGTCCGCTCACCACAGGCGCATCGGATGCCGGGGCGGCGGCGTGAGCGGTGCGCTGGTTCTGGCCAGTAGGGCCTGCGCAGTGAACCGCTGTGGGATCGGTGGAGCCGGTAGCCGGTCCGAGGCGTGGGGAGTCGGGACAGGCAGCAGCCTCCATCAGACGCGGAGTGCTTCAGCTGCTGGTGGGACGCCGGGCTTGGCGAACGTGGCGGCCCTGGGCCGGTTCGCCGCGTAGGGCTGTCACAGACCGGGAGGCCGTCTTGTCTTGACTGTGGACACTTCACTGATTGGAGAAATACATGAGCGCTGAGCACGCACACCTGCCCCCGGGCGTTGAGGTGATCGCTATCCTGCCGGAGGCGACGGCCGGGATCCCGGCAGGCTCCGAAGCCAGGACTGTCCGAGTCACCCTGTCCCCCGGTGACCCCGGCGCGCCGCCGCACCGGCACCCCGGGCCGCTCTTCGGCTACGTGACCCAGGGCGAGATCCTCTTCGAGCTGGAGGGGCAGCCGCCCCGGGTACTCAAGGCCGGTGACGCCGTGTTCGAGCCCGGCGGCGACGTGATCCACTACCTGGGCGCCAACAACCTTCCGGACGCGCAGTCGGAGCTGGTGGTGACCATGTTCGCGCCGCCGGGTACCGCGGTTCTGACCGTGGTGAGCCCGGAGGAATTGGCCGAACGACGACACCTACGGTTCACCCAGCCTTGATGACCTCCCGTTTGCGACTCTATTTGCGCCATGGTCGAGCAGGGTCGGCGTACAAGTGAACGTGGGCCCTGGCAAGGTTTCCGTGAAGCTGGGGTGTGCCCCCGTACGTGGGTGACGCTCCGTCACGGGTGGCGGCACTGTCAGCGAGTGTGATGACCTCGTACGGATCATGACTCCGCACCTCGATGCGGTGCGGGTGGAATGAGTGTGAGCGGCGGGCGGCGTGGTCCGCATCGGGGCCTGCACCCGCGATTTGACGGTGGCGTGTCCGGACTGCAGTCGCGGTTCTGCGCGGGTGCACGGTCGCTATTGCCGCACGCTGGCCGATGTCGCTGTCGGTGGGCGCCCGGTGCTGATCGGGCTGTCGGTGCGGCGGTTGTTCTGTGACAGCCCGGAGTGCGGTCGGCGGACGTCTGCCGAGCAAGTTGAGGGGCTGACGGCGCGCCACCAGCGCCGCAGACCACTGCTGCAGCACCTGGTGGAGATGGCCGGGGTGCTACTCGCCGGCCGCGGCGGCGCCCGGCTCCCGCAGATCCTGAAGGCGGCGCTGTCGCGGACAAGCGTGCTGTTCCACTTGGTGCGCTTGTCGCTTCCGGCGGCAGCGACCCCGCGGGGGCTGGGCGTGGACGACTTCGCGCTGTACGCGGACGTCTACGCAACCTTGCTGGTGGATGCCGACAGCCGGTTGCCGACCGAGCTGTCGCCGGGCGCGACGCCGAGCAGCCGGCCGCCTGACTGCGGACGCACCCCGGTGTTGAGGTGGTCTGCCGGGCGGCTCGCTGGTCTACCGCCAAGGCATCACCGACGGCGCCCCGGACGCGGTGCAGGTCAGCGACCGCTTCCACCTGTGGCAGGGGCTGTCGAAGCGGATCGGGGATATCGCCGCCGCCCACCGCGGCTGCCTACCCGCCGCAGTTCCCGAACCCGAACCGGCACCGCCACCAGCGAACCCGGCGGGACCGTCCGATCAGGCCGACACCCCAGCCCGCCGCCACGCGAAGCGCCTGCTCGAGGCGGTGCACGCGGTGACCGACACCGGTCGCTCGCTCAACGCCGCAGCCCGCGAGCTGGGCTTGAACCGGCACACCGTACGCAATTACGTCCGAGCAGCCACCTGGCAGGAATGTGTACGAACCACCCGGCCCCGCCGGCCAGCCCCTCCGTATGGAAAACAGCGGCATGGTCGCAGCTCGGCGGCAGCGAGCCAACGTGTTTTCTCGTCCGCCGTGGGAAGGCACCTGCCACCGTCGTAAAGCATCAACGCAGCGCTGGAGAGCGCCAGCCGCTCTCTCTGACGGCGGCAAGCGGCTCACTCGGTGTTCGAATTCCCGGTGTGCTGTGGCGCCTCCCGAAGTTGTGACCGTCTGCTGTCCCTTCTCGAATTCTGGCTCAACTTCTGTGGTGCTTGCCGGCGCTCAGTGCGGCGGCGAGTTGCACGGCCGGGTCACCGGCGACGCGATGCTGTGACTTCCCGGTAGGCCAGGTGGAGATGCCATCGTCCGGCCACCGCGGAACGACGTGGAAGTGCAGGTGGCGTACCGACTGTTCCGAGCCCGGACCACTCGCGTTGAGGACGTTCACCCCAGTCGCGTTCAACCCGGAGCGCATGGCCCTTGCCAGACGCTGGACCAGCTCGACTGCCTCGGCCAATACCTCGGTGGGCGTGTCGAAGACGTCGGCGTAATGAGCCGTCGGCACCACCAGGGTGTGGCCTGGAGCGAGAGGGTCGAGCGGCGTGAACGCGCAGACGGACGTCCCAGGGGCTACCCACTGCGCACGGTCTTCGCGGATGAGCCGGCAGAAGGGGCACGACATGCAGACGACACTGCCACACGCCGCCAGCTCGCAACCGATCGGGACCCTTACGCTCGCGGCACCATGAAAGTTGAGCCAGAACCTCTCAACCGAAGGTGTTTGTTGCCCACTTCGGGAGCCGCTTTTTGTCCTGGAGGCCGGGAAGTGTTGTCGCGAAATGAAGTCCCACACCCGCGCGGAAGCGGTACTCGCTGACCGCATCTCCTGGCGAAAAAGTGTCGGCGCGTGCATGCCTCGTCCTGGATGTCCGGACAGAGAGCGCCGTCGAACGGGCTGGTCTATGCCTCCTCGGCGAACATCCGGTCCAGGAAGCGGTCAGGGTGGTTGACGAACGCGCGGGTCAAGGCGACGGGCGCGGCCTGCTCGTATTCCACCTGCTCAATGGTGCCATCGCTTTCGATCTGCAGGATTCGTGCGCCGGGCATGGCCAGCAGGATCGGCGAATGCGTGGCCACCACGAACTGGCACCCTTGTTGGAGGAGTTCCCGGATCCGGACCATCATCGCCAGGCATCCCTGCACCGACAGGGCTGCCTCCGGCTCGTCCAGCACGTAGAGACCGTTCGGGCCGAAACGGTGGTGCACCAGGTCGAGGAACGACTGGCCGTGGGAGCGTTCGTGCGGGGACCGGCCGCCGTAGGCCTGCAGCAGTTTCCCAGAGCCTTCGTCCAGCCGCTCGATCTCGGTGGCCACGTTGTAGAAACTCTCCGCGCGCAGGAAGAAACCCGTGCGAGGTCTACGGTTCCAGCACACGGTCAGGTGATCGCCCAGATCGGACTCGGTGGCCCGACTGGCGAACCGGAAGGACCGGGAACCGCCCTCGGCGTTGAACCCGGCGGCCGTGGCCAGCGCCTCGATCAAGGTGGACTTGCCCGAGCCGTTGTCGCCGACCAGGAACGTCACCGCCGGGTCCAGATCGAGCCTGTCCATGCCGGCGAGGCGGGTGACGACCGGCAGGCTGAAGGGGTATCGGCCGGTGCCCACTCGCGAATCAAGCGCGACATAGCGGACAAAGCCCTGGCCATGGCGGGTCATCGGCTGCCCGTTCTCGTCCAGTTCGATGCGGCAGGGTCTATCGGAGTCATGCCCTGACCATAGATCCAGGCACTGACAGCCTGCCGACCACGTTCTCCTCCCCCGCCTCGGCCTCGCCCTGGGCTTCCGGAGCGTCGTTCTTGGAGACAGCGCGGGCGCGCGGTACGAGCCGGGCTGCGGCCTCGGCGATCGTCACGTCCGCCTCGGGGGGCGGGCTCGCGCACGTGTCGGCCGTGATGGTGATCGAGGAGTGACCCCGACGGGACTGTGACGGGCGGCCCCTGCCGTTGAATAGGTCATCCATGACGAGAACCAGTAGCCTTCCGCCGGCGTCGTAGGGCAGTGTGCCGACGGCCTGAACTGTGGGGGGACCACATGAGCAGCGAGATCTACTTCAGCAACAACTACCGTGACCTGTGCGAGCGCAACGGTACGGGGGCCGGTTTCCAGTTCGAGTTCTCATGTTCCCGCTGCTACGACACCTGGCGCTCGCCCTTCGAGCCGTACGCCGGTGAGCGGGCCGCCACCTGGCTCGGCAAGGGCGTCGACATGGCCTGGAGCATGCTGGGCCGGGCCGGCGGCGGGCTCACCTCCGCAGCCGACGGACTCGCGGGCGCCGGCTGGGGGCCCGCCCGCGACAAGGCTTTCGAGCGGGCGATCGGCAATGCGCAAGGACACTTCAACCGCTGTGCGCGATGCACCCACTACGTCTGTGGACGCTGCTGGAACGCGGCGCAGGGACTGTGCCTGAACTGCGCCCCGGACACAGCGGCCGAGGCCATGGCAGCCCAGCAACGCGGCCTGAACGACACGGCCTCGCAGCGGGCGTACGCCGTGGGCCAACAGGCGGGGCAGGGGTACGACCCCACCACGCCCCGGCAGCTGGTCTGCCCGCAGTGCCGCACCGAGACTCGCGGCGCCGCCTTCTGCTCCGGCTGCGGCTATCACCTGGCCCAGTCCACCTCATGCGCCTCCTGCTCCGCAGTCGTGCCGGACAGCGCGGTCTTCTGCCCGGGGTGCGGCACTCGGCAATAGCACGGTTCCCGGCTGCCGGGAGCGCGAAGACGCATGGAATCGCGCGGCTTCCCGTCACCTCACGTGTTCGAGTCGGGCTTGCTGCTCGGCGCCGCACTCCTCGTGCTCGTCACATTCGGCGTTCTCACCCCCGGAGCCGGACCGATTGCAGTAATTGGAGGAAGCGCACTCCGTACAGCCAGCGGATCGGCCCCGAGCACGGCAGATACACGTCTGGAGGTCCCATCAGAGATCGCGCGCGGACCGGTGGGCGGGACGGCCTCGCGTTCCGCTGCGGAACTCTTCGACCGGTCCGAGCAGGAACGGCAGGAAGCAGGGAGCGATGCCCGACGGCTGATGCTACGCCGCCCCAGGGTGCAAGAGGCGGGCGAGCATCGTCGTCCGGGGTGACCATGCCGGCGAGGTGCCCGTCGGTGACCCGGGCGACGGCCAGGGAGGCTCGCCGTCGGCACAGTTGCTCGATGGCGTGTCCGACGGTGTCCTGCTCGGCCAATTCCGGCACCGGCCGGGCCAGGTCGCAGGCGGTGACCGTCCTGCCTTGCGCACCGACGATGAGCGCGTCGCCCTCGGCTACTGTGCGTCCAAGCCAGAGGCTGCTCCTAGACGAGACCGGGCCCGGACCGACGGTCCGGAGAGTTCTCGCGGTTCGCTGCGAGATTCTCTTCGATCCGACCGAGCAGAAACGGGAGAACTCCCCGTTCCAGCAGGGCCAGCTCCCACTCCTCACGAGCACACGTCACGTCCGACGCGGTACCTTCTGGCCCGTCGGCGAGATCAGCCGACCCATTGCGAACCGCCGTCACGATCAGGTACCCCAGATCCCCGACCGCCCCTCCCACGGCAACGGCCGCAGCAATCAGACCCGCTGTGATCAGTCCGTCGCCGATGTAGCGGCGCGCCCCAAGGGTCAGCAGAGTGAATCCGATGATCAAGCAGGTGATGGCGGCAGCCGCGGCCAGAGTCGGTATGAGCACTGCCAACAGCGGCAGCAGGCCGCCTCCGGCGCTCAACGCACCGGGCCTCGACACGTCGTTCGTGCTGCGGTCTCCCGTCTTGGCGGCCACGCCCGACCGTGTCTCGACGGCTCTGCGATATTCGACAGCCGCAGCAGCGGCGATGTCGTCCCGCGCCTGCAGCGCTCGCGTACGCAGCTGTCCGCGGTCGAGTGTCCCGCCAGGGCGACGCAGCATGTCAGTGACCTGCTGGGAGTGCAACCCCTGCTCGAGAACCCGCTCGAACGTCGCATAGCCCTCTGCCCCAGGCAGTTCCCACGCCCGCATCTGTTCCCCGAACATGGAAGCCTCGCTCGTCCGCACGGCGTACGAACCAGCCGCACGAGTGCCGTCAGGAGTGGCGAGTTTAATGCCCCGGTTGCACAACCTGTAAAGGCAAAGTGACAGGAGCCGTGCACACCGGCTTGCCCGGAGGGGTTCTCATCGTGGTCTACGAGATCACTCAGCCACAACCTGATGCGAAAAAGATCAAACTGGTTCGAGTCGCGGTTCCGGTTGCCGTGTTGGTGCGGCCGTCGGTTCCCACAGTTTGGTGGTCCGTACGTAGCCGTAGACCACTGAGGTCATCGCCAGAATGAGAAGTGGCCCGAACACCCACGGGTGTCTGGCCATCTCCATCGGCAGACAGCGGTACGACGCCAAGAGCACGGCAAAGACCATGCCGCTGCAGATGACCAGCTGGATTCCTGGCCGGTCCCAGCCGCGGTCGAGCGAGCGCAGCGCTGCCTCGATCGTCAGCGCGAACACCACGCCAGCGACAAGATCCGCGCCGTAGTGGTACCCGAATCCCAGCGTTGCGCTGAGCGTGGCAATCAGCCAGAACGTGCCCGCGAACCGCAGAATCCGTGGGGCGCTGCGGGTGTGGACGAAGATCGCGGTAGCCCACGCAGTGTGCAGGCTGGGCATGCAGTTGCGGGGCGTGATCTCGTCGTACGACATCGGGTGTGGGGTGTTGACCGGCGGCGGCGTGTCCGGCCACAGGTTGGCCAGCGCCCAGTGCACGCCGCCGGTGCCGGAGGCGCCCGGGCCGTAGGCGAAGACCGGTCCGACCACCGGGAAGATCATGTAGATGGCCGGGCCGAGGAGGCCGATGACCAGGAAGGTGCGCACCAGATGATGGCGCGGGAAGCGGCGCTCGACCGCCACGTTGCGCAGTTGGTACAGCGCGACGATGATCGCGGCCACCGCAAGCTGGGCGTAGACCAAGTGGAGAAGATGCGTGCCCATCGGGCCGGTGGCCCTGACCATCCGGCCCACCAGCCACGAGGGGTTGCCCAGTGCGTGATCGGCGGTGGCCACGTACTGGTCGAGCACTGCCGGACGGGTCTTGGAGGTGATGAGTAGCCAGGTATCTCCGGACTTGCGGGCGACCGCCAGTAGCAGGCCCAGCCCGACGCCCTTCACCAGCAGGACGCGTTCGGCGCCGGTGCGGCGCGTGACAGCGATGACCGCACAGCCCAACATCACCCACAACGCGCCGTTGCCGAAGAAATGCCCGTCGGTCGTCTTGACGTCGACCGTCCACCGCACCAGCACGAACACGACGTCGATGCCGATCGCGACACCAGCCGCGATGAAACGCTGCCGCCAGGTGAGCACCACCATCATCAACGCCATACCGCCGTACAGCGGCCCCGGTTTCGGGGCGAATATCAGTCCACTCAGCAGGCTGGTGATCGGCCCCGGTTGCCCATAGTGGTGTCCGGCGATCTCCAGTGTGATGAGGAATCCAAGAGTCGCCACGCCCGCTGCGGCCCACAGCATGGCTCGCCGTTGACGCCACGCGGCCGCCAGCACAGATCTGCCGTTTATTCGCGAAAACACTCGCGACGCTCTGGATATCAATTGTTTGACCGATTTATCCGATATAGGTTGAATAGAGGAAAGCGAGGTAGTCATCGCGAGTTCGAACATGCTATCGGAGTGGCGCGCTGACTTCCGCCGGCCAAGTGGCCTTGCCCACGGTTGTCCAGAGGAATCCGAAGCGTCCGCCGACGCCGTCTTGCAGCATGAACGCACTCCTACCGCCACCCGACCGGCTGCTGATGCAGTACGCCGGGCAGGACCACCTGCTCCACATCACCGGCATCGAACGGGCAGCACGAGCTCAATCGGACGGCGTGACCGGGGACCACATGCCGAGCCACTGCTCGGCGCCCCAGGCCTCAAACCGCTCTACCTCGGTGAACCCCAGCTTCGCCGCGAGGCGCATCGAGCCGGCGTTGGCGGTCTGGGTGGTGAGCACCACCGGCTCGCCGGGAAGCGCGCCGGCGAGCCAGCCGAGTGCCGCCGCGCACGCCTCGGCGGCGTACCCGAATCCCCACGCCCGCGGCAGGAACAGGTAGCCGAGATCCACCTTCCCCGCGGCAGCCGGGCGACGGTGCCCCGTTGCTCTCCTGAGCAGGATCTGGCCGATCATCGACGCGTCGAGATCAACGACGAAGCTCCCGGGCCACTGCTCGGGCGCCCCGGACATCTCGCGCTCAAGCTCGTCACGCGGCCGGGGGCCGCCGAGGTAGGTGTGCACCTCTGGCGAGGCGAGCAGCTCGATGAACGCCGCACGGTCCCGGGCCTCGGGCTCACGGAGCACGAGCCTCTCGGTCCTGATCGGGACAGGCGGCCAGGCGACGGGTCCGAGCTCAGTCATACTGGCCAGCCAATCAGCAGGCTCGGCAGCGATCAAGACTCGCGGACCGATCAACCCATCGGCCAGGACCCCACCCTCGCCAAGGGGGCCGGGCCCTACAAGCGACGTCTGCCAGGGACGGGATGCCTCCCGTTCTCGTGAACATCGACTTTGGCAGCGGCGGGCCGCCTCCCGAAGTGCCGTACATCTGCTGTCGGGATTCGTGCACAGAACCACACGGGCAAAGGGCCTCCCGCTGGTTGGGCCATGCGTCCAGCACGTCGCCGCTGCGCTCGTCTGACAGGGTGACGCGGGCCCGGGGCATGCTGCCCCTGTAATGGTCGGCCCGGTCGCGGAATTTGTCGCGGGCCACGTCCTTGTTCCACCACCAGCCGTGCTGCACCGGCCGCTTGGCCGCGAGCAGCAGGTGGTAGCGGCCCGGCCTTCGTGCCGCACCTCACCGGCCGAGCCAACCCGCGGCTCCTGCGGTCGGCGACAGAGCAGGCATGGCCGCCGCACTGGACGACGCGCTCGACCGCAAGGTCAAGGGCTAGCTTGATCTTTAACGGTCGACGTCGAATGGTGCCTCGAACTTGATCACTCGGTTCGGTAACCGCCGTACGTCAAAGCGGCCTTCGTCTGAACATGTGCTCCGACCAAGGAACACACACGTCCAGCACGAAGGCCGTGACGATGAGTCTGCTGCATTGCGATGCCCGGCAAGAGGCATTGGCTGAACTGTCATGCTTCCGGGGAGAGTTCTACTCCTGCCTCACCGCTCGTTCGGATGTTGTTCGAGCTGGCTGACGCCGTTCTGTGCGGCGACGGGCCAGTGAGATCGCTGGCCGAGCTGTCGCTGGTCGGCGAACACCGCCGCGGTCATGGCGGGCTCTACGCCGCCGTCGCCCGCGGCCGGGTTGATACCGGCCGGCTGCAGCGGGCCCTGGCCGCGGTGAACCGCTCCGAGATCAGTGGAGGCTCTACGGGCTGACTCCAGCCGCCGGTTGGGGCTGGTGGTGATCGTCGTAGTTGGTTTCGTGTTCGGCGGGCGGGATGTCACCTATCGCGGTGTGCAGGCGCTGGTTGTTGAACCAGTCGACCCATTCGGCGGTGGCGAGTTCGACGTCGGCGAGCGCCTTCCAGGGTCTGCGGGGCTTGATCAACTCCGTCTTGCAGAGGCCGATCTGGGACTCCATGAGGGCGTTGTCCAGGGCGTCCCCGACCGTACCGATCGAGGCGTCGATGCCGGCCTCGAGGAGGTGGGCGGTGAACGCGAAAGACGTGTACTGGCTGCCCGCATCCGAATGGTGAACCAGCCCCGGACCAGCCGGAGTTCCGGCACGGTCCCGGCGCCACAACGCCAGGTCGAGGGCGTCGAGTACAAGCTTGGCCCGTTTGCTGGTGGCGGCGGACCATCCGACGATCGCGCGGGAGTACACGTCCACGACGAACGCGACGTAGACGATCCCGGACCAGGTGGCGACGTAGGTGAAGTCGGCCACCCACCGCTGATTGGGACGGGACGCGGTGAAGTCGCGCCTGAGCAGGTCTGCGGCCCGCTCGTGGCTGTCGTCCCGGATGGTGGTGCGGATCTTCTTTCCGCGTCTGGCGCCCTGGAGGCCGAGATCGCGCATCAGCCCGGCGACGGTGCAGCGGGCCGCTGGTATGCCTTCGCGGTGCAGTTGCCGCCAGACTTTCCGCACTCCGTAGACGCTGAAGTTGTCGGCGTGGACGCGACTGATCTGCGCCTTCAGCTCGGCGTCGCGGACTGCCCGGGCGCTTGGGATGCGGTTCTTCGCCGCGTAGTAGGTACTCCTTGCGATCTTCAGTCCGTGGCTGGTCAGGACACGGCAGATCGGCTCGACTCCGAACACCTGGCGGTGTGCGTCGATGAACGCTACGAGCGTTTCGACGGTCGGTCGAGCTCGGCCGCGAAGAAAGCCGACGCCGCCTTGAGGATCTCGTTGGCCCGTCGCAGCTCGGCGTTCTCGGCCCGCAGTCGCTTGATCTCCGCGGCCTCCTCGGACGTGACTCCGGGACGCTGGCCGGCGTCGACCTCGGCCTTGCGGACCCAGGTTCGCACCGTCTCAGCCGCACCGATCCCCAGCTTGACTGCGACTGCCTTCATCGCGGCCCACTCAGTCGGGTAGTTGGGGCGGATCTCCGCGACCATGCGAACCGCACGCTCACGAAGCTCAGGCGGGTAGGGGGACGGACGTGCCATGACTCGATCCTCTCAGGGAATCGAGCCTCCATCAGACCCGGAGCGGTTCAGTTCACCGTGCTTCCAACAACTCGGTCGGAGACTGGAAGCCGGATCGGCGGTAGAGCGGGACACTGCGTTCGGAAGGCCAGACGATCAAGACGTCCATGCCGCTGCGCTGCGCATGCCTTCTCAGAGCTTCAAGGAGGGCTGCCCCGAACCCTCGATTGCGGTGTTCAGGAACCACGTAGAAGTTCGTGACGTAGCCGACGGGGGTGTTGTCCTCGTAGGGCTCCGGCACCCTCTCCACCACGTGGAGGAAGACGTGCCCGCAGATCTCGCCGTCGCTTTCGGCGACCCAGGCCAGCCAGCTTTTGCTCGCGAGCCGTTCTTGGATCCAGTCCTCAGCGTGGCTCACGGGCCGAAGCGGCTCGGAGAGGTCCCCGTCATGGTCCTCTTGCTTGAATGCCCAGCGCAGACGGGCCAGTACTGGAGCATCAGCCGCGTCAGCCTCGCGCACATTGACGTCAGTGATCATCAGGCAAGTCTCGCGCACCCCGTGTTGTCGCGCTCCCAGTTTTCTGGCGCCAACCCCATCAGTCCGTCGGTTTGCCGTCCATGATCAGTCCGGTGGCGGCCAGGCAGCCGTCGACCAGGTGCGGGCGGTACTGGATCTGCTTGAGTCGGTGTTTCACAGCCCTGGTGATGTGGCCGAGGTCGGCAGCGGCCAGGTTGCCGATGTCGCGCTCGACCAGTGCCCAGATGGCCTCCTGTGGGTTCAGGTCCGGCGCGTAGGTGGGCAGTTGGAACACGGTCAGCCAGGCGGCGTTCGCCTCGATGAACTCCCGCAGCGGCTTGGTGAGGTGGAGGAGG
The DNA here is from genome assembly GCF_053611725.1 of Streptomyces sp. NPDC054783. Classification (NCBI taxonomy): domain Bacteria; kingdom Bacillati; phylum Actinomycetota; class Actinomycetes; order Kitasatosporales; family Streptomycetaceae; genus Streptomyces; species Streptomyces sp. NPDC054783. Next base: position 87,804 of record NZ_JBSHAY010000027.1, on the reverse strand, counting down.
ACGTCGTCCCAGACGAGCACGATCGGTCCGCCGAGCTGGGGCCGGGCACGGATGATCAGGTCGCGGAAGTCCCGCCAACCGAAGCCCTTCGGCTCGCCTTTGCGGCCCCGGTACTCGCGGACGGCGTACATCAGCCGGGACCGCTCGCCCGGCTTGTAGCAGGTCATGCCCGCCATCGACACACGTCCCGATCCCCGGCCACGCACCCGGACTACAGGCGTCCGGCCGATCCGGCCCCAGGTCCTGGCACGCGGCGGCGTCATCGACTGCCCGGCTTCGTCCTCGAAGACCAGCCAGGCCCCGAGCGCCGCCGCGATTCTCTTACCCGCGGCCAGGTCTCCTTCTTCCACACCTCGACCGCCGCATCGGCACGCTCGCTCGCCCGCCAGGCGGGCCGCTGCCACGACCAGCCGTGCCGCTTCAACAGCCGCCACGTGCCCTCCACCGCGTACGAGACGTGGAACAGCCGGCCGATCAGCGACTTCACCCGTGCCAGCGTCCACCGCTGATCCGCCCAGCCATGCGCAAGCGGTCCCCGTTCCAACTCCCGCGCCAGCCTCGCGATCTGGTCCGGGCCGAGCCTCGGGCGGCCCGGCGAACCCTTCGACCGGACGCCGGCCTCACCCCGCTCGCGCCAGGCCCGCCGCCACCGCTCCACCGACCGATCGCCCACCCGTGGCGCGGCAGCGATCTCCCGGTTCTTCTCCCCGCTCTCGAAGCGTTCCACGGCCTGCAGCCGAATTCGCTCCCACGCGGCCGTCTCAGCGTCGGTCGGCCCGCCCGCCACCCTGCGCGTACCTCACGACCCAGGGCTACCAAAACCGGTGGCCGCTGTCCGGCGAACGGTCCCGACATCTCCCAATCAAGTTGAGTAGTCCGGAATTACTCCGAGGGGTCAAATAACCCTGGTTCGCCGCATACGCGGAATGCAGTGCTTCCGCGTAATCGACAGAATCGAGCCGCAACAGGACACCTTCGGACAGCGCTTCATGAGGAATGATCACCGAATACTGTAGCGTGCGCAAACAGATGTGCATCGACGAGGGCTTGACAGAGTTCCAGTCGCTCCCGCTCGTCCAGCGCGAAGGAAAGTTCCTCGGGCTTGAATTCCGTGCGTCCAGCGATGTACCGCATGGCTGTCTCGTAGGTTTCGGGCATACCGACCGAGCGGCGGCCGAGAACCGCGTACACGCGCTGGGTCGCGGGCTGCGAGAAGAGCGCGCACGGCACCGTCTTCTGCCGCCGCAGCGGCGTTGTGTCCAGCACGCCGAGAACACCGAGCGAGGAGTCCGTCTCGAAGGCGCCGGGAATCCTGTCCGTGAGCTGGGTCAGGAAGGTGCGCAGATGAGCGGAGCGCACCTGCTCGGGTTCCTGCCCCGCCAACGCCGTCCGGACGTCCGCCAGGAACCGCTCACTCACCTCGTCGAGGACTCCGTCGTCGTACAGCCAGCCGGCCGGCAGCTCGGCGTCCAGCAGCCCGGCGGGGAGGCTGTCCTCAACGAGCTGGGTCAGCGTGGTCCGCAGGACTTCGCGCCAGGAGTTGGACTCGATACTGATGGTGACGTGTCCCGACTGGGCGCTCAGGGTGTGCGCCCGGTGTGGCGTGCCCTTCGGGACATACAGCACGTCACCGGGCCGCAGCAGCAGCTCGGTGGTGTCGGCGCTTTCGATGCCGTGCCGCCGTTCCCACGGCGTTGCCCCGACGTGCCACTGCTTCTCGCCGAACGCCTGGAGCACGAAGACATCGTGCGGATCGGAGTGCAGGTCGAACCCCTGGGACGAGGCCGGCGTGACATAGATGTTCGCCCGGCACCGGTGGCCCAGGGCGAGTTCGAGGGAACGGCAGAACTCGGTCAGCGGCGGGTGGTACCAGTGCGCCGACTGAAGAATCAGGGTTGCTCCGCCGCGCACGGCGGCCGTGACCTCCGCCGCGCTCGCGACGCCCCGGGTCAGCATCTCGAGGATGTGTTCGTTCTCCGACATCTCGTGGTCGACGGGGCGCGGATAAACCTCCCGCATCGACCTGAGATACTTGTTGCGCGGCAGAATTTCCCCCTGTCGCACAAAGCGGATCATGTCGGAACGCAGCAGGGGCTGGCTGGTGAGCAGTCGGTCGATGTCGCGCACGCTGATGAGATCGCTGGCCGGTATACCGTCGGTGGTGACGTGGACCCGCTTGCCCCAGACATCGGCTATGAAAGCCTTCTCGTCGCCGGTGCAGCGGCGGAGTTCCGCCGTATCGACCGGCAGCATTCGAGCGGCCTCATCAACTGCCCCCGCATCCCTGGAAATCGGAACCAACGGTTCCTCCTGCCGGCGCAGTGCCGCGGTAGTGATAATCTGGATTCTCGGCGCAGTCCGATCGCTGGTGATCACGGAGTAACCGTACATCGGCGCCGTATTGCGTGCCAGCCCCGATCTGTGCAAGTTCCATTTCCACCCTGTCAATTCAAAGGCTGAGTGAACGCTTCTCATCCTGCGGTTCGAGGCCGATGACGAGGGGCTGGTGGCGTTCGTGACGTGGCTGGGCTCCTGGTCGTTCGGTTGGTGATCTCGCCCATCAACGCCCGAAGGCGTGAACGGCGCTCGCGCCGGCGACGGCTGAGCTGTTCCCAACAGGCCCCGCTCGTCCTGGTACACCTGCGCAACAACGAGACGTTGCAGCAGGTGGGGCCGAATTCGGCATGTCGACCGCGACGGCCTGCCGATATGTGACCGAGGCCGTCGTCATCCTGGCCGACCACACCCCCACCCTGCTGGACGCGCTGCAAAGCCATGATCCGAACAAGTTCCGCATACTGGACGGCACCCTGATCAGGACAGACCGAGTGACCGCCGACGAGCCGTTCTGCTCGCAAATGCACCGCCAACAGGGGATGAACGTAGCGGTCCTGGCCCGCCCGGATGGCACTGCACTGTGGCATTCACGCGCACTGCCCGGCAGGTCCCACGAGCTCACGGCCGCTCACACTCATGGAGTGATCCAAGCGTGCCTGACCAGGCAGGTCCTGGTACTCGCCGACCGTGCCCATCGCGGAGCCGGCGCCACGGCCCACGCCCCCTACTACAGCCGCGACCTACCCGAGAAGTACACCCGGTTCGACCGGGACCACGCCCAGCTGCGGGCACCCGGCGAGCGAGCCTTCGCCCGCCTCAAGCAGTGGCGGATCTTCCGCAAGGCCCGCTGCAGAGCGTGCCGTACGCCGGGCGGATCGCGGGGGCCGGGCACCTCGGCCAGTCGCTCCAGCAGGCCCGGAATCTCCTCGGCCACGGCCCCGGGATGCTCGCGGAGTTGGTCAAGGGCAGGTGGGATCGGCGATGACGCGTCGGCCGGCACGCTCTTCCACTCGATCATGGGGCGCCGAGAACTCCATGGTCTTGGAAACCCGTGCCTGTCACCAGAACGGTGCGGTGCAGGTCAACCTGACTCTGCCCAACGAGGTCGGGACGGTGCTGCGGGTGATCGGCGATCCACGCCCATGAGGTCCATGTCCCCTGTCACGGACCGATGGTGCCAGGCTTTTTCACGCCCGCCCTGGGGCAGTGTCAGCCGCCCGCAGCGACCTCGGCCTCCCAGCGCAGCAGGTCGCCCGGCTGGCACTCGAGCACATCGCAGAGCGCGGCGAGCGTCGCGAAGCGCACCGCTTTGGCGCGGCCGTTCTTGAGTACCGCAAGGTTGGCGGGCGTGATCCCTACGCGGTCCGCGAGCTCGCCCACGGACATCTTCCGCCTGGCCAGCATCACGTCGATGTCGACGACGATCGGCATCAGATCACCTCGTCCAACTCCGCCTGCATCTGCGCCGCTTCGACGTCGCGCGCGACGGCCTGAGCGAGCAGCATCCGCAGCACGAGCACGATGAGCGCGACCCCCAAGATGGCCACGCCCACCCCGCCCATGATGAGCGTGACACCCGGGTCGTCCCGCTGACCCGGCGCATTGAGTACCGTGACCGCGAACCATACGAGGGCAGCCGCCACGATCGCGCCGATCACCCCGTCCACGTACCGGAAGGCGGCGTGGGAGAACACGGTTCCGCGTCGCACCATCGTCACCAGCCGCCATACGCAAACCAGGGCGACTTGGGCCGACACCATGCCCAGGATCGTGATCACGCGCAGCGGGGTAAGCGGGAGCGACCCGTCCTCCGGGTCGGTGGCCAACGCCCACACCATCAACGCCTGTACGAACACGGTGCCGGCGAACACCACCACGAGCACGGCACGCAGCGCACGCACTGTCAGTTTTCCCATGACCCACCCTTCCATCGAGTTGCGATGGCAATCTATCGAATATCGATAGGTGAATGCAAGGGCTGGGACGGACGTGGGCGGTGGCTTCGCACCGTGGCGGGACGCCGCCACCCCCTCCCATGACATGACGTTCGCGCGAACCGCATTGATCTTGTCGAAGTCGGCCTCGCGTGAGCTTTCGGGCGGTCGGTTCACCACCAAGCTGCACCTGGCCGTCGAGCAGAATCAGAGGCGCATGGCCATCGTGATCACGGCTCGGAGACGGCTGGCGGGAGGTGCTCCGGTGTCCTGCCGAAGCCACTCGGCACGCCACTCACGAGCACGAATGGCTCGCCGATCTCCTGGGTGGCCGACCCCAGCTCGGGCCGCACGCACTGGCCAGCGGGGAGACCGTGGTGGCCGCACTGGGCGACGTCGACGTGGACGCCATCATGCCTGTGGTCGCCGCAGTCAACGCGTACGAGATCGGCGCGGCGCGTCGGGAGATCGCCGAGCGGCGTGCCGAGCGGGCCACCGGGATGGACGAGAAGCGTTGGCAGGCCTCACTCGGGCCCCATCTGCAGCGAACCTTCCCCACTGGCCGATTCCCCGCGCTGGCCACGGTGGGGGCCGGCCGACGTCCCGCGTCGTCCGCTCCGCTGTTGCCGTCGCCCACCGGTCGGAGAGCAGTTGCCGGAAGCCAAGCGTAGTGGCGTCGTCGGCGACCGCGACGTCGACCACGACGAGGCCCGGCTCGCTGACGTGCGTCCCATTGACCGGTTCCATGTACGGCACTACGCCTGGATGTCAGGGAGGGTTCCGGCGATCCGGCGTCTTCACCCGACCGAGCAACGTCCCGGCATGAGGGTCATGGGTCGAGTGCCGGCGGCGCTGAACGAACTGCGCGACGAGTGGGAGAAGGACACCTGCGGCCGGACAAGTACGAACGCCTGATGGCGACGTCGATGCAGGCCTGCCGAGGGCGAGGCGAGCGCTGAGGCCGCCCGTGCTGGGCTGCGCGCCGCGGATCCGGAGGTCTAGCACAGCAGGCTCGCCCCGGTCGCGACGCGATGCACAGCCATGCTGGAGTCCCCCAGATGGGTGGCGTCGGACGACGGACGGACGCTGCGGATGGCGTTCGACGACGTGCTGCTCCTCATCGTGCAGGCACGACCTCACAGGCGCCTCAGCAGAGCTGGCAGGTGGTCAGGGACTGTCACCGTTCCGGTCCCAGGGGGCAGGGTCGCCGGGGAGCGGGTGGACAGCGCACGCCCGCCGGGCGAAGCCGCCGAGGTCGGTCTGGAGGGAGAGGCACGTGTTGATCTCGTGCGTCCACCCCCCAGACGTCCAGCAGCAGCCCGTCCAGCGGCCCACCAGTCAGTCATCCGACCGATGTCACATCCGGGCAGCCGGTGGCGAGCAGCGATCAGAGCGGCCTCGATGTCGCGCGCGCCTGTCGACACGCACGACGTATGGGCGCGGTCGGCCCATGCGCTGACGGACCTGCGGGCTGCCACCTTCGCCCTCGTCACAGCGATGCATCACCCGCCGCCTTCGCCCTCCTCGATGGACTGCGGGGCGTCTGAAGGCACGTCCGCGGGGGCACGCAGAGCAGCGACGGCTGCGGCCACTTGCGCTTGGATCGCATCGGCCAGGGCAACTCCCTGGACGGTGGTGACCAGTTGCTCGGCGACCTGATGGAGCTTGATGTTCGTGTGCTGGGAGACCGTGACCAACACGTTCCAGGCGTCCTCGGAGCTGAGGCGGAACGAGGCCATCAGGACCCCAAGGGCTTGGTCGATGACGGCGCGTGTCTGCATGGCGCGGCGCAGCTGAACAACCTCAGTGCGCAGCTCCTCCTCGTGACTCAGGGCATCCTCCTGGTTCTGTGCAGCCGGCAGGTCAGCGCCTGACGGCAGGTATGGGGCACGATGCGATACGAACAGGGAACCGGTCCCTGTCGCGCTCAGCAGACGCCGGACCTGCCGACTGGCTGCCCGGACGGTAAGGCTCTTCCCGGCGCGTCGGGCATCACGCCGAGCGGCCAGCAGGACATTCAGTCCGGAACAGTCACAGAACGTTATCCCGGTCAAGTCGAGGTCAACGCCCTGGGGGCCCCGCCCGACGGCTTCCCGCAGTGCCGACTGAAGGGCGCCTTCCGTGCAGATGTCCAGCTCTCCGCAGATCGTCACCAGCACCCGCCCACCGCACGGGGAGACATTGATCATCAGATCCAACAGCGGCACTTCCGCAGCGGCAGGGGCGTCGGCCATTACTGCGTGCACGGTCACGTCCTCCTCCCTGGCGCACTGCGGTGGAAGCCTCGGTTCGGACATGGCCACCTCTCCCGTCCGTGTCCCCCCGACCTCGCTTCCAAGACTCCGCTCACAGGACCTCACCCGTCAAGGAATACCGGAAAACAATTTCACCCTTTGGGATACGTGAATGAGGCGTCTACCCTGGGATGCATGGGAGAAGCACCGGAACCGCACACCGGGTGGACGTTCCTCACCAACCACGCCCGGGTGCTCGCCACGATCGCCAACGATCACACGACCCGCATGCGCGACATCGCCGCACGCTGCCAACTCACCGAACGCGCAGTCCAGAAGATCATTTCCGATCTGGAAGCCGACGGATACCTCACCCACACCCGTGAAGGCCGGGCCAACACCTACCGCATCCAGCCCGGAACCATCCTGCGCCACCCCGCCGAAGCCGACCTGACCGTGGCAGACCTGCTCTCCCTCCTCTCCCGGCACGAAACCGCCCGTGCCGACAACGTCAGACACCCTGGGTAACGGCCACGCCCATCCTGGACCAGGCGGCGACCCACAGCTACGCCTTCGCCGGACCGGTCGGCCCGGCCATCGCCATCACCATCGTCATCGCCAATCGGAGGCCCGCTGGTCGGGGCCCTGACCGACCGGCACGGGCACCGGTCCATCGCAGTGGCCGCCGCGATCGCCAATTTCGCTTCGCGGGCCGCCCAGCCCGCTGCGAGCCACGGCAGCCGGGAGAACACGTTTGCCCCTACTGCTCTCGTGGGCCTGACCCAGCCTCAGGCCGGCCCCCTCGTGTGGGTGCACAGCTCACGACTGGTGCAGTCCCGCAACGAAACCTCATGGACGCCTACGAACTGCGCCACCGCCCGGTCGGTCACCCCCCACCATCCCTGCCCCCGACATGCTGCCCGCGCTGACCTGGGATCAGCGCTCCGACGCCCTCGCCATCCGGAGGGACGGACCACGCAGCCGGGACGCGGACATCACCGTGCGCTGGAAGATCTCCGGCGGCAAACCGATGACGATGCGACTGCAGGCGCCGTACGACATACTCCATCGAGGGGCCAGCCGTTGGCACAACGGCAGGGCGGCCGCCATGCCCAACAGACGCCGTAGAACACCGACTCCCGAGGCGCGGGGCCGGCCATGGACCGGCCACGGGAAAGCCCCGTCACAGTTGGTGACGGGGCTGATGAGGAGGTACGGGGGCCCGCGGGCGTTGCAGGCCCATACCGACCGACGGTTTCAGATGCCGAGGGGAAGGCCGAGGGGGGAGCCCACAACCGTGCTGACGGGTTGTTCGAGAAGACCGTCGGTGATGTCGTCGGGGCCCGGTGCCTGGGCGGCTAGGGCGGGGACGATCGCTCCGAGGGAAAGCAGTGCGCTCACTGTTGCAACGGTCACGATGCGGCGGACAGACAGCACGATGATTCCCTCTCGGTGAGGAGAAGACGCTGGACGTATGGACGGGCAAGAGACATCCCACCCGCCAGGCCCGTGCACGCTTTACGTCACTCGTTCAAGGGACGGCCGCCCGCCCCCGCCACAGGCGATTGGCATAGGCATTGAGACGCCCACTGACGGGACCCAGGTGCTCGGGTGCGGGCCTAGTCGGCCCTGGGGCAGGGGTTCCGCCCCTGGGCGGGGCCCGCGCCGGCCGCAGCTCGGCCGCGGACGCAATGAAGCACCCAGGGGCTTCGAGCCGCACTGTCCAGTGGCTTCGGCGGTCAGGGTTGCGGCGCCCACGTTCGGCCGGACGATCGCGTGAGGGTGAGGATCAAGCTCAGCCATCGTCGTCCACGCCTCCTCCCAGCCCCCAGTCATCGAGGCCGCAGTAGATCAACGCAATGCGACCTCCGGGAAAGGGCATGGATGCCGCCTCCCCTGAATAGAGGGCCACCAGCGACTCGGGCCCTCTCCACCAGGTGTCTTCCTCGCGCACCGGCTCGTAGCCGTTCAGCTCGATGCCATCGACGTCATCGCCGACGAGTTCGGTGACCCGTTTTGCGCTGGATCGACGCGTGGTGGGCCTCATGGCTACCCCTGCAGAATCTGCGCGGGCCGCACGGCGCCGACCTGGTTTGCCGCCAGGGGCGTTTCAATGTCCCGGTGGTCGAGTGAGTTTGCAGGTGTTCGCCTACGTGTGGGTGTGGAGGGCCGGGTTCGGGTGAACGTGCTGAGGAAGGTGGCTGCTCAGTATCGGCGTAGCAGTGGCCAGAGCATGGGCCATGGCCGGTCCGGCCCTGCGCAGAGCACCACGGCCGCGTGCTGTTCCTGGTTCGCGGTGCCGTGCCCGTTGTCGACGCGCGCGACCGTGTGGCAGGCGGTGAAGTGCTGCTCCAACTCGGGGTAGCCGGCCGGGTGGACGAGCAGCACCGGGCCGGTGGCGGTGGCCGAGGGCGGGCCCCAGGCGTGCAGGCCCATGTGGCCGGAGTACGGTTCGGGCAGGCCGAGGGCGGGCCCGTACCGTGCGATGGCCCCGGCCTCGCCGTAGTTCGCGGTCAGCAACACGGCGGTGGGCCGCTGGTCGGCGGGGATCGTCTCCCAGCCGGTGGCGGTGGCGCGTACGAGTTGTGGCCAGCCGACCTCCTCGCCGAGGTCGGGGTCAAGGGCCATCGGCACGGTCAGCGCCGATGCGGGCAGCACCGGCAGGGCGACCAGGGCGCTGGTGAGCAGGGCCGCGAGCAGTCCGCCCGCCAGCTTGGCGCGGTGCTCGCGGATCCAGTGGGCGTAGGGCTCGCAGCCGGCGGCGCTGATCGCGTACAGCAGTGGAATCGGGTAATACCCCTTGCCACCGCCGGCCAGCACCAGCAGGCACAGCACCACCCAGGCCACCACGACCGGCCGGGCCCAGCGCAGCTCCGGTCGACGCCACAGCCGGCTCAGCCCGGTCAGCCACAGGGGTGCCAGCACCGGGGAGAACTGGAGCAGCTGCATCGGCAGGGCGAGCAGGCGCCCGCCGATTCCGACATCGGCGCTGATTCCGTGAGCTACCGTCAGCTCGGGCCAACCGCGCACGGCCTGCCACCACAGGGTCGGGATCGCGAAGGGCAGCGCGGCGAGGACGGCGGTCAGCGGACCCAGCAGCGCGCGTGGCCGCGGTACGAAGAAGCCGCGTGGTCCAGCCGTCAGCGCGCCCAATGCCAAGGCCGGCAACAGCCCCAGCACCAGCAGCTTGTTCAGCAGCGCGATCCCGACCAACGCTCCCAGCGAAGGCCAGTAGCGGAATTCGCCCGTGCGCAGCAGTCGGAGCGTCAGCAGAATGATCGCCAGCCAGACCGTCAGGTCGAAGGTCGCGGTGGAGAGCAGGTGGCCGATTCCGAGGGTATAGCCCGAGCAGGCCGCGGCTGCTGCCGCGAGTACCTGCCCGCCGTGTCCGGCGCCCAGCTCTCGGGCGATCAGCGCGGTGAGCGTGATCGTGGCCGCGGTGAGCAGCGCGGGCAGGATCCGCACGCCCGTCGGGGTGGGGCCGAAGAGCTCCGCGCCGATCCTGGCGAGCAGCGGGGTGAGTGGTGGCTGGTCCGGGTAGCCCCATGCCGGGTGCCGGCCGGCGAGCAGGAAGTACAGCTCGTCGCGGTGGAAGCCGTAGCGGCCCGACAGTGCGATCAGCAGCGTCGCGGCCGCAGCCGCGATCCCCCCGACCGGCCCCGCCGCGAACCGCCGCAGGCACGGCTGCGCATCCCCCCGAATGGGCATGTCGGCATTCTGACAGCCCAGACGCGGCCGCAGAAGGGCCCGGAAGACAATGGGCGCTCTCTGGATGCCGCGGTGGCCGCCCGCTGGCAGGAGATCACCGGCCGGCCCGTCACCGAGGGCTACGGCCTGACCGAGACCTCACCCGTCGTCAGCGTCAACCCCGTCCACCTCGAACCCAGAATCGGCAGCATCGGTATTCCGGTGCCGTCCACCGACGTGTGCATCATCGACGACAACCATCGGCCAGTGCCCGACGGCGAGCCGGGCGAGCTCGCTGTCAAAGGCCCCCAGGTGAGGCGCGGCTACTGGAACAAGCCGGATGAGACCGCGGACGTGTTCACCGCGGGCGGATGGCTGCTGACCGGCGACATCGCCGTCATCGACGAACGACGGCTTCCTGCGGATCGTCGACCGGAAGAAGGAGGTGATCCTCGTCTCCGGGTTCAACGTCTACCCGAACGAGATCGAGGAGGCGGCGACCAGCCACCCCAAGGTCGTCGAAGCGGGCGCTGTCGGCGTCCCCGATCCCAAGTCGGGCGAGGTACCCAAGCTCGTCGTCGCCCGCGACCGGAGCCTGACCGAAGCAGAACTCCGTGCGTGAGCAAAGCACCTCAAGAGCCGGCTCACCGGGTACAAGCGGCCCTGCTACATCGAGTTCCGCGATGCCCTGCCCAAGAGCAACGTCGGCAAGATCCTTCGCCTCGAACTCAAGAACCTCTGATGTGCGGGCCGTACCGCGCACTGAAACCACGTCCCTCCCCGCCCTGCGCCCGATCCTCCAGGAAGCGAACACCAGCAATGACTGATGCCTTCATCCACGACCACCTGCGCACCCCTCGAGGGCGGGGCAAGAAAACCACCGGCATCATGCGCACGACGGGCGCTCGGGCAAGAGCAAAGCTCACGCCGGCGGCGTGGTGAGTCTGACGGCCACGGCGTCGAGGACCCAGTCCAGCCCGGTCGCGAAGGATGCCTCGGCGTCCACGTCCGTGCCGTCGTACACCGCCTTGGCCAGCGCCGGGAAGCGGCCCGTGGCCAACATCCTCGTCACATGCGGGCCGGAGGCGCGCTGCCAGTCACGCTTGGACAGGCCCGTGGCGCGCTCGGCCCGCAGATTCGCGATCTCGCGCCTGATCGCGCCGGTGAAGTAGGCGCTGACAGTCTCCACGGCGCGCATGACGGTGTCGACGTCGGCGAGGCCGTCCAGGGCGGCCAGCGTGGCCTCGGTCACGGCGAGGCCGTTCGGGCCCAGGGGCGGGCGGCCGCCGAGCAGGTCGGCCAGCCATTCGTGACGGAGAGCGGTCTGCCTGGTGCGGTGGGCGAGGATGCGCAGCGCCTCCCGCCAGTCACCGGGCTGCTCCTCGGGGAGAATCTCGGCCTGGACCTCGTCCACCATGAGGTCGAACAGCTCCTCCTTGGTGGAGATATATCCGTACAGTCGCATCGGGCCGGCGTTCAGCCGGGCGGCGACCTTGCGCAACGACACCGCTTCCAGCCCGCCCTCGTCGGCCAGCGCGATGGCGGCGGCGACGATCCGCTCCCGGTCGAGCGGCACGGGGCGAGGCGGCGGCTCCGGCCGGTCCCACACAGTCATGGTGACATCGTACTGTTGCGATGCATCGTAACGGGACAATACAGTGTATCGACATGAGACAACGCATCGCAGTGGTCGGGGGCGGTCCCGGCGGCCTTGCCTTCGCCCGCGTCCTGCACCGCCATGGCCACCCTGTCGCCGTCCTCGAACGCGACCCCTCCCCCGACGCCCGCCCCCCGGGCGGCACGCTGGACCTGCACGAGGGGCTGGGCCAGATCGCGCTGGACAAGGCGGGGCTGCTGGCGGAGTTCCAGGCACTGTCTCGCCCCGAGGGGCAAGCCATGCGCATCCTGGACGCGGACGGGACCGTCCTGCGCGACTGGCGGCCCCGTCCAGATGACCGGGCCAACCCCGAGATCGACCGCGGGCAACTCCGTGACCTGCTGCTCGGCCCTCTCGACGTCCAGTGGGGCCGGAGCGTGACGCAGGTGGTGCCGGGGACCCCGGATGGCGTAATGGTCCATTTCGCGGACGGGCGACAGGAGACGTTCGACCTCGTGATCGGCGCGGACGGCGCCTGGTCCCGGATCCGCCCGGCAGTCTCGCCGGTGATGCCGCACTACACCGGCGTCACCTCGGTCGAGACCTCCCTCGACGACGTCGACACCCGCCACCCCGGCCTCGCCCGGTTGATCGGCGATGGTTCCGTGGCTGTGTACGGCGTGAACCGCTCCCTCGTCGCCCAGCGCAACAGCGGCGGCGACGTCAAGGTGTACGCCAAGTTCCGGGCGCCGCTGGACTGGCACGCGAACCTGGACCTGACCGACGTCGAGGTCGTGCGATCGAGCCTGCTGGCTCTGTTCGACGGCTGGGCTGCTCCCGTCCTCGACCTCCTCCGCCACGGCACCGCTTTCGTCCACCGCCCCTTCTACGTCCTGCCCGTGTCCCACACCTGGACCCACGTCCCCGGGGTGACGCTCCTGGGCGACGCCGCCCATCTGATGCCCCCATTGGGGGCGGGCGCGAACCTCGCGATGCTGGAAGGCGCCGAACTCGCCGAGTCCATCGCCACCGGCCCTGGAGATCTGGACGAGGCCGTCCGTGCCTTCGAGGAACAGATGTGGGCACGGGCCGGCAGGTGGGCGAAGACCACGACGGCCGGCCTGGAACGCCTCGTGAGCCAGGACCCCGCCGAAGCCCTCGCCCACTTCGACCAGGTCCAGCCATGCTGACTGCCAAGCGCCAGGGCACCAGCACTACTGACACCTCGCCACGGCTTCATGGGACAGTACGGCGCCGCCGCAGTTGCTTCCGGCAAGACCACCGCTGGACTGTCTCATGAGACACGTCAAAGTCTGGAGAAGGACGGCTACCGCGCTCAGCTCGTCATGTACGCGAACGGACGGATACTCCTGCGCTCCCGGCAGGGCACGGACATGACCGCTCGTTCCCCGAGATTCGGGCAGCGGCCCTCGCACAGCTGCCGGCGGACACCGGGCTGGACCGCGAACTGGTGGTGTGGGAGCGGATCGGTTGGCGTTCGAGCGGCTGTAGCAGCCGCTCGCCCGGCGCGGGACCGGCTCGGGTGGTGCGGCGCGCCAGTGGCCGGCGCTAGGTGGTCTACGACCTTCTCCACGCAGGCGGGTCCCTGACCGGCTGGCCGTACGAGCGGCGGCGCGCGGCGTTGGAGGCGCTGTTCGCCGACCACGGACTGAAAGCGCCGCCGACGCTGTGCCCGTCGACGACCGACCCGGCAGCGGCAAGAGGGTGGCTGGAGTGGACGGCGGCCGGGGTGGAAGGCCTGTGCTTCAAGCGGCTGGACGAGCCCTACCGGCCCGTGCACTCGTGGCGGAAGCACAAGGTGCGGGTCACCACCGAGTCCATCATCGGCGCCGTCACCGGCGCCGTCGCGGCGCCCCGGACGGTGCTGCTGGGCCGCTACGACGCCGCGGGCCGGAGGGCTTGCGGCTGGTGGCGGTGAAGGTTCCGCCCATTTCCTCGCGCGCCGACGGACGTCGTCCAGTCCTCTGCGTTGTGTGACGGCGCGGCCGCCCTACTGATCGTTTCAGCACGCGGAGCCTGGGCGGGACACCAGGCCACTGTGAGTCACGGGAGGCGGAGCGCCTGAGCTCAGACGTCGCCGCCTTCCGCCCAGGCCGACAGCCATTGCCGTAGCGACACGGTCGCGTGTCGGAGACCGTCATGGGGATCCTCGCCCCAGGTGGGCTCCCATCTGCCGCATCGAAGGGGATCATCCGAGTTGTCGGCTGCGAGCAACGAGACGTACGGCTCCATCGTGCGGCCGCCGGGCGCGAGGTACAGCCAGAAGGCCGGCAGGCCCTCCGCGCGGTTGCGTTCGTGCATGCGGACCAGGTGCCCCGGTGCTCGTCGAGGTAGCGGAACTGTGCGTCCCGGTCCGGGTGTTGCTTGCCTTCCAGGGTCTTGGCATTCCTCTGCAGGCTGCAGCCTTCCTCGCGCAGGAGGTCGCCCACCCGGTCACATGCTCGGCCAGGCCGGCGTCTTCCTTGGCCGTTCCTTTTCCTTGGCCGTTCCCTGCCGACCGGCCGGTGGCGTGCGGATGGACGATCGCCACCGAAAGGACCTTGCCACGCGTCCCGGGCCAAAAGTCAGGGTTTCCAGGTGTGCAGGAAGGAGGCGATCCGGGCGGCGGTGCAACGCGGATCGTTCAGCTCGTGGGCTAGTGCGGTGAGCTGTTCGCGGGTGGGGTTGACCGGGATGTTGCCGGCCTCGAGGTACATGACGGCGACGGCGCAGGCGACGGTGAGGTTGGAGCGCTCCAGCCAGCGGCAGCGGCCCAGGGTGTGCACCAGGGCGGCGGCGCGGGCGTAGGCGCCGTCGTAGACGGGGTGGTCGAGGAGTTCGCCCCGGTGGCGGGCGACGGCAGCGATGGGCACGCCGTAGTCGTCGGCGGTCGGGTCGCGGTGCCCGGCCCGTTCCGCCACCTCGAGGATCCAGGATTCGTCGACGTGCAGGATCACGCGGCGGCGCCCGGCTGCGGCTCGGCGTAGGGGGCGTCGAGTTGCTGCTCCAGATCATCGAGGAACGTGCCGTGCTCATCGATGAGCCGCTGGGCAGCCGCCATGCCGGCGGCGCGAGCCCCGGTGGTGTCCTCGATGATGAGTCGCTCCACGTACTTGTTGAAGTCCAGCCGCCGGGCGCGTGCGGCGGCTTTGCCGGCCTCCAGCACGTCCTCTTCCAGCCTGACCTGCGTCTGCTTCTTCGTGGAAGTCACACCATCACGGTAGCAGGGTGGTAGCAAAGTGGGTGAGCGGCACGGTACGCACTCGCAGCTCCATGTCCCGGTCCATGAACCCCTTGAGCGCACAGGGTTCTGGCACCATCCCTGCGAGCGCAGGGATGGTCCCAAGCTCTGTCGCTTCGGTCGCTGCCGCGCTCATGCGGGATGACGCCAGGCGGAACACGACGCGTGATGTGGGGGTTTCCGCTGCTCCCCGCGCCGACAGGACGGCACCATGCCACCGAGGTGTCTCCGCACTCCTTCACCAAGCCGCCGCCGGCCGACCGGTCCCTGAGCTGCCGGCGGCATTCTTCACCCCGGCCCACATGGACCTCCTCAGCCCGGTGCCCACGGCCTTCTTTTCGCGGACGCAGCAGCGCAGGCGCACGATCCGGGCCTCGGCGAGGCCCTGTGCCAGGTCCACCGACACTCCGCCGACCCGCTCGCCACGCTGCTCCGCCGCGGCCAGTCGGCATGCGACGTCCCGGAGGAGATCGATCCACACACCGCCGCACGGTGGCTCGTCTCTCGGCTGGCGGACGACTCCTTCCGCGCGGCCGTCGTTCCCGACCGGGGAAGAGTGGAGGCCGAGCTGACAGACCGGTCCCTGCAGTCGTTGCTGCCCGAGAACGGCGAGGAGCCGCAAGACCCCTGACGCCGCCCCCAGGCGGAGCCCGCGCCGACTCACCTGATGTACCGGGCGAGCCGGGTGGCGACGTAGAGCAGGTACTCGAGGGGGCCGCGCCGGACCAGCCGGGTCCACACGGTCGCCAGGAGCACGGCAGCCGCCAGGAAGCCGAGGAGTACCGGCAATGCGCTCATCGTGTCCCCCTCGACCGCGGGCACGTACCAGACGTCGGCGAAGAACCAGAGGGCGACGATGTGCAGGACGTAGACGGTCAGCGCGATCATGCCGACCGCCGCGATGGGATTGGCCAGACGCGTGAGACGCGGCATCCGGTCGGCGACGGTCAGACAGCCGGCCACCACCACCACGGCGACGCCCGTGTTGCCGAGGATCGAGAACGACGTCTGGCTGTGCGGTGCGGCGACCAGCAGCCAGGCGGGCGGGACGCCGTTCTCGGGTTCACCGACGGTATCGGACCACCATGCCGACGACGCTGATGCGCCCGTGGCGGCCGCGATGGCGGAAAGAGCGTGCGGGACCAGCCGCAGGGCCAGCCAGGAGCCGCCGTAGCCCAACAGAGCGAGCGCCCCGCCCGCAACAGCCAACCGAGACCGGATGCCCGACCGCGAGAGATCCAGCCGGGCCACAGCCATGCCCGCGACCAGGAACGGCATCCAGGTCAGAACCGGATACGCACCAGTGAACGCCAGTTCGAGAATGCCGCCTGTGTCGCTGATCCGGGCCAGCGGGTCCCAGGCCGTGACAGCGTCTGCCCAGGTCCCGTCCTCGATCGACCTCCGTACCACGTACAGGACCTGGGGCAGGATCAACGCGCCCGCGGCGGCGATGAGCGCGAGCGTCCGCGCCCGCAACCGGTACAGCGGGAGAACAACCAGGAAGAGCAGTCCGTAGAAGCTGAGGATCACGTCCACCGCTGTGTCGAGAGCGGTCAGGGCGTATCCGAGCGCCAGAAGGACAACGGCCCGGATAACGATCTTGGCCAGTGCCTGACGGCCGGGGCGCCCGGTGCGGGGGTGCGGCCGGCCGGTGATGATGACCAGCGAGAAGCCGGCGAGCAGCGCGAAGAGGGCGGAGGAGCGGCCCCGCGCCGTCTCCAGCAGGAACCCCACCGGCCCGCCCACTGTCACGTCGGGGCCGACATGGGCGGAGAACATGCCGAAGACTGCGAGGCCGCGGGCCAGGTCAATGCCGATCAGCCGTCCGGTCGACGGCGTCGCACTGGCAGGGGCGAAGGAGCGCTCCGCCTCAAGATCATGCGGCGCCTCTGCGGGCGCGGCCAGCGTTGCGTTCTGGGTCATGTCTTCAGGTCTTTCCAGGCCCCCGCCGCACATCACCCGACGCGTTTCCGAAGGCTCCCCGCCAACCTGCCGAAGCCACTCCGGCCGACTGGCTGGGGCTGCGCCGCCAATCGGCGGGAATCGCCTCCGGCCCGAGGAGGGACGGCTGTCGCGGTGGTAGGCATCGGTCGACGAGCATGTGAGGAGCGGAGCGCAGGTGGTCCGGGTACTGGTGGTCGACGACGAGGCTCTGATCCGCACGGGCTTCACGCACATCCTGAATGCGGCAGACGACATCGAGGTAGTGGCGGCGGTCGACGGCAGCCGGGCCGTGCCCATGGTGCGTGAGTCACAGCCTGACATCGTGCTCCTGGACATCCGGATGCCGGACGTGGACGGCCTCACTGTCCTGGCCGACATACGCCGCATGCCGGACCCCCCTGTGGTGGCCATGCTCACCACCTTCGACACCGACGAATACGTGGCGAGGGCACTGCGCTCGGGAGCCGCCGGTTATCTGCTCAAGGACACCGACCCCGAGCAGCTGCCCTATCTGGTGCGAGCCCTGGCCGAGGGCGGGACGGTGCTGTCGTCCAAGATCACCCGCGCGGTGGTGGACGGATACCTCGACCATGACGGTCGCGAGCCCGCCGCCCGCCTCACCGCCCGGCTGACCGAGCGTGAGCGGGCCGTTCTCATGCTCATGGCCGAGGGCCTGGCGAACACCGACATCGGCGAACGTCTGCACCTGAGCACCGGCACGATCAAAGGCCACGTCAGCACCGTGCTCGGCAAGCTGCAGGTCAGCAGCCGCGTTCAGGCCGCCCTGATCGCCGAACGCGCGGGTCTGCTGGCGCCGTCCCAGGGCGCGGACACCCGGTGACACCGAGAAGACCGTCGGCTGCGCTAGTGGACGCCTCTCTGGTCCTGGTCGCGCTGGCGGACGCGTGGGCTCATGTCGACATCGAGGCGCGGCCGGCCACGGCCTGCCCGCTCCTGGCCGCCCTCGCCCTTGCACTGCGCCGCCACCGACCGCTGCTGGCCTTCACACTCACGATCCCCGCCGCCATGACCACCGACGCGGTGTTCGCCACCACGGCCGCGCTCTACACTCTTGCCTCGTTCAGCCGCCACCGTGTCCTGCTGGCGGGCTGCGCCCTGGCCTACGCGATCACCGACTTCCTGCCCTGGCCGTGGTCGTCCCTGAAAGCCGGCGAACTCACCCACGCCGACACACTGTTGCACCTCACCTACACGTTGGCCACCGCAGCCGCTCCCGTCTTTCTGGGCCAGCTCGTACAGGCCCGCCGCGACCTCTCCCAACGGCTCGCCGAGATCTCCGAGGCCCGCGAGCACGAACGGCTGCTCACGGCCCAGAGCGTCCTCGCACAGGAACGCGCACAGCTTGCCCGGGAGATGCATGACGTGGTCTCCCACCAGGTCAGCCTCATCGCCGTCCAGGCCGGAGCACTCCAGGTGGGCAGCCGGGACGCCGAGACCAGACACGCCGCAACCACGATCCGGCAGCTCAGTGTGCAGACCCTCGAGGAGCTGCGGCACATGGTGAGCGTGCTGCGCGCGTCCGGCAGCCGCCACACAGAACTCACCCCCCAACCGTCCCTCGCCACCCTGGAGCGTCTGGTCGAAACCAGCGGCATCGACACGGACCTGAAGACCGACCTGCCCGATGACCTTCCTCCCACCGTCCAGCGCGCCGTCTACCGCACCGTCCAGGAGGCCCTGACCAACGTCCGCAAACACGCCCCCGGCGCCAGGGCCATCGTCCACATCCGCCACGCGGACGGCACCATCCGCACCACCGTCGCCAACAGCGCCCCCACCCGGCCCGCGCTCCCCCTGCCCGGCGCCCATCACGGCCTCATCGGCCTGCGCCAACGCGCCGAACTCCTCGGCGGAACCATCAGCTCCGGGCCAACACCCGACGGCGGCTACGAACTCACCCTGGAACTGCCGGCCACCAACTCGCCATGACCGCTCGATACGAATGAGCTGGGATCTGCCGCCCTCGCGGCACAGGGAACTGTGCGATTCATGGTCGTCCGGAGTGAACGCCCTCACCCGGAACGGACACAACGAGAGCGCGTGCACGAGTACGCGGCGTTGAAGTCGGCTGTCGGAATCGCGTCCCTGGTGCCATTGGCCTGCGCCGGATGCTCCTCGGCCGGGAACGGCTCCACGTGCCACGGCGGCGAACGGCGCATCGGGCAGGTGGATGCGTCCGCATGATACCGTGCTGGCTGGCATGCTGCTCGAAAACTGACGGGGCGTCGACGCGCTCCTCGGCTCCCTCGCCTCCTCACCGGGTGCCTGCTCTCAGCCGCCGCCTTCGCCGCAGGGGCACTGCCGGCCACGGGACCGGCCGTACGACGCACCATCATGGGCGGCATCGCCTCGGTACGCCAGGCCAGCCCCGCCCTCGCCGCGATCGGCATCGCCGTCAACGACCAGCCCGCCATCCTCGGGGCACTCGCCGCGTCAGCGGCTTGGCGGCAGCCCTGCCGATCGCCACCCTGCTCAGCCGCCGACGAAGTACTCCTGAGGTAGTAGAGACAGAGGAGCCGGCTGATGGATGACGTTGACGAGCTCACGCCGGGCCGCCGACGCCGCTGCGGTTCTCTACCTGCTCACCAACCGGCTGAAGCCGCTGTGGGTGCGCGGCGGCACGGACGTGTCCCTACAGCGTGCGGACCACCTGGCAGGTCTACGACGACAGTGGGTCGGGCCTGACGATGTGTCAACGCCGCGGGCGGCACCGGCAACCGGTGCCGCCCGCGGCGTTCCGGCTACTTCCGCTGTCACCCGCCTGATCGTCAAGAGGTTCCGTGGCGGGATGTGCCGCGGGAGTACGGGCCGTGGCAGACGGTTTACGGACTACGGTGTGGCGCGAGGGCCCTTCTGTTGCCGGTGCAGATGTCGCAATCCACACCTGGCCAGAGGGCCCTCACCCATTTCAAGATCACCGGTCAGTGATCGCTGTCACCAATTTCCGTGGACAGAACAGCTAGGCCTCCCGGGCCAGGGTGTCCGCCTGTGCGGTGTCCGCCTGTGCGGAGTCCGCCGTGTCGAGTACCTGATCGCCGTACAGGTCCTGCAGCCAGTTGGTCTGGTACACGGTGTCGAGGTAGCGCTCGCCGAGGTCCGGCGCGATGGCCACCGCGGTGACGGCGCTCCCGTCATGTCGTGCGAGCCAGTCCGTCGCGGCGCTGACCACCGTTCCGGTGGAGCCGCCGAACAGGAATCCGCGTCTGGCCATGCGCTGACACATACGGATGGTGTCCGCCTCCTCCACCTGAATCACCTCGTCCACATAGGACTCGTCGAGCAGCGGCGGGCGCATGCTCATGCCGAGGCCCGGGATCATCCGGCGGCCCGGCTCGCCGCCGAACGCCACGGAACCCACGCTGTCCACGGCGACGATCCGCACCGGCCGGTGGCGCTGCCGGAAGTAGCGCGCGCAGCCCATCAGGGTCCCGGTGGTGCCCGCCCCGACGAAAAGGACGTCCACTTCCGGGAACTGACGGGCGATCTCCGGGCCCGTCGTGCGGTAGTGCGCCCACCAGTTGCCCTCATTGGTGTACTGACTGAGCCAGACGTACCGGCCGTCGGAGGCGCACAGCGCACGGACGTACTCGATGCGCGTGCCCAGGAAGCCGCCGTTGGAGTCCTGGTCGGCAACGATGTGCACCTCGCTGCCGACCGCCTCCATCAGCAGTCTGGTCGAGAGGTTGCACCGGGAGTCCGTCACACACAGGAACCGGTAGCCCTTGCTCGCGGCGATCACGCTGAGCGCGACCCCCAGGTTCCCGGAGGACGACTCAACGAGGACGGAATCCCGTGCCAGGATTCCGTCACGTTCGGCGCTCTCCACCATCTCCTTCGCTGCCTTCAGCTTGATGGAGCCGGCGAAATTGAACGCCTCACACTTCAAATGGAGTGGGTATCCGCAGATCGACGCCAGATCGACGAAGAGATCGCTCTGGTTGAAGTCGTACGGAGCCGAAACGACAGGCACGACAGACCTCCTGGTGCCGGGCCGAGGACGACAGCCTCAGCCGTAACGGCGAAGTTCGTGGAAGAAGTCATCGATGAGACGGAGGTTCCCCTCCCGGGACACCTCGTCGTAGACGTACTTGCCGACGGCGAGGTCGAGGACGCCGAGCCCGAACGGTGAGAAGACCACCGGTCGGTCGGCCGGTGGTGTGGCGCGCCCGGCCATGACGTCGCTGAGCGTTCCGTTCAGGAAGTCGCGGTTGCCGGTGAGCTGTTCCACCAGGTGGGGCGACGTGTCGGCCTTCAGACAGTGCTCGACGTCGTCGACGAAGTTGGCCGAGCCGAGCAGGACCTCGGGGGCGAGGTCGCGCAGGGACACGTGCAGGACCAGAGGGTTGTGGCTGAACCAGTCCGGTTCGGTGACGTGTGGCCGGCCGGCGATGGTGGCGAAGACCGCGAGGTCGCTGGAGCGGACGAGGTCCTCGGCACTGTCGTGGACCGTGATCGGGGCGGTGGTGCCGGCCTGCCGCAGATAGCCGCAGAAGCCGGTGGCGCTGTCGGCGGACACATCGTGCACGCCGACCGCCTCGAAGGCCCAGCCGGTGCCGCTGAGGAAGGTGTGGATGTAACGGGCGATCAGGCCTGTGCCGAAGAACCCGACGCGGGTGGGGCGTTGACGGCTGCGGCTGAGCCAGTCGGCCGCCAGTGCCGCGGACGCCGCGGTCCTGGTGGCGCTGATGATCGAGCTCTCCAGGCAGGCGAACGGGTAGCCCGTGTCGTGGTCGTTGAGGATGAGCACCGCGGAGGCCCGCGGCAGCCCGGCACTCACGTTCTGCGGGAAACTGGAGATCCACTTCAGACCGTCCACGGGGACCGCCCCGCCGAGGGAAGCCGGCAGTGCGATGATCCGCGCAGTGGGACGGTCCGGGAAGCGCAGGAAGTACGACGGCGGGTTGACCGTGTCTCCGGCGTCGTGCAGCCGGTATGCGGCCTCGGCCAGTTCCACGAGCTGCTTCTCGCGCCCGCTCAGTGCTCGCTGCACCTGTTCACCGCTGATCACGGCGAAGGTCGGCGCGGACACCGGTTCGGGCGTGGCCGGCCGGGTGGCGGTCGGCAGTACGTCGGTCATCGCTCGCTCGCCTCCGAAGCCGGGCAGTCGTCGGCCGGCCGGAGGGGCTCGGTCATGCCGACCAGCACCTGCCGCTCTCCGGTGAAGGCCTCTCGGCTGTGCGCGGTGCGGATGTTGTCCACGAGCAGCAGGTCACCGGCCTGCCAGGGCTCGCGTCGGGTGTGCGCCTCGTAGGTGGAGTTGATCAGCTCGACGACGTCCTCACCGATCGGGCTGCCGTCACCGTAGCGGGTGTTGAAGGGCAGTCCGTCCTCTCCGTAGACATCCACCAGGTACTCGCGCACCTCTGGGGCGAGCGTCCACTCGTTGAGGAAGGCGATCTGGTTGAACCAGCAGCGCCGGCCCGTGAGCGGGTGCCGGACGACGGCGCTGCGGCGCTGCTCGGTGCGCAGCGTCCCGTCGGACTGCCAGGTGAAGTCGATGGCGCCGGCCCGGCAGTAGCGCTCGATCTCGGCGCGGTCGCCGGTGCCGAACGACTCCACCAGGCTCGCCCCGATCTCGTCGGTGTAGGTGCGGGTCAGGATCCAGCCCTCCCGCTCGAACCGTTCGGTGAGCCCGGTGGGCAGTGCTTGCAGCACCTCTTCGGCATCGGCCACCGCCGTCGCCCCGCCCTGCTCGGGCGCGGTCAGGCAGGCGAACAGCATCAGGCCGGGCACCTCAAGCGGGTAGCTCAGCTCGTGGTGCATGCACATCGGCTGGTTGGCGGGCCAAGTCGTGGACGCGTACAGGCCGAGGCCGTGGGCCTGACGGGGGGCGAAGGCCTCCCTCTCCGTCATCAGGCCGTCGGCCAGACGCGCGAAGACGGCACCAACCTGGTCGATGTCCCGCAGCCCGAGCCCACGGACGACCAACGCTCCGTGCTCGGTGACCTGCGCGCGCAGCGCCTCGCGGAACTCGGCCGCCCAGTTGGCGGCGTCGTCGAGTGGATCGACGTGCAGCAGCGCCGGTCTGTCCGGTCGCAGCTCCACATCGAGCGCTGATGCCAGGGATGAGAACGGCAATTCGGATTCCTTTCGGTCGACCGCCGGGGATGCGACGGGTCTCAGGAGGAGGCAAGTGGTACGACGGTGGTCAGGACGGCCTGTGCCGCCTCGGCCGGACGGGTACGAAGGAAGTGGTGGCCGCCGTCGGCGAGCTCGTGCAGATCGACGTGTTCGGCCAGGAGCAGCCAGTCCATGTGGTGGTCGGCGTACCCGGCGGTGTGCGGGTCGTCGGCGGCAACGACCACGGTGACCGGCGTGGACAGCCTCACCTGCG
This sequence comes from Streptomyces sp. NPDC054783, assembly GCF_053611725.1. Taxonomy (NCBI): domain Bacteria; kingdom Bacillati; phylum Actinomycetota; class Actinomycetes; order Kitasatosporales; family Streptomycetaceae; genus Streptomyces; species Streptomyces sp. NPDC054783. Next base: position 64,475 of record NZ_JBSHAY010000027.1, on the reverse strand, counting down.
GCGGTGCTTCGAGGGCCGCGCGGAAGTAGTGGTGTGCGCCGAGGCAGTCGTGCCGGTAGGCCGCACCGATGTGTTCGGCGTGCCGCTCGTTCAGCTCCGCCAGTTCCCTGTAGCCGGTGTCCGCTGTCAGCCGCGCCGCGATCTCGGCGTCGCTGCGGCTGTCGAGTTCGCCGATGGCCGTGTGCCGTCCGGTGGCCGTACCGAGCAGGTGCGCACCGAGGAACACCCGCGTCACGCGCACGCCTCGCTGCAGGAGTCTCCTGGCCGTCTCCACGGCCGGCGCGGCGCCCGAGGAATGGCCCCACAGCATGACCCGAGTGAGGCCGCGCGCCGTGATCTCGGCGGCGACCTGGTCCGCCACCTGCTCGATCGACGCGAACGGCTCGGGGTGTGCGGCCAGGTTGTGACCGGGGAGGTCCACGGCGAGGACCGCCACTCCGCCGGCCGTCAACGCGCTCGCCATCGGCTGGAAGTTGACAGCGTTGCCGCCTGCGTAGGGGAAGCACACCAACGTGCACTCCGGCACACCACGTCCGTCCGACAGGGGCAGCAGCAGCTCCGGGCGCTGCCGGGCCGTGCCGTCGATCAGGGCGGCCAGGTCGGCGAGCACCGGGTGCCGCGTGATGTCCTTCAGGGACACCACGCGGTCGAGCGCGAGGGTGAGTCTGACCGCGGTCAGGGAGGTGCCCCCGGAGTCGAAGAAGTGGGCCGTGCGGCCGATCTGCTGCTCGGGCACCCCGAGCAGCTCGGCCCAGGCCGCGGCCAGCCTCCGCTCGGTCGGGCTGAGCGGGCCGGCATCGTCCCGCGCCTCCCTTTCCGGTGCCGACTCCTCGGCCAGTGCGGTCAGGGCCTTCCGGTCGATCTTGCCGTTGGCGGTCAGCGGAAGGCTCTCCTGCCGGTGAAAGGCCGACGGGACCATGTAGGCGGGCAGCGCCGCGCCGAGGGCCTCGCGCAGTACCTCCGGCTGCTGCCGGCCGCCGGAGTAGAAGGCGATCAGCTGCCTGCCGCCGCCGGACCGCTCGGCGACGACCACCGCGCCGTCCCGTACTCCGTCCACCCGCAGCAGGCAGTTCTCGATCTCGCCGATCTCGATCCGGAAGCCGCGGATCTTGACCTGGCTGTCCCGGCGGCCGAGGAACTCCAGCTTGCCGCCGGGGTGCCAGCGCCCCCAGTCCCCGCCCAGGTAGAGCCGTTCACCTGGCCGGTACGGGTCCGTCCGGTACGCCTCCCGGGTCCGCTCGGGATCGTTGACGTACCCACGGCCCACGCAGACACCGGAGAACGCGATCAGCCCCGGGGCGCCGAGCGGTGCCAGGGACAGGTGCTCGTCCACGACGTAGACGCGCACGTTGTTCACGGGCCGCCCGAGCAGCACCCGGTCGGGCACCCCGTGAAGGATCTCGTGGTTGGTGTCGTCCGACGTCTCCGTCAGCCCGTAGGCGTTGAGCAGGACGATGCCCGGCTGGACCGCGAACCAGCGCTGGACCAGCTCCCGTTTCAGCGCCTCGCCGGTCACCGACACACACCGCAGGTCCGGCAGCGTACGCGGGTGCCGCTCCAGATACGAGACCACGACCTCCAGATAGGACGGCACGACCTGCGCCACGCCAACCCGCCCGCGCTCCAGTGTGTCGACGAACCGCTCCACGTCCGTGATCACGTCCTGCTCGACCAGCAGGGTCCGCCCGCCGACCAGCAGCGGGGCCATGAGCTGCCACAGGGAGATGTCGAAGCACTGCGGGGCGGTCTGCGCCACCACGCCCCCCTCGCCGATCGCCAGGTCCTCGATCTTGGCGTGGAGATGGTTGAGCATGCCCGCGTGCTCGCACATCGCCCCCTTCGGCTCGCCGGTGGAGCCGGACGTGAAGTAGATGTAGGCGAGTTGGCCGGGGTCGACCTGAACGCCGAGGTCATGGTCGGCGTGCGGTTCGGCGTACGCCGCGTCGACCAGCAGCTTCTCGACTCCCGGCAGGGTGGCCAACGCCTGGTCGAGGGTGTGGGTGCTGCCGGATTCGGTCAGGACCAGTCGGCACCCCGCTCGCGACAGCGTCGCCGCGATACGGCCGGCCGGGAAGTGCGGCTCGATCGGCAGGTACACGCCGCCGGCCTTGAACACCGCCAGCACCGCTGCCGGCCAGTCGAGGTTGCGCTCGGTGACGACGGCGACCACGTCCTCCCGGCCCAGGCCCCTCGCCAGCAGAGCTCGCGCCAGCCTGTTGGCGCGCCGGTCGAGCTCGTCGTACGTCCACTCCTGCTCGCCGTGTACGGCCGCCACGGCCTGTGGATGCGCCCGCACCCGCTGCTCGAACAGTTCGTGTGCCCGCGCGTCGGGCAGCGGCCGGCGGGGCCCTGCCAGACGTTCCAGCTGCTCCTGAACCTCGTCGGCCGACAGCAGGCTCTGCCGCGTGTGGTCGGCGTCCGGATCCGCCCTCATGAGCCGCAGCGCCGTCAGGTGGTAGCCGCCGATACGTGCCGCCGCCGCGGCGTCCAGCACGTCCGTGCGGTACCGCAGGCGCAGCGTCAGATGTCCGCCCCGGTCGGACCAGCGCACGTGCAGGACACCGTCGTCGGCGTGGGTCTCGTCGGCTCCGATCGGACCGAACACGACCTCGTACGGCGGCTCCGTCAGTCCGAGCTCCCGCCGTAGCTTCTCCACCGGGAACTCCCGGTGCTCCAGCACCTCCGCCTCGGCGTGCTGGGCGGTCGACAGCAGTGCCTGCCAGGACCCCGGGGGGACGGCCGCCCGGCACGGCAGCGGCTCGCCGCGCACACCGGTGGTGTAACCCGTGACCACATCCGGCTCGCCGGACAATACGGCCAGCACCTTGAGGTGTGCGGCCAGCATCAGAGCGCTGACCGGCACTCCCAGGTGCCGGACCAGTTCCCGTGCCGCCTCCGTCACCTCGTCCGGCACCGCCATCTCGTGCTCGGCCGTTCCCGGAACCGGCTCCCGAACCCAGCGCGGCACCGTGGTGCCACTGCCGGCGGTCAGTACCCGGCTCCAGAACTCCTGATCCGCTTCCACGCGCGTTCCCATCGAATGGCCTTCCTCAACTCACCGTCGTTGTGGCCGAGTTGGGGGTTGGCGTTCCCCTGCCGACGCCGGTGGACCGGTTGCCGCTCTCCGGCATGTCCACCGCGGGATTGCCTCCCCAGTGTGCGTTCCGGGGGACTTCCTCGCCCTTCATGAGAAAGGAGTCGGGTGCCAGCACCGAACCGTCGCCCATGGTCACGCCGTAGTGCACATGGGCGCCGACGCCCAGCGTGCAGCCGGCGCCGAGCGTGGTGCCGTCGGACTTGAAGGTGCCGTCCTCCTGCGAGTGGCACTGGATCTTGCTGCCGGCGTTGAGGGTGCAGTCGTCGCCGATGGTGGCGAGCGTCCGCTCGGTCAGATAGCAGCCGTCGTCGAACACCCTGCTGCCGATGCGCACGCCCAGCAGCCGCCAGACCAGGCTCTTGAAGGGGGTGCCGTTGAAGACGTTGAGGAAGTGGTCCGGGACCTTCCACAGCCGCTCGTGCCACCAGAAGTACGGATCGTAGATGGAGCACAACCGGGGGCGCAGCGCACGGAACGACGTGATGCAGCGCTCCACCAGGATGAAGTACACGGTGGAGAAACCGAGTGTGATCGCCAGGTATCCGGCGATCACCACGTGTCCGATCACACCGTACAGGTCCACCGAGACGAGACCGAACAGGGTGAGCGCGAAGGTGTGCAGCCATCGCACGAGCAGCATGAGCGCCATGGAACGAAGGTTGTAGCGGTTCTTCGCGGCGAGCAGGCGGCGGAGTGTATCGCCTGTCCTCAGATGGTCGAACCGTGCGTCTCGGTCCACCGTTCGGGGGATTTCGAAGCACGGTGAGCCGAGGAGCCCCACGCCTTCGCGGACCTCACCGTCGAGGGGAATCATCACCTTGGTCGCGAGGAGGCAGTTGCTTCCCGTCCTGCCCCCTGCAGGATAGGCAATGTTGTTGCCCAGGAAGTTGTGCGGCCCGATCGACACCCGGGACAGCCGGAAGGACGTACTGGAGAAGTCCGCGTTGACGATCGAGAGTCCGTCGGCGACCATCGTTCCGCTGCCGACGGAGACCAGGAGCGGCGTCTCGTGCTGCACTTCGGTGCCGAAGTTCGACCCGGTCTGCTCGACCCGTGACAGGTCGTACCCGAGTCCGCGGAGGTAGTGCACGATGTAGGAGCTGTCGCCGAAGAGCCAGGCGAAGAACCTGACGTTCGTCATGCGAGCCGTGGCCCGGTGCAGCGCGTAGTGGAAGCCGTAGAGCGGATAGACCTGGTCGGGCTTGACGACCAGACCCAGCAGACGCGGCACGGTGCAGAGGGCCACCAGCCCCAGGGCGGCGCACCCGAAGAACAGCACGAGGGAGAGCACCAGCGCGTCGGAGAGCAGTTCCGACCGGGACAGTACGGCCGTCTGCGGGTCGAGTCGCTTGCCGATCGCCGGTACCTCGGTGAACAGCATGTACGCACCGCCGACGACCAGCGGGATGTACAGGAAGAACAGCTGCACCGAGGTGCCGAGGCCGAACCAGGCCCGGCGCGCGGTGCCGCATCCGGCCGGAGCGACCCTGACGTAGTCGATCCGCGTGGACTCCGCCGGAGATCCGTGCCAGTGCTCACCGTCCGGGACCGCCTGGCCGCGGTACAGGGCGGACGCATGGCCGAGCTGGGCACCGTGGCCCATCGACGTGTCGATGTCCAGGACGGTCTTCTCACCGACGAAGACATCGCGGCCGAGCGTGATCCGGCCGGTCTGGATGTGTCCCGCGTGGGCCCGATAGCAGAGGAAGAAGGAGTCCTTGCGGATCACCGTGCCCGCGCCGATCGTCAGCAGGTCGGTGCAGACCGGGACGGAGTGGGAGAGGATCGTGACTCCCTTGCCGATGCGTGCGCCGAGGGCCCGTAAATACAGCACGTACAGCGGAGTCCCGGTGAGGAAGACCATCGGGTTCGCGTGGAGCAGCGCCTTGACGAGCCAGAAGCGCAGATACGTCAGGCCCCAGACGGGGAACTCGCCCGGTCGCCAACGGCCGATGAGCAGCCATTTCGCGACGACCGGGAATGCACACAGCCCAACGAACCCGATGCCTCCGAACAGCAACGACCGCAGGTAGACGTGGACCAGGCCCGAACCGTTGGCGATCCACTCGTAACCCGCGGCGGTGACGAATCCGGAGAGGAGGGAGTAGCCCAGGAAGACCAGCAACTGGAACGTTCCGCAGAGAAGATGGTTCCACCGGTGCCCGGCCGACCCCGGAGTCGGCGACGGCACGTGCGCCGGCGTCGGCGTCGACGAGGCGTCCACCGCATCGACGCGAGCGGGAGCAGCCTCTCCGAGAGCCGCCGCCAGGCTTCGGATCGTGGGGTGCTGATAGATGTCCCGCATGGACGGGGACGGCAGATCCGCTCTCTTCCGTATCCGCGCGCAGAACTGGGCCATGACCAGGGAGTTGGCACCGAGATCGGCGAAGAAGTGGCTCTCGACCGGAACACGCTCGGTGTCCAGGAGGTCGGCCAGCGCCTGCGCGAGCTCCCGCTCGGCCTCCGTCCCTCTGGGGCGGGCGTCGCTCAGGACGACGGCAGGTTCGTCCGGCTCCGACAGGACCTCGGAAGACTGATCCGCCATGCTTCTCCTCTAGAACGTGGATGTTCCTGATCACGAACCGGTGGATCCAGTTTGCCTACATCGGAAGCGATTTGCCACTTATTTCATTGCTTCAACCTTACGCCCGATATGGACAGTTAAGCCCTTTTCCCGTGGTTGCGGGCTAGAACAGGGAGCCCGCGCGTCATCCACTTGGCGGTCCCCCAGATGCCCCGGAGGGATCCGGTGAGCGCCGTGACCGGGTTGGGCGGCCGCGCCGATCGAGCTGGGCATGAGGTGCCGGTCCGATCCGCCGCCCGCAAGCCGTCGATCGCCTGGCCGTCGAAGCAGCACAGCCGTCGGCCGCCGGGCGCCAGGTGGAGATAGTGCTCCCGCTCGGAGAGCGGGCGCCCCCTCACCTCGCACGGACGCCCATCTCCGAATCAGGGTCGTCGCTGAAATCACCCGGATGCACAGCGGCTCGATCAAGGACAGCGGCTCCCGTCACATCGGGCAGGAGACAAGCCGTATCAAACGGGCAGCCGCCGAGCACCAGGACCGAAGCGGGGACTTGCTGCGCACCCCCGGGTCTGGTTGGGTACCAGCACCGCAGGCACGCCGGGACGTGCCGGGCGGGTCGGGAGGGATCCAATCAACGTACACACGACGGTAGGGCAGGACGGCTCGTGGCTCTTGCCCAACGGGCTGGAACAAGCGATCCGGGACACCGCCGAAGAGATCGCCGCACTGGTACGCAGCACGAGCGACACGACGCTTGCCGTGCCCGGGTCACAGTGGACCATCGGCGAAGCCGCCGCCCATCTGGCCCTGGCCAACGAACTGATGGCCGACCTGGCAGCCGGGCGGGAACGCCCCTACGGCGACGGAACACCCCAGGGCCTGGCCGACGCCAACGCACAGTCCCTCGCCGTCTTCGCGGAGCGCCGGGCGGAGCCTCTCGCAACGATGATCACCGAGCAGGCCGACGCATTCCTTCGCGCTGTGTCGCGCCTGGCGGCCGACGGCCCGGCACCCGCCACACCCCTGGGGTTGATGAACCGGTCCGTTCTCGCGTCGTACCTGCTCACCCACATGCTCGGCCACGGATACGACCTGGCACGCGCCCTTGAACGCCCCCACATGCTCGACCGGGAACGAGTGAGACTGTGCATGCCGTTCATGCTCTCGGTCATGCCACGTGTCACCAACTCCGCAGCCACGGCCGGACTCACCGCCCGATACCGAATCCGGCTGCGCGGGGGCGATACATTCAGCGTATCCCTGACCGACGGCACCGTGCAGGTGACAGCAGGGACACCACCCAAGCCCGCGGACTGTACCATCCTCCTCGATCCCGTCGCCTTCCTCCTCATCGCACTGGGCCGGCTCAATCCCTGGCGCGCCATCGCCCAGGGTCACGTCCTCGCCTGGGGCCCCCGGCCATGGCTCGCCCCCCGCTTCCCCGCCCTGTTCACCGCACCCTGAACCGGCACCCGGGCGGCCACACGCAGCACTCGAAATGCCAAGTCCTAAAGGGTGCTGCACAAGGCCGTGAGCTGGGCATCTCCTAGGTGTGGCTGGGGTGTTACGGGCTGGGCGGGTGTGGGTGGAGACGTTCACGGGGCTGCGGGTGACGCAGTTCTCGGGTCTGATGCAGGTCATCGTGGACGCGGACACCAGGCTGGTGATCGCGGCAGCCCGTCCGGTGCCGGGGACCACCGCGGACGCGCATGCCTGGCGGGCATCCGGGCTCAGCCAGTACTGCCAGGACGTGACGGTGCTCGGTGACGGCGCGTATCTCAACTGCGGGATCGCGGTGCCGCACCGCAAACGCCCCGGGCGGCCGCTGCTGAAGGGCCAGGAGGACGACAACGCAGAGCACCGCAAGGTCGGCGGACGCGTGGAACACTTCATCGGCCGGATGAAGAACTACAAGATCCTCCGTGACTGCCGGCAACGCGGAGACGGCCGCCATCACGCAGTCCAGGCCGTCGCCCACATGCACGCCGCCGGTGCACGCAAAAAGGGGATTTCCAACAGGAACCGCCTGTCTGTCTCGCCTCCGAGCCGGACGACGACGGGCTAGGACGCTCCCGCCGCGCTCCTACCGCCAAGCTGCACCTGCCCGTCGAACAGAGGCAGAAGCCCATGTCCATCGTGATCACGGGCGGGCAGCGCGGGGATTCTCCGCAGTTCGAGGTCGTGCCGGCCGCCTCCGGGTGCCCCGACTGGGGTTCGTCAGGCCCCGCGTGCGCCCGCGACGGGTGCGGGCGGATAGGGCGTACGCGTCCCGCAAGAACCGCGCCTGGCTGCGGCGTCGCGGGATCCGCTCCACCATTCCGGACAAGGCCGACCAAGTCTGCAACCGCAAGAAGCGCGGGTCCGGCGGCGGCCGGCCACCGAAGATCGACCCAGAGGAATACAAGCCCCGTCACGCGGTCGAGTGCGGCATCAATCGCCTCAAGAGACATCGAGCCGTGCCACCAGGTACGACAAACTCGCGGTCCGCTACGAGGCCACCGTCCTCGTTGCCGCCATCAACGAGTGGTTGTGAAGTACTGGTCCGACGACAACTCGAACACCCGTACTCGCCGACCGCAGGTGGGATTGACGGTCTCACGGACCGGATGCATCCCCAGTTTGGTCATGATCCGTTCGGAGGCGTAGTTGCACACTTGAGTGATGCTGACGATCCGCTCCAGCCCTCGCTCTTCGAACCCGAACCGCACAGCGGCCACAGCGGCCTCGGTGGCCAAGCCCTGCCCCCAGTGGGAACGTCCCAGCCGCCAGCCGACCTCAACCGCCGGCAGTACCTCCGGCAAGAAGTCGGGCACCGAAAGGCCAGTGAACCCGGCCAACTCGCCAGTGGACCGGATCTCCACGGCGAACAGGCCGAAGCCCTGTGACTCCCACTCGCTCTCCCATGCCTGGATCCCGCCGCGAGTCTGCTGTTCGTCACGGACGCTGCCGTCACGGATCCACCGCATGACCTCGGGGTCGGCATTCACGGCAGCCATGGGCGCAACGTCTTCCTCGCGCCAGCGACGCAGGATCAAACGGGGAGTCTCAAGCCTGACCATCCGATCATTCTGGATCACAAACGGGCTCTCCGCCATCCTCACCAGGCACTCTCGGTACCCGCCCTAGTGCTGTGACCGCATAGGTTCGCCGAGTTGGTGCTCACGGCTGTTGTGCCGGTCGGATGTGATGACACCTCCGATCGGTGCGGGGAGACGGGATGGCACAGCCGGTCCGAGTGCGTAGATTGACCGAGCAGGAGGGCAGAAGCTGCAGTGGATCGTGCGCCGGGGCAGCACCGGCACGGTGCGCTTCCGTCGCGCGATGATGCTGCTCGCATCGGCGGGCGGCAACAGCGTCCCGGTGACCGCGAATCTCGTGCAGGCAGACGGCCACCACCCGCCCGACCACGCCCGGCAAGCCCTTCACCGGCTGGTCGATCCGGAAACTCGCCGACCACCTGCGGCGCAACGCCTCCCGTCCGATACGGATCGGCCGTGCGACCCTGCGCTGCCTGCTCCCCCGCCGCGGGATCACCTTCCAGCACACCAAGACACGGAACGATTCCACCGACCCGGACTTCGACGCCAAGCTGGAACGCATCGGGTACGCCCTCAACGAGCGACCCCACCGCACCTTTTACTTCCACGGCTGCTACTCGGTCGGCGACGACGCCCTCTGGCGTGTCAACCGGCGCCGCAAGGGCGCCGACCACAGCCTCGCCGCGCTCAAGAGCACCCGGGGCGGCCCGTTCGGACGGCGCCCCGATCTACCTCGTCCTCGACAACCTCTCCGCCCACAAAGCCACCAAGACACGCCCCAGTCCGCAGCGAGAAAGGCATCCGCTGGGGCGGCCACCCTCTCAACCCCCGCGGTCCGACCGTCCACCCCCGTGATCGTCAGTGACCCAGCACGGGCAGCCTCGCCGCAGGAACCTGCCCCGTCAGGGCCTTTCGGGCTTGCGAGCCAGGAGGCAGGCATGCGGTCTGTTCACCCGTCCGCCGGGCTCCTGCTCCAGTCGCGCCGTGACGACGAGTCCGGCCTGGCCCAGCAAGCCGACCACGTGGCCCAGAGGCAGAAGGTGCGACTCATAGGACACTGGACGGCCATAGCCGTGGGTCGGCTGCAGCCGTTCATCGCCGACGTAGTCTCCCCAGAGCAGGAAACCGCCGGGCGCGAGCGTGCGGTGGAATTCAGCAAACACCGCCGCCAGCCACTGCGGAGGCGTGTGGTGGGTGGCATACCAGGCCAGGATGCCGCCGAGCTCGTCGTCCCCCATCTCCAGCGCCGTCATCGAGCCCTCGGTGAACCGCAGGTCCGGATAGGCCTTACGGGCCAGCCCGATCATCTTCGGTGACACATCGACGCCGAAGGCGGACACCCCCAACCCCGCCAGGTACGCCGTGATACGGCCGGGACCGCACCCCAAGTCCGCGACCGGTCCCAGACCGGCCATCCGCACGAGTTCAGCAAACCCCGCCAGCATCGCGCGGGACAACGGGTCCATCTCGGCCGGAGCCGGGACGCGTTCGACGTACCCGGCCGCGACCGTGTCGTACGACTCCCGGACAGCGGTCAAAAAGGAGGGCTCAGCCATGCGGACGACCCTGGACCAGACAACTCACAGGCCGTGGCGCGACCTTGTTGACCTGCCTGACATCCACCACTGCAGACACCCGGGTGGCTACGACGTCGTAATTCGGCCCCGGCATGACGACTCGAATCGGCCCCGTTTCGTGAAGATCCATGACCGCTCGAAACGGTCCCCACGCCGTCATGGGCCAGGTCTCTGCCGGAGTCTGAGAAAGCTGCCGATGCTCAAGTAGGGGCCGATTCCAGCCGCCCGGGTGGGGCCGCCCGAACGACGTCGCAGTCAATGACGTGTACGCGGGTGAGGGCCGGTTGGGCCTTGGCTGCGGGCCTTGTCCCACCGCGAGCCGGCGGGGATCATGACCGCGTGCCGCACCAAGAGAAACTCCACGAACTACTCGCACGCGCCGGCCTCACGGTCGTCGAGGACGTGCGCCCGGGCAGCCTGTTCCCGCCAGAGGCCGGCTGGCGGATCGCGCGGGGGATCGCGGCGCCGGACGGCGTGGCCCGGGAAGCGCTCGATGCCGCATGGTGGCGCCGTCTTTGCGATGTCGACGGCGAGTTCCTGGTGGCCGTCTTCAGGCACCGGATCGGCGGCAACGACTCCTGGTGGACCCGGGTCCGGCACGCCGGGAGCGGCGTGCCGGAGTTGACCGCCGACCCCGGGTTCGTGGCCCTCTCCCTCGACGGGCAGGTGCTGGTGGCGGAGGTGCCCGGCGCGGGCGGGCCTCGGGTGACGGCCCTCGACCGACTGCCGGAGCGGCTGGAGGAGGCCGCCGCGGCCGCCGGGCGCGAGACGGAGGCCGAGCGCGCCGAGGCGTGGGCGGCGGTGCCCGGCCGACGTGCGTGGCCTCTGCACTGGGCGGAGGGGATCGGGTCCAATCCGGCCGCGACGGACGAACTGCTGATCCGGCTGCTGGATGTGGAGGAGGGCTTCCTGCACGGATGCGACCGGCCCGCCGTCCTCGACGCCGCCGTGGCGCACCCCGATCCGCGGGTGCGGTCAAGGCCCGCCGACACCTTCCGGCCCAAGCTCACGTCCGATCAGTGGGTACACGTGGTCCGCGCCGAGCCGTCGCCCGATCGACGCGTGCTCTGGGCGGAGCGCGCCTGCATCTGGGGCGCCGAACTCCCCGAGGACCTGTACGACGACCTCCTCGCCGGCCCGTCCCGCGCGCGAGCCGCCGAACTCCCGGGGCTCCCCGCACAGCACCTCCCTGGCCTCGCGGCCGACGCCGATCCTCGGGTGCGGGCGGCGGCCTGTGCCCGGTGGGAGGACCTCGGTGCGCCGGTGCGGGAGCGGCTGCTGGCCGACACCGACTGCGCGGTGCGAACGGCTGCGCTGCTCGCCCACCACACCGGCGTACCCATGCCTCGCGAGGTTTTCGCCGCCCTGCCCGACCCACGGCGGACGCTCGAACGGTGCCGCCTCGCGCCCGAGCTGGAGGCGGAGATGGTCCGGGACGGGGACGCGGAGGTACGTCGGGCGCTGGCCGCCAACCCGGGCCTGGGCGCGCACGGCGTCGCCGTGCTGGCGGAGGACCCGCGGGACGACATCCGCTCCGCGGTGGCGCTGCGCCCCGACCTCACCGAGGAGCAACGTGCGGCGGTGCGCCACGACTTCGACCCGACGTCGATGTCGCACACCCTGCCCTGGGTCGAGGACCTGCACGGCGACGCCGACGCGATGCGCCGTCTCGCCGCGTCGTCCCACCCGTTGGTCCGCCGCAGTGTGGCCCGAGCCCGGCACCTCCCGCCGGATGTCGTGGCGCGCCTGGCGCGGGATGGGGACCGGGTGGTCCGCCTGTTCCTCGCCGAATCGTGCGAGGACGCGCCGGCCGACATGCTGCTGGAGGTCTGGCGCTGGTGGGACGGCAGCTTCAGCCACCCCGACCGGCCCCGCAGCCACCCCAACTTCCCCCGTGCGGGCCTGCTGCGCTACACGGCCGACCCCAGCGGGCGAATGCGCCGCCTGGCCCTGGACGATCCGGAGTCGACACCGGCCGACGTCGCACGCCTGGTCCGGGATCCCGAAGCCGAGGTGCGCCGCCGCGCGGCTGAGGACCCCCGGCTGTCACCGGCAGACGCGGTGCGGCTGCTGAACGACCCGGAGGCCCACGTCCGCGGCACCGCGGTGCGCAATCCGCGGCTGCCGGCCCGCGTCCTGGCCGGGCTGTTGCACGACCGCGACACGGCATGCGCAGCGGTCACCAACCCGGCGATCCCGGTCTCCGTCCTGCACCGCATCTTTGCCGCGGCTGCGGCAGCCCCGCGCTGAACACCGACATCCCGCACGGCGGCCGTGGTGGTCCGACGGTGAACCCCGGCACGCTCAGCCGGCCACCCCCTGCTCCAACTCCGCGAGCACTCGCCGTACCCCGTCGTACGTGCGCCGCCGGCGCACCTGCAGGGTTGGCCGCGACGCCGTTCGGGCGGCCCCACCCGGGCGGCTGGAACCGGCCTCTACTTGAGCATCGGCAGCTTTCTCAGACTCCGGCAGAGACCTCGCCCATGGGGGCGCGGGGACCGCTTCGAGCGGTCATGGATCTTCACGAAACGGGGCCGATTCGAGTCGTCATGCCGGGGCCGAATTACGACGTCGTAGCCAACCCGGCCGTCACACCGACCCGGCGAACCCATGCGGTCACAGCACTGGCGCCTCCAACTGCGGCAGCATGCGGCTGGCCGCAGCGGCTGCCCCTTTTCGTACGGGATGGCCCCATCCACGCAGACCACGCCTTGGCGGGCTCCATCGCCGGCCGGGAGCCACGGCCGCACCGCAGGCACCGCTCTCCATGCGCTGACGGGCGATGCCCTGGCCGACGGACAAGCGCCCCGCTCGCCGGGCAAGCATCGTCGAATCCAGCATTCGGCAGCAGCCGACTGAGACCACAGGCGCGGCCTTCTAGACATTTACGAACAAACTTTCTATTAATTACCCAATTGCGTTGATCGAGTGAGTCATACGCAAAGGTGATATTGCCGGGAAACGTAGAGAGCCGGCCGAAGGGCTGCCGTTCCATGAGCTCGCCCTGGCCGCTGCTCACGCCGTGGCCCAGGGCGCGGCCCTGCTGGCGGCCTTGTTCGGCGCGGTGGGCCTGTCCGGCCGGATCCTCGGTATCGGCGTCCTGAAGAGCGTGGTGCCCGGCGTTGCCGCGTCCATGAAGCCGAACACCGCCGTGGCTCTGCTGGTGCTGGGCCTCTCCGTGTTCATGGTGGCCCGCAGGGCCGTCGCCCCGCGGGCGATCGCAGTGGCCCGTACGGCTGCGGTCCTGGCCTCCTTGATCGGTGGGCTTGCCCTCGCGGATTACATGACCGGAGCGGGCCTGGGCATCGATGAGTTTCTCTTCAAGGACGACACCGCGCGGGTGGCGACAGGGGTGCCCGGACGGATGGCACCGGACACGGCTGTGGCGCTGACGCTGAGGGGCGTGGCGTCACTGTGCGCGAGCACCTTCCGACTGCCCGCCTGGACGAGTCAGATCCCGGGCCTGGCCGTCCTCAGCCTGGGCATGCTGCGGCTCTACGGGTTCGCCTACGCCGTGCCCGAGCTGGAACGGTTCGGTGACCACACGGGCATGGCTCTGCACACCGCGCTCGCCTTGGTGCTGCTGGGTCTCGCGGCCTTCGTGACCCGGCCGGAGGAAGGCCCGGCGGGCCTGCTGTTGAACGCGGGCACCACAGGCACGCTGGGCCGCTGGCTGTTCGCCACCACCCTGGTAGCACCGCTGCTGCTGGGCTGGGGCGCCCTGGCCGGTGAAGACGCAGGGCTGTACGGGACGCGTCTGAGCATCGCGCTGCTGGTGTGCGGTCACGTGGCCGTGTTCATCGTGGTCATCTTCGCCGCCTTGGCCGTGGGCCGCCGCTTCGAGGTGGCGCACGCGCATGCCGAAGGGCAGGTGCGGCAGAACGAACTGCTGCAGGCGTTCATGGACCACACGCCCGCGGTCATGTTCGTCAAGGACCTGGACGGTCGCTTCCTGGCCGTCAACACGAGGTTCGAGGAGAGCACGGGCCTGCCCCGCGAACGGGTACTGGGTTGCCGGGAGCAGGACGTCATGCCGCCGGACATCGCGCATCAGGCGCGGCTGGCCGACCTCGACATGCTGGCACGGGGCAGCCCCGCACAGCGGCAGGAGCGTTTCGACCTGCCAGAAGGTCCACGGGACTTCCTCACCACTTTGTTCCCGCTCAACGATCCGTGCGGATCGCCCTACGCCGTAGCCGGCGTGCTCGCCGACATCACCGAACGAGTCGCGGCCCAGCGCGAGGTCCAGCGGGCCAACCGGCGCTTCCTCGCGCTGCTGGAATCCGCACCCGACGCCACCCTGATCACGGACGGCGACGGCACCATCGTCATGGCCAACGCACAGGTGCAGTCGCTGTTCGGCCATGCGCCGGCCGACATCGTCGGCGCCAGGGTCGAGGACCTGGTGCCCGTCCCGCAGCGTCCGTTGCACGGCGCGCTCCTGCGCCGGTACCTGCGCCTGGCCGACCCGAAGCCGGCAGTCCTGGACAGAGGCCTGTACGGGTTGCACAGCGACGGCGGTACGTTCCCCGTCGAGGTGAGCGTCAGCACCTTCCAGGCCGAACACGAAACACTGGTGTTCCTGACCGTACGGGACATCACCGAACGCAGGCAGGCCGAAGCCGAACGCGCCGAGCGCTACGAACAACAACGACGCATCGCCTACACCCTGCAGCACAGCCTCATGGGCGAGCCGCCCCGCCTGCCGCACCTGCCCAGCGCCCACCGGTACCTGGCGTCCGTCCAAGACCCCGGGGTCGGCGGCGACTGGTTCGACATCATTCCCCTGGACAAGAGCCACACCGGCATCGTCATCGGCGACGTGATGGGCCGGGGCCTTGACGCAGCGGCCGTCATGGGCCAGATGCGCGCAGCCTCCCACGCCCTGGCCCGCACGGGCATACCCCCCTGCCAGGTCATGACCGGGCTTGACGCGTTCGTCAGCGACCTGGCGGACCAGCTGGTCACCTGCTGCTACCTGGTGATCGACCACGACGCCCGTGAAGTCACCCTGTGCTCGGCCGGACACCTGCCAGTCATCGCAGTGCACCCCGAAGGATCCGCCCACCGGCTGCGGGCACCGATCAGCGTGCCGCTGGGCGTCAACGATTCGTGCGGCGGCGGGCTGCCGTTTGAGGAGACAACTCATCGGCTGCCGCCGGACAGCACTCTCGCGCTCTTCACCGACGGGCTGGTCGAGAGGCCCGGCACTGACATCGACATCCAGATCGACGTCCTCGCGCACACCCTCGACATCGCGCTGAAGGACGCTCCCGACGGCCCGGAGATCCTCGATCAGGCCACAGCCCGGATGATCGGGACCCTCATTCCGGACCCAGCCGTCCATGACGACGACGTGGCACTGCTCCTGATCACGGTGCCCGAGCCGGACACGGCCGCCACGGGTCCGACTGCACGGGAAACTCGAAACGCTCTGTCCTGAAAGGGCGTTTACCTCAAGCGGTCCTGCAACGAACAGGTGCTTACGATCGGGGCAGCCGCGCGGCTGCGTCTGCCGTCCACGACGGATGGTTACGGTGGGGCTGCTGCGTTGATCGACTGCCATGCCTGGTCGCTGGGAAGGACGTTCTGCGATGGTCGATGGGCCGATTCTGGTACTGGGGGCGACCGGCGGGCAGGGCGGTGCTGTGGCCGACGCGTTGCTGGGCCGCGATGCCCGGCTCCGGGCACTGGTACGTGACCCTCAGCGGGGAGCCGCACGGGAATTGGCCCGCCGAGGCGTCGAAGTGGTGGCCGGATCCCTGAGCGATCGCACGTCGCTCGCCGCGGCGATGAGCGGGGTAGCGGGCGTCTTCGCCTTGACCACTCCTTTCGAAGCCGGTGTGGAGGCGGAAGTGGCTCAGGGGCGGGCGATTCTGGCAGCCGCCGGGGAAAAGCAGGTGCCCCATCTCGTGTTCAGCTCGGTGGCCGGTGCCGACCAGAACAGTGGTGTACCCCATTTCGACAGCAAGGCGCGGATCGAAGCCGAGCTGGTCTCCGGGGAAGTGCCCTATACGATCCTCGGGCCCACGTATTTCTTCGACAACGCCCTGGGCGGTGCGGAGCGCATCCGCAACGGCGTTCTCGATCTGCCGCTCCCTCCCGACCGGCCGTTGCAGCAGTTGGCCCGCCCCGACCTCGGTGCGTTCGCCGCGGAAGTCCTGCTCAACCCCGCCCCCTACGTCGGGCGGCGTATCGAGCTGGCCGGCGACGCGCCCACTCCCGCCCAGATGGCGAGCACGCTCGCCGCGGTGCTGGGACGGGAGGTCCGCCACGAGTACGTACCACTGACAGAGATCAGCAATCCGGATATGCATGCGATGTGGGCGTTCCTGAACGGGCCCGGCTATCGCGTGGACATTCCCGCACTGCACGACGCTCATCCGGAGATTCCGTGGACCGGATTCACGGACTGGGCGCGTCTCACGTTCGCTTAGTACCCCACCTGTGGATCGCGGTCCGAGAGCGACGCGTCGGTGAGGGACGGCCGTCGTTCCAGCCACATCCCGTCGCGCATGATGACTCTCCCGCGTAGTTCCGGCTCGCCGCGCCAAGCGCGCACAGTCCTCGGGACCACGCGTACATACAGAAAGGAACCCTCTTCCACGCGTGGATCCCACCCGAACTTGTCGGCGAACGCCTCCGCTGCGCCTCCGGGCACCTCCTGGTCCGGGAAGCACTCCGCCTCACCCTGGAGGAGCACCACGTCGAAGGTGTCCGGTAGCGCCAGGCGCACGCGCGGCTCTTTGCGGACGTTCCGCGCAGTCACGGAAGTGGCGCTGGTGCACAGCCACACTGCTCGCCCATCCCACAAGAACCACAGCGGCACCTGGTGCGGCCCGTGATCAGGGTGAGCCGTCGACACCCATACATCCCGCTCGGTAACGAGCCGCTCCAGAGCGTCGCGCATACGCGCCGCCGTCTGGCGACGAACGATTCCCGTGGTCTCCATGAGGACCGACCCTAGCCAAGCAGGCGCGAAGCGCGCCTGAGGCGCAGGACCTACTCCCAGCGACCGATGAATCCCTCAACCTTTGGGTCGGGGCAACCGACTTCGGTGCTCAGAGTGGCCGGCGGAAGTGCTCAGTCACACTTGCCTCCGGTAGTGGCCGGCTCTCGATGACGGCCCAGTCGTGGAACTGCTCGCGAGAACATGGCCGATGCTGCGGCTTTCCAGCGCGGATCGCAGTCTTGAACGCGTTCATCGACGTCGCCACAGCGACCGTTGAGGCCTCAAGCAGCGCGCTGACCTGGATGGACCAGAATTCTCGGCAGGCACAGGACCGGTCAGCCGCCGAGCAGCATGTGATGTGCCAGCCGGGTGCTTGTGCCGACCCCTCGCTTCGCGTAGATCTTCGTCAGGTGGGCCTCGACGGCGCGTCGGCTGACGTACAGTTGGTCGGCGATCTCGGGGTTGGAGGCGCCCTCGGCCGCGAGCCGGGCGATCCACGCCTCCTGCGGGGTCAGCGCGTCCGCCGCCGCTGGTTCACGGCGGATGTGCTCGCCGGTCGCCTCGAGTTCGGCGCCGGCCCGGCGGGCGAAGGCCGTCGCACCGATCGAGTCGAAGAGCGTGCATGCGGTGCGCAGCCGCTCACGCGCCTCACGGCGTCGGCGCTGCGCCCACAGCCACTCGCCGTAGAGCTGTTGCGCACGAGCCAGGTGGATGCCGGCGCGGGCCTCGCGCAGGTGGCTGACGGCGGCGGCGTAGGCCTCCTCGACCCCGGTGCCCTCGGTGCCCTCGGTGCCCACCGCTTCGGCGAGCACGGCGCGGGTTCTTGCCTCGATGCCGAGCGCGAAGGGGGTCCCGCTCGCCCGGGTGGACTGCGCCAGGCGGCGTGCGGCGCTCTTGGCGAGAGCGGGCTGGCCTGCGCGGGCGGCTGCCCACATGAGGTCGGGCAGGGCGGTGGTGTGCAGCACCCTTTAAGGGCTGTCCCGCCAAATAGCTTCGGGAGTCAGAGGTGTGTCACCCCATGACCTCGCGGGCCGCGTCGAGAAACGCCGAGCGGTTGCCCTCCAGGTAGTCCCGCACGCTCTCACCGTCGGGCAAGCCGTGCCACACGGTCCCGTTGAGGTCGAGGAAGTGCGCGTGTGCGGCGTCATGCACGGGCATGGGGAACTGGATGCGGAGCAGCCGATCCGCGACCCACAACCTGTACATGACGTCCCGGGTCGTGAGATACCAGTCACCTGTGTCCTCCCACTCGGACGGCCGGGTGTAGGCGCAGCGTTCCGCCTCTGCCGATACCTCGATGAACCGCTCCAGCAGCGCCAGCCGTTCCGCCCGTCGGGCCTCCGACAACGCGATCCGCTCGCCGTTGCTGTTCGGCACGCTCCGCTGATTGTTGAGTCCTGTGCTGAACGAGGTAGGACAACACGCCGCCGAGGACAACGCCGCCCAACGATATGAGTGACACCCAGACCTGACCTGCCATGCAGATCATCGTTTCACAGCATGGATCTTTGAGACGATCTCGCTGCGCTGGTGTGATCACGGCGTCCGAGCCGTCCTACAGTAGGCCGCTGCGTGGTTCCGCATGAGCTCGTGACCAGTGGAAACAGTCCATGGGGAAGCTACTCAGCGCAATACGGCCGCCAGCAGGTCGGTGCCCAGCGCCGTCAGATCGGACGGGCCAACAGGCGGGGCACGTCGGTTGACGGGAACCGTCAACCGACGTCATCGCCGGCCGTCCGGGCTGTGATGCCGGCCCTGTACTGACATGGTCCCAGTGGCGCCGTCGTCGCCAGGCGATTGCCATGCACTGCCACGACAAACGCCGCACCGCCGATCACGAACTTCGACCACATGACGATGCGCCGGCTCAGTATGCTCGGAAACGGAGTCGATCAGCAGGTCGGTGAGGCAGTGCCGGAGGCGCTGTGTAACCCGCAGGTCGGGGCTGTAGGGCAGGCCCTGGGCCTGGAGCGAGTGCGGCTCGCCGGTGCGGGTGTCCAGGACGCGGGTGCAGCGGGTGACGAGCTCGGGCCCGTGGAACCCGACGGCCCCGCAGCGTCATGCGACGGCCCGCTCCGCCACGGGACGTATCGGGCAGCCAGACGCTCGCGGCGAGGACACCACGCCTCGGAAGGATCGAGATCAGGCCTCCTCGACATCCGTGAAGAGGAGCCGCACACCGCCAGTCGCCAGCTCGAAAACCTTGGCGACAAACGCCGATGCCTCTCCGGTCGTCACGGCCCTGCTGGCCGCATCGTAGTCGGTGAAGTACAAGTCGAGTACGCGATAGGCCGGCGTCGCGCTGCCATCCTCCTTCGGCCAGACCTTCCCGCTCTCGATCCTCTGGACTCCGGGGATCTTCTTCGCCAGCGCGATCTGCTCGTGGTGACTGGCCTCGAACGCTTCGGGGGATTTCGGGTTTTCGAATATTGCGGTGATCTTCGTGGGCACTATTCTTGCTCCTTGTCCGCTACTGGGTCTTCCATTTCGCATTCTCGGGAATCGATTTGTCCGGCACTCGGACCTGGATGATGGATGGGCTGTTCGAGTTCTTCAGAGCACCCATCACGGCGTCCGACAGCTCTCCATATGTGCCGACTTCCCACCCCCGGCAACCGAACACCTCTGACAGCATGCTGTAATTCCACCGGTGCAGGACGCACGGCTTGTAGAACGGCTTGTCGGCATGAAAAACCGACGCGTCAGCGAGCCACTGTTCTACAGCGTAGACGCCATTGTCGATGACGAAGATGATCGGGTTGAGCTTGAAGCGAGTCTGCGTCGAGAGGCATTGGGCGGTCATTTGGAAGCCGCCGTCGCCCGTGAAAACCATGACCCTCTGGTCGGGCCTCTTCGCCAAGCAGATCCCCGTCGCAGCCGGCGCGCTGTAACCAATCGACGAGTACGACGACTGCACAATGAACCCACCCGACTTCGGCACATCGAGCAGCAGGCTCCCGAAGTAGTTCATGCTCGCATCGCTACTGACGATGGTCTTGCTGTCGATGTACTGTTGTATGAAGTTGTAGAATCCCTGGTACGTGACCACGTCGGACGAGCCCACGGTCGGCGCGCTACGAGCCGGCTTCTCCGGGAGTTTCCGTACTTTGTGGGTAATTTTTTGTGCCAGGATGCCGTCTATCAGGTGCTCCAACGCGACCTGTCCGCCGAAATACGTTCCGAACTTGACTGCGTCGAACGACGCAAAAGCGGTCTTGTCGTAGTCCGGCTCCCAGCCCAACGAGTTGATGTCCGTCAGCCACACGCCGAGGGCCAGTACGAAATCAGCCGTCGCGGCCAGATCCGTGACGGCCGCCGATGACGCCTGGCCGTCGAGCACTCCGGCGAAAAGCGCATCATCCTCGGAGAGGACGGCCTTGCTGAGGAGTTCCGTGACGAATGGGACGTTCAGCTGCTGGATCAGGCTCATGGCCTTGTCCTGGAGGCCGAACCGGTCGATCTCCACACCGACCCAGATGAGCGGGTTCTCAGCGCTTTCAAGCTTTGCACAGATCTGCGCCACCGACTGTTCCAGGCTGGTCTCATCCGACAAGATCCTGGCCGGCTTCAGAACACCCTTCGGCGGCTCGCACTGCAAGTCGACCATGTCCTGGAGAAGCTCGATGTAAATCGGGCGTCGTTCGCTGATGCACTGGGTCAGTGCATAATCAATCAGCATCGGTGCGAGGTCCGGATTGTCGACTCGTATGGCTGCGACCGTCAGGTGCTCGAACGACTGAAGGTCCGTTTCGCGTCCACTGATGAAGTGATGCGCACTGAAGCCGGTCTGCTCGAAGATGAGGGTCTTCTTTATGCTCGGCGTGCCGTTGATCAACACCAGCGGCACCTTCTCGACGTAGGCACCGGCGACCGCGTTCACGGCACACAATGCACCCGCGGAGTAGGTGACACAGAGGGCTCCGATGCCCTTCAGCCTCGCGTATCCGTCCGCCGCATAGCCAGCATTCACCTCGTTGACTTCTTCTACGATCTCAATGCTGCTCGGCGTGACGTAGCGGTTCAACCAGTCTATCGAGTAGTCGCCCGCGATGGAGAACAGATGTTCCAGTCCCAGTTGGCGGAGCCGGTCTACGAGGTACTGCCCCACGGTGCAGGTCTCGTTCATGGTCTGAATACCTCCGTGGTCAGTAGTCGCTCGCGCCGCCGAACAGCCGGGGCATGTATATGTCGAAAATGCCCGGGCACTTGCGTTCGGGATACCGCTGGAGCATGAAGTCCTTGAAGGCGTCGTCTGCCAGCCCGTTGCCGATCGCCTGCCGGGCAGCCGAGAGGTACTCGATGTTGCGAGCGACTTCATTCTTGTCGGCCGGCAGGCCGTGGCCCGGCATGAACAGATCGTAGTCCGACAGCAGCATTTCCTGGAGCACCCGGATCCAGTGGTCCATGTGCGTCGTCAGGTACAGATGGGTGCCGCTGTAGATCAGGTCCTGAGCGAAATACACGCCCAGCTCAGGAAGCCTGATGGTCAGGTGGAAGTCGATTTCGGTTTCTGTCACCCGGTCGAAGATGTACCTGACCCCGTCGATCGTCTCGGTGCCGGGGCCGACGGCGTGCTTGGGCACGACTATCTGGTCCGGAGCGAGGTCGCCGAGTTTCCAGTGGTCGCTTCTCGAGGCTTCCCCGTGCTCTTGGATGAAGCTCATGGTCTCAGGCAGCGCGTGGATCGCGATGTCGCTGAACGCTGTCCCCAACCCGAACCAGTGGTCCGGGTGCCGATGGGAAAGGTACAGTCGCTCGATCGGCTTGCCAAGGCTGTCCGCGTAGTCCCTGAACGCCTTTGCATAGGGAACGAGGAACTGCCCGTCGACGAGAACCAGCTGGTTCCTGGTCTCGATGATATGCGTGGCGTTCGCGATATTGCTGTACGCGAAGGATGCGACGAAGGTGTGAATACGGACATCGTCTGTCTGCTTCACGACCATGATGATGGGATCTGACACCTGGGCTAGCATCCGGGACCTTTCCGAGGAACTCGGGCGGAAGGAATGATGATCTGCTCGCGCAGTTCCTCCAATGCGGCCCTCGCGACGTCGTAGGCGCTGTCGACGTCGGACACCGGGTCGTCCTCGCCGGGCCGCCAGAAGCGCCGGCGTGCCATGCGCATGGAGCTGACGAACGGCGGGATCGCGTTGAACACCTCGATCAGGTACGGCCCTCTGTACACCGGCTCGACCTCGTTCAGGACGATGTCCCACGGGATCCAGCTGTCTTTCACCGCCCCCCGGTCGGGCGCAGATATGTGGACGTAGTGGAGCCGATCCTGCCGGGCGGCTTTCGCGACATTGTCCTTGAAGATCGACGGGCCCTGGCTTTCCATCACGACCTGCGCGGTGTCGATCGTCACGCCGGCCTGCGAGTGCTCGAGTCCCTCGAGGAAATCCAGTGCCTCCGACACCATGTTCGGCGGGGGCGTCTCCCAGCTCTTCACGGGCTCGATGGCGAGCTTCACTTCTCGCGCGGCGGCGTACTCCACCAGTTCCTCGAAGACGGAACGCGCCGCGTGATAGCGCGACTCCATCCAGTCCTGGAGGGCGTCGCTCCATATCGGCTCGTCAGCGTCCGTGACGGGAAAGACGCCGTAGGGGTAGAGGAACGGCCCTGACATGATCGAGTCGCCGCCCAGGATCCGCGTGATGTCGACGCGTGACTTGAGGTAGGACAGGGCCCGTCTGCGCTGCTCCTCGTAAGGCGAAGTCGGGTCGAAGGTCCGCGTGGTCCCGACGTTGGTCGTGAACTTCACGTCCTTCAGCCCCGCCTGGTCGAACGCCTTCTTGAGGGCGACGTAGCTGTCGGTCTCGAGCTTGTGGTCGACGGTCGCGGGCTGGGCGGCGATGTGCAGGTCGAAGCCGTCGTAGCCCATGTCGCTGAGGGCCTTCAGATGATTGATCAGGACTGCGGTGTAGCGTGAGTCCTGCGGCCTCAAGTCGGCCGTGAACATGAAGAAGCTGAAGAACACGTCCCGTTTGAATGTCTCGTTCATTCCCGGTGACCTCCGTTCCCTACCAGCCCAAGACGTCGGCCAGATAGGCGCGGGCCTTCTTGGCGTACTCGAGCGGGATGGCCTTGTTCGGATCCTGCTCGGCTTCCACGACCAGCCAGCCCCGGTAATCGGCGTCGGCCAGCACCTCGAGGATGGGCCGGAAGTCGATCGCGCCGTCTCCGGGCACGGTGAAGACGCCGAGCTCGACGCCCTCCTGGAACGACAGGCCTTCTTCCCGCAC
Organism: Streptomyces sp. NPDC054783; assembly: GCF_053611725.1. Classification (NCBI taxonomy): domain Bacteria; kingdom Bacillati; phylum Actinomycetota; class Actinomycetes; order Kitasatosporales; family Streptomycetaceae; genus Streptomyces; species Streptomyces sp. NPDC054783. The sequence continues at coordinate 41,045 of NZ_JBSHAY010000027.1, read as the reverse complement.
CCGGCTCACGACCTCGGGCCGGACGCTCTTCATGTGGACGTGGCCGATGCGGTCGGCGTAGGTCCGGGCCAGGTCCAGCGGATCGTCGCCGGCAAAGGCCATGTGGCCGGTGTCGAGCAGCAGGTGGACCAGGTCCGGGTCGGTCGAAGCCATCAGCCGGTCGATGTCGGCCCGAGTCATGACGCCAGTGCCCATGTGGTGGTGATAGCTGAGCTTCATCCCGGCCGAGCCGGCGATCTTGCCGAGCTCGTCCAGGCCCGACGTCAAGGCGTCCCACTGGGCGTTGGTGAAAACCGGGCGGTTGGCGAACACGTCGACGGGGAGCAGGTGCGACGACGCTCCGAACTCGGCCACGACCAGCTCGGTCCCACCCAGCGCCTTGACATGGGCCAGCGTCTCCTCGAAGGCGGCGATCGTCTTGTGCCGCATCTTGCCGATCGTGAAGTACGTGCTCGTCCAGGGCTCGGACACCTGCAGGCCGCGGAGATCGAGGGCGGCCTTGAGCGCGGCGGCGTCCGAGGGGTACTTGTGCCCGATGCTGCAGCCCTGGAAGCCGGCGAGCGCCATCTCGCTCACGGCCTGGCCGAAGGATATGTCGGCGTCGATGGTGGGGAAGTCGTCGTTCCACCACAGGGTGCAGCAGACGCCGAGCTTCACCTTGTCCGGGCCGAGGCGGTCAGCCAATCCTGTCATTTCGTCGCCCCTTTCAGGTAGCGGTCCTCGATCCGGGGTGGCTGAGCCCAGGAGCCGTAGCCGGGCCCCTTGGCACCTGGAGGATTGGCCCCGATGGCCCGCCACAGCAGCCCCTCCTGGTAGGAGGCGGCAGTGACCGTGGAGGCTTCGCCCGCAGCATGGGTCCCGTAGCAGTCGGTCCACTCGGGAGGCAGCGCGTACCACATCCCGGCGTACCAGAGTTTGATCACATTGCGGGCCACCGGGCCGAGGCGGTCGTCGCTGAAGATACGGTGGCGCAGGGCCCGGTCGAACAGGTCCCGGTCGAGCAGGATCCGGTCATGGCTTCCGGTATCACCGGCTGCGTCGGCCCGGGCCACCCGGTGGGCGTCCAGGAGGGCGGTGACGGTCTCGTCGCCGCAGGCGGCCCGCACTGTGGCCAAGTACTGGTGGGCCAGACCGGTGCCGAGCAGGTCGGTCTCCTCGAAGGCGGTGAGGTCGACCGACAGGCGGAGGAACTCCTCGAACGACGGGGCGGTCACCGTGTCACCGCCTGCGCTGTCCCACCGGCGGACCGAGAGGCCTCCGGATCGGATCCGACCACGGTCGGGATCTCGAAGGTAGGAGCGGCGTGCAGGCCGTCGCTCCCCGGCAGGGGGTTGCGTACCAGCCGGTTGAACCCGTCGCGCAGGCGGAACATGTCGCAGACGGCGTCCTGCAAGAGGCCGGGCTGTCCGTTGAACGCCCTGGTGAGCAGGGCGAGGAAGGCCCCGTAGGCGGCGTTGAAGTCCCGGGCGACGCCGGCGAGTTCCGAACTCGCCGGGTAGTCGGCCAGCCGGGCACTGACCTTCACCGGGTACACATCGTCCCAGGCGACGCTGAGCGGTGGCCCCGAAGGCGCGTCGGGTTCGTCGCCGACCTGGTAATAGCGGCCGAGCTGCAGCTGCCGGAACCGGTAGTAGTGGGCCAGCTCCCCGTCCGCGTCGTAGATGCCGGAATCGAGGCCCTCGCCCTGGGCGGCGATGAAGCGCAGCGCCCGGCAGGCCGAGTCCAGGTCGGAGACGACGATCACCTCCCCGCCGCCGGAGTAGAAGTACTCGGGCCCCACTTGCAGGTCCGGATCTCCGGAGAAGAGCTTGGGGTCGCCGGCCGCCACCTTCTCGAGCCCCTCGACGATCTCCGCGTAGAACTCGCCGATGCTGTAGAAGCGCATCCCCTCGGCCGTCGGGCTGAAGGCCAGTACCGGACTCCCGCTGTCCGGTGTGCGCAGCAGCCGTGCGTCTGCACTGGGGGCCCGGCCCGGCCGCTCGATCTTGCAGAACGTCTCCACCGCCTCGGGGGACAGGGGCCGCAGGTCGACGGTGAAGTCGTTCTCCCCGTCGGGCAGGTAGGCCGGGTAGGACGGCACAAAGCCGGGGCGGGTCAGGTCGGGCGTGCCGCCGATGGCGTTCAGGACGTTGGCGACGAGGGTCAGGTGCAGCATCTCCTCCACCGCGACCACCCGGACGATGTGGGCGGCGTCGGAGTTGGTGGTGGACCGTATGGAGTAGTACGCGGTCAGGTAAGGGGGGATGGTCGCGTGCTCGAGCGCCATCGCCACGTGCAGATAGCTGATCAGGTCGTCACGGGTGTTGATGGTCGACGCGGTCACCGGGCCACCTCCTGAGGCCGGGGCCGGCCGGCTCCGGTCGAGGTGACCTCGATCGGTGCGGTCTCGGCGTCGAGCTGGGCCAGCATGGCGCGGCTGCTGCGCAGGCAGAGGGCGGCGATGGTGAGCGTCACGTTCGACGTGCCCACGGTGGGCATGCTTCCCCCGCCGACCAGGTAGAGGTTCTCGTGATCCCAGCACCGCTGATCCGGGTTGACCACCGAGGTCGACGGGTCGCGGCCCATCGTGTGGGTGCCGGCCAGGTGGTTGCCCCCGCGGATCTCGTAGCCCTCGCCGCCGTGGACGGCGTAGCCCCAGAAGTTCGGGTCGTACTCGGTGTGGTCCTCGGCTCCGAGGCGGGCGAAGATCCGTCGCGACAGCTGCCGGGCGTACGCCACCCCGCGCATCGTGTAGTCGGGGATGTCGTAGGTGAGGATGGGCCGCATGTTCCCCAGGTGGTCGGTGTAGGCCGGGTCGACGGTGATCCGGTTGCTCGGGTTGGCGGGGACCTCGACCATGAACGCCAACTGCAGCTGGCGGGACACCTGGTCCACCAGGCCCTGGCGGAGGGACTCGCCGTAGCGGCCACCGGCGTCCACCAGGTCGATCAGGTCGGTCATCGGCGCCCCCCGGGCCCACCCCCAGCCGTCGTTGTGGATGTCGACGCTGAATGCCGCCTGGCGGCGGCGGAAGCGGCCCCCGCGCAGGTCGGTGATGCCGCCTGTGCAGTTCGTGCCCCGGAAGGTGCCGGCCACCTCGGGGAGCAGGGCCCACGCCAGCAGGTAGGCGTGGTCCATGAAGTTCCGCCCCATCAGGCCGCTCGAACCACGCAGGCCGGAGGCCAGCATCAGCCGGGGGTTCTCCACCGCGTTGGCGGCCAGGATGAACAGCCGGCCCCGGGCTCTCATGGTGGTGAAGCCGGGGCTGCCGGGCCGGTCGTAGCGGCGGTATTCGATCTCGGTCACCCGGCGGGTCTGCTCGTCGACGTGCACCTTGTGGGCCACCGCCTGGGCCACCAGGTCGACCCGGCCGCTCTGGAGGGCCGTCGCGAGGGTCTTGCCGGCGTGGTACTTGGCCTGCACCGGGCAGATGGGCACGCAGTTGTTGTTGCCCTGGCACCGTTCGCCGACCTCGACCTGGTACGTGCTCACCGCCCCTCGCGGCACGTAGCCCTTCCCGCCGTCGAAGGCCGGGTTCGGCATCCCGTTCCGCCCCTGCGGGAACGGCCGGACCCGCAGCTCGCGCCGCTCCCCGTCGAGCTCGACCGGCATCCCGTCGAGGTCCTTGGCGACCGTCCGGTCCAGGTAGGACAGGGGCAGCCCCTTCATCGGGAACACGTAGCCCTCGTCGAAGGTGATCCCGAGGTAGGCCTGGTCCTCCACGTCGGCGGAGACGCCGATCTCGCGTTCGGCCTCGTTGTAATACGGGGCGAGGTCCTCGTAGGTGAGCGGCCAGTCGGCCCCCTCGCCGTAGAGCGTGCGCATCTGGAAGTCCTCGGGGAGCATCCGCAGCGTCTTGGCCTCCCAGTGCATGGTGGTGCCGCCGAGGACCCGCGTATAAGTGGTGTCGGTGGCGAAGGGCCCGCTCTGGACGAGGTAGGCCGAGGCGTCGGGCGCGCCCGGGAAGATGCGCCGTGCGTCGGTGCCGCGGGGCATCGGGGCGTTGGCGACGACCGGGTAGGGGGACTGGTTGTCCTTGCTGGTAGCCGAGTAGAAGCGGTCGAGGTAGCTCTCGTAGCCCCTCAGGGTGAGGTCCTCGGCCGGGCCCGCTTCGAGTATCAGTACCCTCTTGCCGGCGTCGCTCAGCCGCGAGGCGATGAGGGCGCCGGCGATCCCGCCGCCGACGATGACGGCGTCGTAGAGAACCTCGGCCGCCGCCGCGGGGTCAGTGCGCTTCGCCGCCCCCTCGGGGAACTTCGCGTACATGGGGCAGTCACTCCTCCGCTGCCAGGCGCGGCCGGGACCGGTGTGGTGTCGGGGACTGGAGTCGGTCGGCCATGGGTCAGAGGGCCTCGGCCCGGGCCCGCATGGCGGACAGGTAGGCGGCATAGCTCCACGTCAGGTTGTGAACACTGCGCTGGAAGCCGGTGGTGCCGTCGAACTGCTCGGAGAGCTCCAAGTTGTCACTGTGGTAGATGACGGCCCGCACCATGGCGTCACCGGTCGCCGCCAAAGCGGCGGCGGCTGCAGCCGGGGGCGTCGACGCGTCGATGCCGGACTGGGCGAAGAAGGGTGCGGACAGGTCGTCCAGGGGCACCTTGCCACTCGACTTGATCTCGGCAGCCAGCTTGTAGTGCAGCTCAGCGACGTTGCACGTGGAGAGGGCCCACGGGTGGCCGCCGAGCACCGGGTGCGCGGTGTCACCGTCGTAGACGTCGCCCGGGTAGCGGCCGAACAACGGCCCGATACCGAACTCTTCCTTGTCGGCTTTGTTGATCGGGTAGAAGGCGATGCCGCCTTCCTCCCACTGCGAGCGCAGTTGGGCCGCTGTGGCCAGCAGCTTGGTGTCGGTGACGGGAAGAGCGCCGTAGACGGCCGACTGGACGATGTCGATGTTCGGGTCGTAACCACTGACGACCGGATTCTGGGGCGAAGGCTGCGCCCCGTCACCGGGATCGGCCAGCATGCTCACGTACTTGCTCCCGTCCCAGTGGCCTGCAAGGGCCTGGCGCAGCCACTTGATGGCGGGCCGCAGTCCGGTCGGCTTGTCGATGCCGACGACGGTCGAGGCCTGGATGTCCTCGAAGCAGCGCAGCTGGGCGGAGCGGGCGAAGAAGCTGTACCCGCCGTGCTCCTCCCACAGGTTCGTGGTGGGGCCCTGGTAGACGCTGAGGAGGTAGGCCACGTTCGCGTTCACCAGGTCGACCGCCCGCTTCTGGGTGCCGACATCGAGCTGGTCGTAGGCGGCCAGGATGGTGATGGTCTGCAAGGCCGGACCGTCGTTCTGCTCGGTCCACGGGCGTGCGTCGCCGGCGATGTTGAAGCAGGCGTGCCCCTTCGTCAACGGCGGCTGGGTGCTGGAGTGGCAGAGGTCGGCGAACTGCACGTAGTCGTTGAGCGTCTGCACCGTCCCGCCCGGGCGGGTGGGCATGTCGGCCTTGGCCACCTCCATGGCCGTGATCGCCCCGTCGCGCACCCAGTTGAAGACGTAGTCCTCGTCGATGCCGGGGGTGTCGGCCGGGAAGGACGGGGCGGCGATAATGCAACCTGGCTTCGAGTTCCGGGAAATGTCGCCAGGCGACTGCGGATCGCTGAAGGCGAAGCCGTCGCTGGCGATGTTCCGGAACATGAAGGTGTACATGATCGGCACGAGCGAGGGTAGATCCACCGCTCCCGGAGCAGAGGAGATCTGGACGTTCGCCCGCGCTCGGGAAGTGTCGGCCGGCCGGTTCGTGCGGGCGGGCGTGGTGTTGGATTCGGACATTGCTGAACTCCCCCGACTTCTTTCGAGCGGAACTATCGGATTCGGTCGTTCCCCTGGTCGCGTGGACCGAAAGGCTTGGAACCGAGTGCGTCCATGAGTTGCCTGCACGGGGTGCGTGGGCTTCCGGGACGAGCAAGCCGGATTGACGGCGCAAGAGGTTGTTCTTGGGGACTTCAATGGTGCCAGGCTGCCAGTTGGTATCGCTGCTGGTAACGCCTGGCGCGCAGATCACTGCCGCGACACCAACGGTGCGCGGGAACTTTGATATCCCCGAGTGGGCCGCGGGCGCGTTCCGGTCGACTCGGTCGACCTGGGGCACGACCTGCCCATCGCCCGCACCCTGGCGGCCGCACAGGTGCGGCACGTCTTTCGTGAGCTGCGCGCGTGGAATGGCTGGGAGGATGCGCGGGCAGTCACGGGACTGCCCTTGACCTGAAGGGTTGCGATGATCTGAATGGTCATCAGGACCCGTGCACACACACGACTTCCCGGGCGGGGCGCAGCCCCGCGGGACGCCGGCGGTGTCACACGCCTGCCGGGCAGAGCAGGCAAACCGATCATCCCGGACTCGCGTTTTCGCGCTGGAGACGCGGCGAGGAGAGTGGCGCACGACCACGCCGTCAGGCCTGCGATGACACCATGAATCAGGTGCCCGAGTCGACGCCATTCCCATAATCGCGTCAATAGGGAATGCATCCCTTCGTCCCCCCGTTTTCTCAGAAAGCGCGCGATGCAGAGACTTTCCGATAGCGCGCCCCAGTGGCAACTTCTCACTGAACGACACTGGGACAATTTTGAAGCAGTCTGAGACGTTGCCGTTCCACGCGATGGATATACCACTTGGCATGCCCTTATCTTTGCGTACCGCAGGCTACAACCAGCCGGGTCGGTGCCACAAGAGAAACTTCCAATGTTGCGTATGAGGTTGAGGTAATCGGATGCAGCTCACTGTTGCATAACTGTGCGTCGAATCCGGATGGTGCACGTGAGCAACTCCCCCGCTCTGTTTCCCAGCGACCACGTCTCGGCTCCGGTCCAAGTCCTCAAGCGCACTGCCGCGACGGCCTCGACGTTCCCCCGGTGCCAGTCAGGGCCAGGTGCCGGACCCGCACGATCCGCGCGGGGTGCGCCAACGCCTGGTCGTGGCGCTGGAACTGCCAGCGTGCGCGGTCCTGGCCGGCGCGACCTCGCTGCCGGCGGTGGGCGAGTGCACGGGCCTCAGTCGAACTGGGCGAAGGTTGCGGTGCCACCCGATGCCGCGACGTCCGCCTGAGGCAGTGCCGTGGCGTAGCGGCGGAGGCCGCCGAGGCGGCCGTTCGCGTGTTCGCCGTACGCGCCCTGGTAGAGGTGATGGCCGAACGGGACGGGACCGGCAGTGTTCCAGCCGGTGCCGGTGTACGCCTTGGTGGCGGCCCGAGACGCCACGCATCCTGCTCTGGTCCGACTCCGCGGTCGTCGACCGTCCCTCCCGCTCACCCTGCCCGCCCTGACCCAACTGGGCTATGAGCGGGCCGAGGAACTGCTGCGGACGCCGATCAAGCCCGTCAGCGGGCGACACCTCGATCCTGAGCTCGGTTGATGAATCGGCGCCCCTTGATGGCAGCCCTTGTAGTCGGCCAACCGCCGGAGCCACCGCTTTCGAGTTGCCGCCGGCCGCAACGGGTCCCCCGAACGCAGGCCTCCCATCGTTACGCAAGCCATAGGGCCATTCGAAGGAGACGAGGCTGCGGAACCGCCAAGAGTGCCACGGAGCGTCAGCCGCCCTTCTCCTGCTCGCAGCGTGATTCGGAGCTGGTACAGGACCGGTGCCCGGGCCCCTCCAGCATCGATGACCCATACAAGGGAGAGTTACGGATATATCCGCTCTTTGTAACGCGAACCCTTTCGTTGACCTGATGTCGTGGTGGTGGGCCACAGTGTGGGGCCTCGGCACCGAGCCGGGAATTTCGGATTGCACACCCGGCTCCGAGCGGGGCCGGTGTGCACGAGCGTGAGGTGACAGATTCATGTCTGTTTCTCGTACGACGGTCCGCCTGATCGCCACCTGTGTGGCTTCGGGCGCCCTCGTCGCCGCGGCAGCCATGCCTGCCCTGGCCGCTGGATCCGGCCAGGACCGCGACAACGGGAGGAGTTACTCGCACAGCCACAGAAGCGACCACGACCACGATGGTCACTTCAACGACCGGGGCTGGGACAGGGACCACGACCGAGGCCGGGGCTGGGGCCGGGGCTGGGACAGGGACCACGACCGAGGCCGGGGCTGGGGCCGGGGCTGGGACAGGGACCACGACCGAGGCCGGGGCTGGGGCTGGGACAGGGACCACGACCGAGGCCGGGGCTGGGGCCGAGACCACGACCGAGGCCGGGACCACGACCGCTACCTCGGCCACCGCTAGCCACCATGGAGGCCGTGCCATGACACGGAGGCCGACCGCACACTCTGCCCACCCGTCGTCATAGCCGGCACGGCCGCTACTGCCCACCGTAGGGCCGAAGACCGCAAGACGCGGTCTTCGGCCCTCCCGAACGTGGCGCCGTTGACCCGAACGTGGCGCCGTTGACGGTGCGCAGCACGAACCGCGGCCTCAGCATCGCCCCAGGACAACAGCCGAGACCACGAGAACGTGCCATGGCCGACCGGACCGCGTGGCGGATCTGCCGGGACAACGGCAGGTGGCGCGTGTTCGGTAAGAAGCACAGCACCAAGAAGGCCGGCCCACCGGTCATGACGACCTCGTCCGCCGTGGCTTCACCTCCGACGGCCCGAACCGGCTGGGGCTTGCGGACGTCACCGAACACGCCGCGGGTGACAGCAAGTTGTACCTGTGCGCGGTCCAGGACGTCTTCAGCAAGATGATCGTCGGCCGACTGCATCGACGCGCGAATGAAATCCCGCCTCGTCGTCGCATCCCTGGACAACGCGTCGCCCGGCGCGAGCGCGTTGCCGGATGCGTTCTGCACACCCATCGCGGATCGCAGTTCCGGTCACGGAAATTCGTCCCGGTACTCGACCGTCGTCCGTGGGCCACCCGTCAGGAACTGCGGATCGCATTCGTGACCTGGTCGAGAGGACCTGACACCGACGTCGCCGACAAGCCTCGCTCGGCCGGCTGACCCCCGTCGAAGCGGGCTCGGATGCCGCATTACTCCATCAGTCGCACACTGACGTCCTGGACGAAAGGGGCCCGGTAGGGGCTGACATCGGAGTCTCGCTCGGCGGTCAGTACATCGAGCCCGAGTGCGGTCACTCTGGTGATCAGGCTGGAGCCGTCATCCCCGGGCAGGTGGTAGCGCAGCAGTAGCGACGGGTCGCTCAGCGCGTCCAGGCGGAGCACTTGTGTGGCCTCGTCGGGGTCGTCCATGGTCCCGAAGAAGCGTGCTGGGGTCGGAGTGAAGCCGAGTGCTGTCTTGAAGCAGAACAGGCCGGGCTTGGCGATGTGACCGTACAGTGCCGGGTCGGTGCCCAGCGAGATGTCACGGCAGCCCAGTTCACGAGCAATCTGGAATGCCTGCATGTACATGGCTCGGACGACGCGCTGTTGTCGGCTGTCCGGGGCGGTGGCCGCGAACCGGATCACCACCGTGGACGTGTCCTTGCGTACGCGGCACACGCAGCAGCCGACGAGTCTGTCGTTCGCGAGGGCTTGTACGGCGAAGTACTCGTCGGCATGCGCGAGGATGTCGTCACGGTCGTAGCGCGCGAAGGGCACACCATGGCGCATTGTGCTGATCTGTCGTTCGTACAGTTCAAGGAAGCGGTCGTAGGTGTCAGCATCCAGTGGCACTACTGTCTTCCAGCGGATGCCCTGCTCGACCACGAACCGCATGCCGGCCCGGATGCTTCGGCGTTCCTTCCCGGAGAGCCTGTCGAGAAACACTTCCTCGGAAGCGCCGGCCGAAGCGATCCAGGTGACCCACGATGGATGAATGGCGAAACCGGCCCGTCGCAGTTGTGGTCTGCAGCGCGGATCGGGGTCGACGACGCGCACCACGTCGAGCTTGTCCCGCCAGGGCACCCAGTCCGAATGCAAGGCCTCGTCGACCGTCAGCAGTGCCGTGGTGAGTCCGTAGGCGGTCTCGACAACCATGGATGCCTCCAAGTGGCGCGGGGTTCGGGACGGCGTCTCTTTCCAGTCCGCCGCTGATCCCGCAACGGACCCTGACTTCAGGCAGGGCTTCCCTGTCCCGTCGGCGACCCCGACGTCGGGTGAGCAACGGCTGGTCAGGAGTTGGTGATGTGGGTGAGGCCACTGAGTATCTGTACGTCTCCTGCGCGCAGGCGCACCGCGTGCGAGGCACAAGGAACGCTGAGAATCCCTTCGCGAGGAAGGAAGAGGCAGTGGTCACCGCCTCTTCCTTCCTTTGCCCGTATCAACTTGGTGCTGTTTCCGGGCAGGTCGCACCGGCGGGACTAGTCGACGACGTTGATGTAGCTCATCATGCCGTTGTCTTCGTGGGCCGCGATGTGGCAGTGGAACATGATCTTGCCGATGAAGTCGGAGAACGGGACGCGGACAACCACCTTGCCGGGCACGCCGTTGACCGCGTGGGGCACCGGAATGGTGTCCTGGCGGCCGACGAAGGGCTGGGGTACTCCGTTGATCGACATGACCTGGAAGGAGTTGGTGTGGATGTGGAAGGGGTGGTCCTCGCCGGCCTCGTTGGTGATGGTCCACTCCTCGACGGTGTTCAGTTTCGCGGGGGTGCTGAACACGGAGGAGTCCATGCGGAACTGCTTGCCATTGATGAGGAAGCCTTCCGAGTCGTTCCCGCTGAGTGTCACGCTGCGGTTCTGCGCGATGGTGGCGTTGGACAGGTCGGGAGGCGAGGGGTTCAGCGCACCGGAGACGGTGGGGAGCTGGGCCTGTGCGGGTCCGGCGACGTTGACCTTGAACAGCGGGGTGTCGGGGTAGTTGTCACCGTCCGGCCCGTTGCTGAAGGCGAGGGTGCGCAGGGTGGTCTGGCCGGGCTGGCTGCCGGCGGTGACCAGCACGTCGTAGCGCTTGCCGGGGGGCAGCAGCAGGGTGTTGGCCGTGGTCACCTTGGAGACCGGTACGCCGTCTTGGCCTATGACGGTGAAGCGGTAGCCGTCGAGCTGGAGGTGGTACCAGATGTCAGCGCCGATGTTGGCCAGGCGCCACAGCTGGGTCTCACCGGGCTTGATGGTGAGCGCGGGCAGCAGTTGCCCGTTGACGAGCCGTACTGTCGGGGCGTCGGAGTCGATCGACGTAGTGTCGGTGTTCTGGACGATGTGACCCGTCTTGTCGAGCTGAACGTCCTTCAGGTTCACGGTGTGCGTGGTGATATTGCGCAGGGCGGACGGCAGCAGGGCCCGGTCGTCTCCAACGACCAAAGCACCAGAGAGGCCGGCGAAGATCTGGTTCTCCACGTCACCGGGGGAGAAGCCGGCAGTGGGCGATGGCGACATGTCCATGCTGGCCATGCCGGATTCGTCCGAGGGGCAGGCCGTGCCCATGGCGTGGCTGTGGTACCAGTACGTTCCGACGGGGTGGTCGGCGGGCAGGTCCAGGTGGTATTGGAACGTGGTGCCCGGGGCGATGCACAGGAACGAGTCGTCCGAGTCGTTCGACGGCGAGACGTGCAGGCCGTGGAAATGCAGGTTGGTCGCGACCGAGAGGTTGTTGACCAGGGTGATGGTGGCGTGTTCGCCCGGCGCGAGGTGCAGGGTGGGGGCGATGAACGAGCCGTTGTAGGACTGGCCCCACACCTGTCTACCGGCCACCTCGAAGCGCGTGTCGTGCGCGTTCAGGGTGATGGTCATGTTGGGGCTGGTGATGGTGTCGAGGACCGGCGGGTCGGCGAAGGGCTGTCCAGAGCTCATGCCCGCCTGCTGCTGGGCTGTGGAGAGCGGCTGATCCGTTGTCGACGCTGAGGTCGGCTCGGCCGATGCGCCCCGCGAATACACGACCGCAGCAGCGATGACCAGCAGCGCAGCTACCAGCGCCTGGAGCGTCATGACGTGCCGTCGCCTTCGCTGGCGGCGGGCATCCGGCACGGTGCCGGTGGTGTTGGACATCGGGTTCCCCTGTTCATGTGGGTCTGCGTAGAGGTTCTCTGAGCGGGTGGGAACTCAGCTCAGAGCATGGGAGTTCGCCGTGTGGGCATGGTGTTCGCGGATGACGTCCCGGCAGAGGTCGTAGCTGACCTGCCATTACTCAGCGTTGCCCTGGAAGAAGTGGGGACGTCATCGGTTGTCGGGGTCCACTGTGGCAGCGGCGGGCATCACCGCTGTCCTGCCGACATCTTGTGCTGCTCCGGCCGCATGCGCCGCCGTGCCACGCTCCGGGGAAGCGCTGCCCAGCAGCGTGCCCCGGCGCCGGCCCAGAGCGGCGAGAGCCAGGAGCACCAGGCCACTCGCGGCGCCCAGCACGAGGAACGGCAATCGGTCGGACACCTCGTAGAGAGCGACGCCGACGAGGGGGCCGAGGACGTTACCCATGTCCGAGACGAAGCCGAACAGGCCAAAGGCCTTGCCGTCGTTCGCCGTGGCGGCCTTCAGCTCGACAATCCCGCGCCGGGTGGTGAGGAAGAGCGTCGCATAACCGAACATGTAGACCACGAAGCTTGCTCCGACGGCCATGAAGTGGGCGCTGGCGGCCATGGCGCACAGGCCGACGGCGGTGACTGCAAGGCCGATCGCCGCGAGAGTCCGCAGTGGCAGTGTGTGCCGGCCCAGCAGCCACATTGCCAGGCCCGAGACGGTCAGTCCGGCGACGAAGACGGCTGAGATCGCCGCTCGAGCCGACGTGTGCGCCCCGGTACTGAGATAGACCGGAAGGAGCGGTTCGAGCGCCGAGTACACCAGGAAGGTGAACATATCCAGCCCGCCGAGCAGGAGTGCCCACACCCACCACCGCACCGGTGCGGACCCCGGCGCGGCGCCATCTGCCTTGGGGTCGGCCTCCGGTTCTTGCGCGGTTTCCCTGGAATCGGGTCCGGGAATGGCCAGCAGGAGTCCGAGAGCCGTCGCTGCGGTCACCACCGCGCCTGCGAAGAACAGCCCTGTCAAGCCGGCAGGCACGGCCACTCCGGCGACCAGCGGCCCGAGGAGGAACCCGGCCACCGCCGCCGATCCGAAGTTCCCCATCATCCGGCTGGTGGTGATCCCGTGCTGTCGGCACAGCGCCGTCATGCCTGCGTAGAGAGCCGGGGAAACCAGTCCTTCACCAATCCCCCAGCAGACCCGGGCGCCCAGCAGGGTGAGACTGTCTCGGGCCAGGGCCGTGAGGGCGATGCCGACCGCGGCGGTGAGCATGGACAGCGTGGCGACGCGATCCGCCCGCCACCTGTCGACCCACCATCCGCCGATCGGCTGGGCGAGCGCCTTGGCCCCCGCGAACAGTGCGAAGGTCAGCGCGACGACGATCGGGCCGGCGCCAACCCGGTGCTCCAGGTCGGGCACGAACGGAATCATCACCGTGTACGACGCGTTGACGCTGACAACGGCTGCCAGAAGCAGTGCGGCACGGCGCCCGCCCGGTCCCATCTCAGGCTCCCGCGATGTAGGTCGACAACGCTTGGTGCATGTGGGCAAGCGCAGGTTCGAGATCCGGGCGGCATTCAGGGGCATAGACCAGGGCCCACAGGTCGGTACCGGTCAACGCGTGCCGTTCCTTGAACTGGTAGTTGTCACGGCCCCACTCGAGGCGGCGCATGCCGTGTTCATACGCCCACTCGGTGCTGCGATACATGAGCGCCACATAGGTACTCAGGTCGTGGAGCGTGGCGTAGTCGACGCCACCGCACATGAAGGTCACTTCCGACCCGCGCCGGAACGCGAAGAAGGCCCCGACCAGCCGGTCGCCCACCTCCGCAGCGACCATCATGGCTCCGGGTACCCGGAGCATGCCGTGCAGGGCGTCCTCGTCGAACAGGGCCGGCCAGTCGTTCTTGTCGCTGGTGTCGACGGTCAGCGGGAACGCGGCGGGCACCAGCGTGTGCGCCTCCGGCGCCTCGACCATCCGAACCCGCAGGCCGCGCTCGTCTGCCCGGCGCAGCCGCCTTTGCACATCCCGTCTGATCTTGTTGGTGACGCGGTACATGTGGTCGTCAAAGTCGCCGGAGAGGTCGCAACTGTAGGTGCGTTCGAGCAGTATGCGGCCGACCGGAGGTCCGGCCGCCGCCAGCCAGTCGGCCACACCCTCCCCGGTGAGGTTGGGTACCACGAGCAACTCGGCCGGTCCTGACTTGATCCATTCCATCGCGGTGGCATACGCGCCACGGACCAGCGCAGCGGGCATGTGCCCGCGCTTGCCGTACATGGAGTACGGGGAACCGGCGAAGATCACGGGGTTGCCGAACCGGCCGACGAGGCCGACCTGCCGCTCGTATCCGTCCCAGAACGGGGACTGGTGCACAGCGTAGAGCGGGAGAACCGAGGCCCCGTCAGGGCTCGCCGGGTTGGTATGAACATAAGCGTGCCTCGCCCGCTTTTCGATGCCGATGCTCTCCCAGGCGCGCAGCCAGCCCGCGGAGTCGTACAGGCAACTGGCGACTACCCGCTCTGGTACCACGTCGGACAACCGCCAGTCGGACGAGGCCACCATGCACTGGCCGGTTCGTGCGGCATCCACCGCGCACACCTCCTGCTCGGGCCATCGGGTTGAGACTGGCCCACGGTAGGGACGGACACTCTCGCGGTGGTCTCACGCTGGTCCCGCCCCGCACCGCCCGGTGGCCGGCATCGCACCGCCTCGGAGCCATCGCGCGGGGAACCAGGCCGCCGCATATCACCGTGAGAACGCGACAAGAGCGGGCAGCCGTAGCGTCCACTGCAGGGCCGGGGCGCACAGCATCGTGGACGGCTCTTCACGTATCCCGTGATACGGAACAGGCAAAGCCTGTTTGGCTCATAAGGGGAAGACATGAAGGCTCAGCTGGCGATGTTCGGCAGCAGGCCCGTGGTTCGCCCGGAACACCGACGGCTGGAGTGGCCAGTGGTGACGCAGGCGGACAAGGACGCCGTTCTTCGTGCTTTGGACAGCCGTAAGTTCACGGTCGGTGCGAAGGACGAACAGGAGATCCGCGGGCTCGAGACGGAATGGGCCGAGTTCTGCGACACTCGTTACGCGGTCGCCGTCAACAGTGGCACGGTGGCACTGGAATTGGCGCTGACCGCCTTGGGCCTCGAGCCCGGTGACGAGGTGATCGTGCCGGCGCTCAGCTACGTGGCGACTGCCATGGCGCCGCTGTACCAGTTGGCAATTCCCGTCTTCGTGGACATCGACCCGGTCACGTTCAACATCGACGTGCACCAGATCGAAGCGAAGATCACAAACCGCACCCGGGCGATCATTCCGGTCCACCTCGGCGGTCTGCCCGCCGACATGGCAGAGATCCGGGCCCTGGCCCGCAAGTATGACCTGCTCGTGATCGAAGACGCCGTGCAGGCGCAGGGCGGGAAGTACCGCGGTGAGACCGCAGGCTCCATGGGAGCTGCCGCGGTGTTCAGCCTCAACGTCGAGAAGAGCATTCCCACTTGCGGTGAAGGCGGACTGATCGTCACGGACGACGAGAAGGTCGCCGAGCGCTGCCGGAGCCTTCGGATCCTCGGTGAGGACCTCAGCACAGAGGAACGGCTATACGTGTCCGCCACTCGCGGCTCAAACCTCAAACTCAGTTCGGTGCTGGCCGCCTTCACCCGGGCACAGCTCGCCAGGTTCTGGGACTACCAGGGTCGCCGCGACCAGAACATCCCCCCTTTTCTGTCGCGGCTTGCGGCGCTGCCGGGCATGGTGGTCCCGCCCGTCCCAACTGACCGCACGCACATGTGGCACATGCTGCGCTTCCGCTTCGACCCGCAGGCGGCGGGCCTGGACGGGGTCACGCCGGGCCGTTTCCGCCAGGCTCTGCGCCGGGCACTGCTCGCCGAAGGTGTGCCGCTGACGCACTACCAGATCATTCCGCTGCCGGGTCAGCCGGTGTTCCAGGAGCAGAACGCCTATGGCCAGGGCTATCCGTGGTCACTGCCGGGAACCAATCCGCAGCGCTACGATCTGGCCGACTACCCGGTGACCTGCCAGGTCATTGAGGACTCTCTCTGCCTGCGGCGCATGCATCTGAACCCCGACGCGGGTCCTGCACTGGACGAGTACGCGACCGCCTTCGAACAGGTCTGGGAAAACCTCGACGTCATCGCCCGCTTCGCTCGGGCCCTCGACTACGAGCCGCCGTGGGCCGCCGTCAAGGGGTACCGGCAGAAGGCCGGCGTGCCGGCGTGAGCGTCCAGATCGCCGAGTCAGCCACGGGCGAGGACGCCGGCTGGGAGGACTTGCGGTGCCGGGCGATGGTGGTCCGGGAGCACGTACTCAGGATCGGTGCCGGGTCGATCGGCACGCACGTGGGCGGGTCCCTGTCGGCGACCGACATCCTTGTGGCCCTCTACTTCGGGGTCCTGCAGGTGCGGCCGGACAACCCGGGCTGGGCGGGGCGCGACTACTTCGTGCTCAGCAAGGGGCATGCCAGCGCGGCGCTGTACGCGACACTCGCCGAGCGGGGGTTCCTTGCCACGTCCGAGCTGGACACCTACGGGTGCGCCACCGGGCGGCTGATGGCGCACCCCACACCCGCTGTGCCGGGCGTGGAGTTCGCGACCGGGTCGCTGGGCCACGGTCTGTCGCTGGCCACCGGACTGGCTCTGGCTGCACGCCGGGCCGGACGCCCCAACCGGGTCTTCACCCTGATGGGCGATGGCGAGCTGCAGGAAGGGGCGGTCTGGGAGGCGGCGATGGCGGCCGCGCATCTGGACCTGGACAACCTCACCGCCGTAGTGGACCGCAACCGTCTGCAGATCAGTGGTCCGACCGAGGACCGGATGCGGCTGGAGCCCCTCGCCGACAAGTGGCGGGCCTTCGGCTGGCATGTGTCCCGGGTGAACGGCCACGATTTCGCCGAACTGGTGCCGGCATTGCGGTCCGCCCCGCTTCCCGGGCGCCCGACCGTACTGATCGCCGACACGGTCAAGGGGCGCGGCGTGCGCCATCTGGAGCACCGCAGGCAAAGCCACTTCGCCAAGCTCGGTGAGGCAGCGTATGAGCGGGCGCTCGCCGCCCTGCGAGCCACCTCATGAGTGTCACGCAGAAGGGGCAGGGCATGGCGCAGGGTGCTGTCGACGGCTCCGACCGGGTGGCCTACCGCGCCACACTGCTTGAACTGGCACGAGCAGACAGTCGCATCTGGTGCCTTGACTCGGACATGGGCGGGCTGGAGAAGCAATTCCAAACCGTACTGCCGGAACAGTACGTGGACCTCGGCATTGCCGAGGCGAACCTGATGTCCGTCGGAGCCGCGCTCGCCGGCACCGGAATCCTGCCCTTTGTCAACACCATGGCCGCGTTCGCCTCGGCCCGGGCCCTGGAGCAGGTCAAAATCGACATCGCCTACCACAGGTTGCCGGTACGTATCGTCGCCACGCACTCCGGCTTGTCAGCGGCCCACCTGGGCCCGACCCACCACGCCCAGCAGGACCTCGCGGTGATGCGGTCGCTGCCGAACATGACAGTGATGACGCCGGCGGACGCAGGCGAGACGGTGCGGATGGTCAACGCAGCAGCGTACCTGCCCGGTCCGGTGTACATCCGGCTCGGCCGCGGCCCGACCGACCCGGTCTACCACGGGGAGGCCGGCTTCACGGTGGGTAAGGCGGTGCAGCTGCGCGCCGGCTGCGACGTGACGATCATCGCGGCTGGTTCCTACCCCGTGCTGTTCGCGCTGGAGGCGGCTGAACAGCTCGCTGAGCAAGGCGTCGAAGCCGCGGTGCTGAACATGCATACCATCAAGCCCCTCGACCTCACGACAGTGGTGAGGGCGGCGAGCAACACCGCCGGCATTGTGACCGTCGAGGACCACGCGCTGCTCGGCGGGCTCGGCGGTGCGGTCACCGAGGCTGTCGCCGAGCACCAGCCGACCCGCGTGCTGCGGGTCGGCGTGAGCGACGCCTTCTCCTCCCGGCCGGGCAGCCACTATGCCCAGCTCCTCACTGGCGGGGTCAGCCCGCAGAACGTCGTCGCCGCGGCCAAGGCCGTCGTGAGCGGCCGCTCCAGCACGACATCCGTTCACAACAGTCACACACCGAAGGAGAGCGCGTCATGACCACTGCTACGACCAGCGCGTGCCCAGAGTGCGCCGAGATTGTTCCGACGGCGCCGGACATGCGCGTGTCGGCGATCGTTGTATGCCCTACCTGCACGGCCGAGTTGGAGATCATCGGCCTGCAACCGGTCGAGTTCGCACTCGCCCCGGAGATCGAAGAGGACTTCGGGGAGTAACAGGTGAGCACGAGTGCGTCGCAGGACGGCCATCTGGCCGTCCTGACCACCCGTATCCGCCTCGAGGAGCGGCTGATTCTCGCCGCCCTCGAGCGGCGCGGCATCCCATACACGTGCGTCGATGACCGCACCCTGGTCAGCGACCTCCAATCCCCACCCCAGGTGCGGTACCGAGGCGTGCTGAACCGGATCATGTCGCATACGCGGAGCTTCTACGCCGCGCGCCTGTTCGAGTCGACAGGCCATCAGGTACTCAACGCGAGCAGCGTCATCGAAATCTGTGGCGACAAGATCCTCACGTCGCTGGCGCTGGTACGCGCAGGGCTGCCCACCCCGCGGACCGTCGTGGCGGTCACCCCCGACGTGGCACTGCGGGCCATCGAGGAGATCGGATACCCGGCGGTGGTCAAGCCCGCCGTCGGGTCGTGGGGCCGGCTGCTGTCCAAGGTCAACGACCGGGACGCGGCGGAGACACTCATCGAGCACAAGCAGGCGATACGTTCACCAGTGCACTCGGTCTTCTACATCCAGGAGCTCATCGACAAACCCGGCCGTGACATACGCGTCGTCGTGCTCGGCGACCAGGTCGTCGCAGCCGTGTACCGCCGGTCGGAACACTGGATCACGAACACGGCACGCGGCGCCACCACGGAGCCGTGCGAGGTGACGCCAGACCTGGCCAAACTCGCCCTGCAGGCCGCGGAGGCGGTGGGCGGCGGCATGCTCGCGGTGGACTTGATTGAACGCGCCAGTGGCGAGGTGCTGGTCACCGAGGTCAACCACACCATGGAATTCCGCGGACTTGCCTCGGCCACCGGACTGGATATCGCCGATCTCATCGTCAGCCATGTCCTGGAGGCGGTGGACTGGTGAAGGCCTCAGTGATCGGCGCCGGCGGATACATAGGCGGCGAACTCGTCAGGCTGCTGCTTCAGCATCCGCACGTGGAGCTGATCCAGGCGACCTCGACACGCCACCGCGGACGTCCCCTCAGCGCCGCGCACCCGAACCTGCGCGGCCAGAGCAGCTTGTCCTTCGTGTCCGAGGAGGAGATTTCGGAATCTGACGTTGTCTTTCTGGCGGTGCCGCACGGGGCATCCATCAAGGGCATGGGCGCGTGGTCCGCACTCGCACCCATGGTGGTGGACCTGAGCGCCGATTTCCGGCTCCAGGACCCCACTGTGCGGGAACGCTACTACTCCGGCGCCGCGCCGGAGCAGCCCTGGCTCTCCCGCTTCCAGCCGGGAATACCTGAACTGCACCGCGAGCGGCTCCGTGGAGCGAGCCACATCGCGGTGCCGGGCTGCATGGCCAACGCCGCCATCCTTGCCCTGCACCCGCTCGCCACGGCCGAGTTGGTGACGGGCGCGGTCTTGGTCGATGCCCGTACCGGCTCCAGCGGCAGCGGGAGGACCCCCGACGAGGGCAGTCACCACCCCGAACGCAGCGGCGCTCTGCGCATGGCCAAGCCGCACAACCACAGGCACACCGCAGAGATCGAGCAGGCATGTGGTGTGCGGGTGCACATGACGGTGACCGGCATCGAGGCCGTACGCGGGATCCAGGTGGCCTGCCACATCACCCCGTCGCGCACCGTCAGCGAGCGCGAGCTATGGGCGCTCTACCGTGCGGCCTACCAGGACGAGCCCTTCGTGCGGCTGGTCAGAGAGCGGTCGGCCCTGCGCCGGATGCCGGAGCCGAAGATCCTCAGCGGCACCAACTACTGCGACATCGGCCTCTCGCTCAACTCTGCGGGAGATCACCTGATCGTCGTAGCGGCCATCGACAACCTCGTGAAAGGAGGAGCCGGCAATGCCGTCCAGTGCTTCAACATCGCCTCCGGCCAGGACGAGACCGCGGGATTGCGGTTCGCCGGGCTTCACCCGGCCTGAGCGTCTCGTGGTCAAAGTCGGCGGTTCGCTCGGCGCGGACATGGCCGGTGCATGCGCTGACATCGCCGGGCTCGCTCGGCAGGGCAGCGAGGTGGTCGTCGTGCACGGCGGCGGAGCCGAAGCCGACCGGCTCGCCGCTGAACTCAACCGCCCCACCCGCATCATGACGGCGCGTAACGGCCAGCGCAGCCGCTACACCGATGCGCCCGCGCTCGACGCGCTCGTCATGGCGATCCTGGGCCGCATCAAACCGACGCTGGTCACGGAACTGACCGGGGCCGGACTACGCGCTGTGGGCCTATCAGGGGTGGATGGATCCCTGGTCACCGCTCGCCGAACGCCGCCGGCCAGGGCTGTGGTCGACGGTGTCGACCGGGTCGTCCGCGACGACTTCTCCGGGCGCATCGACGAGGTCGATCCACACCTCGTGATGACCCTGCTGCGCGGCGGCTACGTCCCTGTCGTGTCGCCTCCGGCACTGGACCCGGCCGACGGCATGCTCAACGTCGACGCCGACCGGTTCGCCGCCCGGCTCTCGGTCGCCCTGGCAGCCGACTGGCTGATCATCCTGTCCAACGTGCCTGGTCTGCTACGCGACCCCGCGGATCCGACGAGCCTCGTGGCCAAGGTGCCCGGCGAGAAGTTGTCCCGCTATCTGGACGGCGCGGGAGGGCGCATGAAGGTGAAACTCCAAAGCGCGGGTGAGGCCTTCCGGGCCGGGGTCCCGCATGTCGTCCTCGCCGACGGCCGACTGGACTCCCCGGTGCTCGCCGCACGGGCGGGTGCCGGCACGACATTCGTCAAGGGAGGGCGATGAGTACGCGTGCAGAGTCGTTACTGCGACGCATGGTCGAGATCCCCTCACCGTCGGGTGAAGAGGCGGAGCTCGCCGCCTTCCTGGCCGGGGAGCTGCAAGGCTGGGGCTTCGAGACGCACATCGACGAGGTTGGCAACGTCATCGCCAGGCACGGCAGGGCCTGTGACCCGACGATCATGCTGATCGGCCACATGGACACCGTGCCGGACCAGTTGGAGGTGCGGCAGGAAGGCACCATCCTGCACGGGCGTGGCACGGTGGACGCCAAGGGACCGCTGGCCACGATGATCTGCGCGGCCGCGACCGCCGAGGTCGGTCACGTGCAACTAGTCGTCGCAGGAGTGGTCGAGGAGGAGACCTTCGGACGGGGTGCGACACACCTCCTTGAGGGGCACCGCCCCGACGCCGCCTTCGTCGGGGAGCCCAACGGGTGGTCCGGCGTCGGCATTGGCTACAAAGGGCGAGTCATGGTGCGGTACGAGGTATGCCGTCCCGCCGTCCACACGGCCAGTCCTGAGGAGAAGGCCACCGAGGCGGCCGTCGCCTTCTGGAACAAGGTGGTCGGCTACTGCGACAGGTACGCAGCGGGAAGCCGCGCCTTCGACCGGCCCGTTCCGACGCTGGTGGACATGGGCGGCACGCTTGAACAGGCTCGCATGACCGTCGCCTGCCGCACTCCCCCCGGATTCGACCTCGAGGATTTCGAGCGGTTCCTGGCCGACGCCGCCGCAGACGGTGTGCTGAAGATCGACGACCGGACCCCGCCCGTGCGCATCGACGCCCGTGGCGCCGCAGTACGTGCCCTCTGCTCGGGGATTCGCGCACAGGATGCGCGTCCCACGCTGAAACTCAAGACGGGCACAGCGGACCTCAACATTGTTGAGCCGCGCTGGAAGGTGCCGATGGCTGTTTACGGCCCAGGTGACTCCAGCCTCGACCATACTGACCGGGAACACATCGACCTGGCCGAATACGCGATCGCCATCGATGTGCTCCGGCATGCGCTGGAGACGCTCGCCGGCGAGCTCGTGCAGACCGGCAAGGAGGCAGCCCCTGGTACCGGTTGACGCAGCAGGTGAACCGTACAGAGCTGCCGGGTCACTGCTCGCCTCTGCAGGTCCCGGCAGACGGCCGGCTCAGGACACAACCCACAGGGTGGTCTCTGGGCGCGCGATGACCTCGCTGTGGAGGATCGGGTGGCCGGCGATGATCCGCTGGTGCAGCTCCTGGAGGCGGGCGCAGGGATCCAGGCCGACAAGGCTGACCAGTGCCGCCCGTCCCGCGTGGTAGGCCGCGAGGGCGTCGGCACGGCGGTCGGACAGGTACAGTGCCGTCATCAGCAGCCAGCGGAGCTGTTCGCGCAACGGGTGCTCGTCGACCAGCAGGCTCAGCTCCCCGACCAGTTCCCGGTGCCGGCCAAGGGCGAGTTCCGCATCGAAGCACTCCTCCAGCAGGGTGAGTCGGCGCTCCGCCCAGTACGTCGCGACCGGTTCGAGCGCCCGACTCTCCAGGCCGGCCAGCGGCTCTCCGTCGAACAGCGCTAGAGCCGCGCGGTAGTCGTCGACGGCGCCCGTCGGATCACCGGCATCGGCTCGGACCCGGCCACGCCCTTTGAGCTTCTCGAAGAGATCGGTGTCCAGGGAGCCGTCGGGCAGCCGTAGCAGGTAGCCGCCGCGGACAGTCTCGATGAGGTCGGCACAGGCGCCGGCCTTGACCAATGCCTTGCGTATCCGCCACACACAGGTCTGTATCTGCTTTTCCGCGGTGGTCGGCGGTGTGTGGCCCCAGACCGCATCGATCAGTCTACCGATTGGCACAGCCTTGTTGGCCTCGGTCAAAAGCACGGCCAGAACGGTGAGTTGACGACTCTCTGGGAGGGGAACATCTTCTTTCCCGCAACGGGCCCGCAACGGTCCCAGAATATGAAAGAAGACTTGAGGAGTGCTGTCGGACGACGGTTCGACCTGCATGGAAATTCTCGATTCAGCATGAGTTTGGTCGGCAGAGTCATCGGCACAGCCTGCGGCGGTGCGTCGATCAGGCAAAATCCGCGACTTCAGGCCTTCTCTTCGGCGCTGTTGATTTTGAAGATGGATACGTACCTGACAGGTGTCTCGGCGGCGAAGTGGATGTGTGCGGAACCGGCCGCCGCGGCGAAGACATCGCCGGCGGTCATGGTGCGGCCCTGGTTGCTGAGCGTGCCATCGATGACGTAGAGGAACTCGGCGTATTCGTGCACGTGCGGGTCCGTCCGGTAGCCGGGCTCGGCCTCGACGATGGCCACATGGTAGCCGTCCGCGCGTGCGGCGATCCTTGCCCGTGCCTTGCCCTGGGCACCCCAGGGGATCCAGGGGAGTTCGTCATTGCCATCGACGTGGGCGATGTCCCAGCCTTCGAGTGCGGGTTCCATCGGATTCCTTTCGAGTGGACCACCGGATTCAGCCGGCGGGCGAATCGAATGTCCATGACCGTGATGCGTTCGCGGGCGAGCGGTTCGACACGGCGGGCATGACCGGTTCCCGGGCCCGAAGCCAGACCGGTTCGCGAAATCCCGTCGCGCAAGAGAGGTTGGCATCCGTCGGGTGCGGGTCCA
Organism: Streptomyces sp. NPDC054783; assembly: GCF_053611725.1. NCBI lineage: Bacteria > Bacillati > Actinomycetota > Actinomycetes > Kitasatosporales > Streptomycetaceae > Streptomyces > Streptomyces sp. NPDC054783. Next base: position 17,713 of record NZ_JBSHAY010000027.1, on the reverse strand, counting down.
CGGCCAGCGATCGCCGACCATGCCGGCGCCCGTAACGTCCTGTCCCGAGCCGGGCCGGTCCTCTGCGACGTGACCCGGCCACCGGCACAGGGAACCCACGCGTTCACACGTGCGTGGAGTCATGGCCGCTCCATGCCCCTAGGGGCGCGGGTGCCCGCGGGGGATTCGGGCACCCGCGCCGGTCAAGGGGGCGGTCAAGCGGTGGCTGCTGCGGTGCGGTCGCCTTCGGTGGCGGTTGTCTCCGAGGCGGTGGCCTGGGCATCGGCGGATTCTGGCTGGCGGGGGATGCCCAGGGCGCACAGCGATCCGGCCAGGACCACGCCGACGCCCGCCCACACGGCCGGGTGCAGGCCGTGCACGAAAGAGGTGGGTGATGTGGTGCTGCCGTGGCTGGTGAAGACGGTGCTCAGCACGGCGATGCCGAGTGCGCCGCCGACCTCGCGGACGGTGGTGTTGGCGCCGGAGGCCTTGCCCGCGTGCTCTTGGCTGACCGAGCCGAGCACGACGGCTGCGGTGGGCGCGAAGACGAAGCCCATGCCGATGCCGGAGACCACCATCGGCGCGACCAGGGTGGTGTAGGAGGTGTTGGTGCCGGCGACCAGGTTGATCCAGGCCAGGCCGGCGCCCTGCAGGAAGAGGCCGAGGGCCATCAGGCGTCCACCGCCGACCTTGTTGGTGAGCACCCCGGCGGCGGGGGCGACGAACATGGGCATCAGTGTCCAGGCCAGCGTACGCACGCCGGCTTCCAGGGGGGTGCGTACCGGGGCGATCTGGAGGTACTGGGCGAGCAGGAAGAGCGAGCCGAAGACGCCGAAGTACATGCTGGCAGAGACGATGTTGGTGAGGGTGAAGGCGCGCACCCGATAGAAGGAGAGCGGCAGCATCGGCTGCGGGGTGCGGCGCTCCCAGAGCAGGAAGAGGGTGAGCAGTGCGGCCCCGGCGGTGAAGGCGCCGAGTACGGTGGTGGAGGTCCAGCCATCGGTGGAGCCGTGCACGATGCCCCAGACGACGGCGAACAGTGCGGCGGCGGCCAACAGCATGCCCACCAGGTCAAGGCCCACACCCTCGAGGCGGCTCTCCTGCAGCACGAGGTGGATCAGCGGCACGGCCAGGATGCCGACCGGGACGTTGACCCAGAAGATCCACTGCCAGTCGAGGCCGTCCACCACGGCGCCACCGACCACGGGCCCCATGGCCACAGCCAGGCCACTGATGCCAGACCACAGACCGAGTGCGAGGCCGCGCTTGCGGGCCGGAACGGCCTGGGAGAGCAGGGTCAGGGACAGGGGCATCACGGCCGAGGCGCCGATGCCCTGGATGGCCCGGGCGGTGATGAGCTCGCCGCTGGTGGTGGCGAGGCCACAGAAGACGGATGCCACGGTGAAGAGGGTGATACCGAGCACGAACACCCTGCGGCGGCCGAAGCGGTCACCCAGCGCGGCGGCGGTGAGCAGCAGGCAGGCGAAGCTCAGCACGTAGGCGTTGACGAACCACTGCAGGTCCTGGGTGGAGGCGTTGAGCTTCACGGCCAGTGTGCGCAGCGCGGTCGAGACGACCAGGTTGTCCAGCGCAACCATGAACATCGGGACGCTGGACGCCACGATCGACAGCCACAGCGGCGCCGAGCGGGTGTCGGGCTTGGACATGAGGTCTCCTGGGTGAGTTCGTCGGAGTGTGGTGCGACGAGCGGGCTGGTGAGGTGCTCAGGAGGTGGCGTCGGCGGTCTGTTGCTCGGCGAGGCGGCGTTTTGCGTCGGCCCAGGTGATGGGCAGTTCGTCGATCGGTACCTCCCAGAAGGTGAAGACCGACTGGCGCATGGTGGACCGCAGGCCCTTCATGATCGAGTTGTGTGGCTCGGTCTTGGCGTAGGTGTAGAGCAGGTCCCGGCTCTCCCAGGCGGAGAGGGTCCAAAAGGTGCGGCCCAGCGGGTCGGCGATCAGCGAGGCACCCAGCGCACCCTGTGCGCCGCGCACTTGCTTCCAGGCGATGAGTGAGCGGAGGAAGAACCGAGGCACGTCGCTGAGTGAGCGCACCTCCAGTCGAGAGGCCATGACCAGTGCGGTCGTGACGCCGGGCCGCGGCTTGTTCGGGATGGTCCAGGGGAGTGTGGGCATAACTGAGCCCTTCCTAGAGGGGGCGCCCCTGCGGACGCCGCCTATGACCACAATGGACAGTGTCACTATCCATGATAGACAGTGGGACTATCTAGTTACCAGAAGGAGGCGGTCCCGATGCGAATCTCCGAACTGAGCCGGAAGACCGGGGTGTCCGTGCCCACGATCAAGTTCTACATCCGGGAGGGACTGCTGCCGGCCGGCCACCTCACCTCCCCCACCCAGGCCGAGTACGACGAGCAGCACCTGCGCCGACTGCGGCTGATCCGGGCGCTCATCGGGGTTCGCGGACTCTCCGTGGAGGCGACCCGGCAGGTACTGGGCGCACTGTCCGAGGAACAGTCCCAGCCACACCGCGTCCTCGGCCTCGCCCTCGGCGCCATCCGCATCTCCGAGGAGCCCACCGAGGAGATCGAGCAACTCGCCACGGTGGACGCACTCCTGGAGAAGCTGGGCTGGCAGGTGCACAACGACGCCCCCGCCCGCGGCGTACTGGCCGAGACCCTGGCCGGCCTGCAGCAGCTCGGCGCCGCCCTGGACTGGCACACGCTGCTCCCCTACGCCCGGCTGGCCGAGGAGACCGCTCGGCTGGACCTTGATCAACTGGAGGGGGTCGCAGACCCACTTGAGCTGGCCGAGCGGGCCATCGTCCTCACCACCCTGCTCGAACCCGCCCTCATGGCGCTGCGCAGGCTCGCCCAGGAGCACGAGTCCTCGCAGCGCCACAAGGAGTGAGGCTCAGGCATCGAGGCCGTCGAGTTCCTCCAGCAGCTGGCGGGCCGCCTCGGCGCCGGAGGAGAAGCCGGCCTCATGCGAACCGATCTGGTCCCAGCCGAGCCCGCGGGAGTGGAAGTAGGAGCCGCAGAGCTTGACCCGGGGGCCCTCGTTGACGTCGTAGATGTCCTTCTGCAGTTCACGCACAGGGTTGTCGATGATCGGGTGGGTGTAGGGGAAGCGGGCAATCACGGTCTCGGGACGCACCTCGTTCGGGTAGTCGAGGGTGACGAAGTAGTCCCGCTCGGCGGTAAAGCCGTGCAGCTTGTTCATGTAGTACGCGACGTAGGTGCGGGCCTGGCCGTCCACGGAGACCTTGCCGTAGTTCCACGCCTGCCAGCGTTCGCGGTCGGAAGGCATCACCGCGTCGTCGGTGTGGAGCACCACGTCGGAGGAGTTGTAGCGCACGGTGGCCAGTACGGTCCGCTGCCGCTCGGTGGGGTTCTCCAGCATGGACAGCGCCTCGTCCGCGTGCGTCCCGATAACGGCGTAGTCGAAGCGCTCGCTGCCGCCAGCCGTCGTTACTGTGACACCGTCTGGCTCCTGACGGACACCGGTGACCGGTTCGCCGGAGCGCACCTCGGGGCCGATGGCGGCGACGGCCTTGCGCACGTATGAAATCGAACCGCCGCCCACCGTGCGCCAGTCCACCCGGCGCCCGCCCAGGCCGCCTTCGTCGTGGCCCATGTAGAAGGCGATGACGGTGGAGGCGGGGATCTTCCAGATCAGCTCGGCGGGCACTGACCAAACGGCGGAGCAGAGCAGGATGACGTAGGAGTGCCGGAACTCCTGGCTGTAACCGCCACGGTCCAGGTACTCGCCGAGCGGGACGTCGGTGCGTCGGCGCAGGAAGTCGCGGCGGCCCTCGGTGTGGAAGCGGCGAGCCTCCCGCCAGATGGTGAGAAACTCCGGGGAGCTGTTGTAACGCGCTGTCACCTCTTCTTCCGGGAGGTCGAGTTCTTCGGTGCCGTACTCCAGGCCGGTGCCCTGGTCGAAGAAGTTGAACCCACCGAGGTGCTCCACTGCCTCCACCCCCAGCTGGTCGAAGAAGCCATAGAGGTTGGGATAGGCCGGGCGGTTGAAGACGACGAAGGCGGTGTCGATGCCGAGGACGCGGCCGTGCTCCTCGATCTCGACCGTGTTGGCGTGCCCGCCGAGGCGGTCCTCTCGTTCGAAGAGGGTGATCCGGGCGCGGTCGCGCAGATGGTAGGCGGCAGAGATGCCGGAGACGCCCGCGCCGACAACGACGACGCGGGGGGTGTGTTCGGGTGCCATGGTGGTCCTCACAGTGAAGCGGACGGGCGGTCAGGCGGCGGGCATTTCGGCGAGGTCGATGCGGTGCAGGTCGCCCGGGCGGCCGTGCTCAGCGGCAACGGCAAGCACGTATCCGGGTGCGGGACGGAGTAGCTCAAACCACCAAGTGTCTGCCGACCCGGGCGGCCGGTGGGGGTCGTACACGGTGATCGGCTCATCGGGGGGCGCGGCGAAGGCGAAGCTGGCCAGGTTCCGGGTGATCCCGGTACCGAGGGCCTTGAGGTACGCCTCCTTGAGCACCCACATTTCGCTGAGCCGCTCAGCGCGGGCCGCCCGCGGCAGGGCGGCCAGTTCGGCGCGCTCTGCCTCGGCCAGGTGCGGGAGGAGGTGGGCGACAGCGTCCGACGAGGCGGGCGCGCACTCGACGTCCACCCCACACTCGCGGCCGCAAGTGACCACGCAGGCGATCAGCCCCTCGGTGTGCGAAAGATTGAATCGCAGGCCCTCGTCGGGTGGTTCGGCCTCGGGCCGGCCCCAAGGGCCAGTCCGGAAGCGCCAGGCGTGCGGTGGCCGCTCACTGCGCGCGCTGAGAGCATAGCGGGCCAGCATCCGGGCCCCTAGGAAGCGACGGCGCGCACCCTGGCCGCGCAGGCGCTCCATTCGGGCCCGTTCCTTCCCGGTGAGTATTCGAGTGCCGCCGAGCGCACTGGCGAAGCCGTCCACTGCCCGTTCGGGGAGCAGCCAGAGGACGGCTGGATCAGCGCTCATTGCTGGCGTCCTCAAACTCCGGGCCATTGCGGTACACGGCCGCACTGCCGTGGGGCAGTGCGACGAGGTGACGGAGTCGGGGGCGGAGCGGACGGCGGTCTGCGGGACGGAGCTCACGCCGGTGTCCTCCTTGCGAGGTCAGTAGCGGACGGCGTCCTGGGTGACGACGCGCGCGGCGAGCGGAAACTGCCAGTGTGAGAAGAGCCGGTCCCCTCGGTGGAAGTGCCGCAGCACCTGCATCACCTCGTCCACCACAGCCTGGTCGGTGACGGCCTCGTGCGGCCGCAGGTGCCGACGCAGCCGCTCCAACTGGAGCAGCAGTACGGCACCGTTGGGCAGCGGCTCCTCCAGGGCCTCGTGCGAGTGGACGAAGGTGAGCACGCACGCGGCGGCGGCATGCACCAGGCAGTACTCCTTGGCTAGGCCGAACAGTTCGGCGGACTGGCCGTAGGCCCTGCCCTGGCCGGTGCGCAGCTGGTCGCAGCGCTCGGCCAGTGAGGCGGTGTGGTCGATCAGCTCCTCGGCGGTGTCGGCGGCGCAGCGAAGCCAGGCTCGCTGGTCGTCCTCCTTGGCCTCCTCAGCGAGGGCGCGCAGCCGGGTGACGCCCTCCGGCGCGGCCAGCACGGTGTCGTCCCGGCCGCGGCTGAACAGCTCCTGCGCCCAGGGCCGATAGGGCGGCATCGCCTGCTCGATGCCGTACATCATGGCGGCGTTGCGCACCGAGTCTGCACGCAGTTGCTCGTCGGCCTTCAGCGTGGTGGTGAGCAGCGGCTGCAGCTGGTTGCCGAGGTTACGCAGATTGACGACGGTGTTGCCGTCGGCGAAGTTGGCCACCAGCAGGTCGCGGAGCATCTTCTGGAAGACGCCGTAGTGCGGGTGACCGCGCAGGAAGAAACGGGCGCCGAGCACCACGGCCAGCTGGGACATGGTGCGTTCAAGCAGGGTCGGCACGAAGTACTTCACCACCGAGGAGGAGACGCTGGCTTGTTCTGGCGTCACCTGCAGCCCACGCACCGCCCCGAGACTGACGGCGTCGGCCACCAGCAGGTCGGCGAAGACCTCAGTGAGCTGGCGGCGGCTGTAGGGGATGTCGCTGACGGCCTGGCCGAGGATGATCCTGCCCTCTGTGAAGTCGAGGGTGAGGCGCAGCCCGGTGTCCACGGCGGAGAGCGCAATGCTGCTGATCTGGGCTCGGGCGGTCTGGGTAGCCTTCAGGGCTATCTCCAGGCCCTGGCCCTCGGCACCGAGCCGGGCGTCCTCCGGCACGAAGACGCCTTCCACCCGCAGTCCACTGATGTCCATGGCGCGCAGGCCGTGCAGCCGCTCGCCGGGCAGCTCCTGGATGCTGCTGACTGGAGCCGTGCGCTTGTCCAGCACGAAGACGGAGAAGCCGCCGGTGCCGCCGCGCTCGCTGGTGCGGGCGAAGACCACCATGCCGTCGGACCAGGTGGCGTTGCCAATCAGCCACTTCTCGCCGGTGAGGAGGTATCCGTCGTCCACCCGGGTCGCGGTCATGGCGTTGGCCAGCAGGTCGCTGCCGTAGGCGCGTTCGGACAGGCCCCACGAGAGCCGGTGGCCGTTCTTGACGGCCTCGACGAGCTGGCGTTTCTGCTCGTCGGTGCCGGCGATCCACACTGGCATGAAGGCCAGGTTGGTGATGATCAGCGCGGTGGCGGTGGCCGGGTCGCGCCGGGCGACCAGCCGGACCAGGTTGAACTCGGCTTCCACGTCTCCCGCGCGGCCGCCCTGCTCGCCAGGCAGCGCGTACTCCGGTACGCCCCAGCCACGCAGCATCTGGACGAACTCGTTGGGGTAGGACTCGCGCTCATCCAGCTCCATGATCCGGGCGTACGGCATCCGGCTGGACGGAGCGTGCGGGCAGCCGAGGAATTCCTCCAGCCGGGCGGCCAGTGCGGTCAGGTCACCCTTGGGCATCGGCGGCCTCCTGGTGAGTCGTTGCGAGGGGGACGGGGGCAGCGGTGAAGAGCAGGTCCTGCACGCGCAGTGCGGCGAGGGTGTCGAGGGCGGGCAGCAGGCGCGGGCCGTGCCACTGAGGATCGGTGCCCTCGGCGCGGGCCAGCAGGTAGCCGAGGGCGGCGCGCAGCCAGCCGGTCGCGCCGGGTTCGGCGCCGTACAGCGGGCGTTCGCGATTGGCCCACCACAGGTGGACGCACGCGGCTGCGCCGTGCAGCCAGGCGTAGCGTTCGGCGAGGTCGGCGAGGGCGTTGGGGTCCGCGCCGGGCCGACGTGCAGCCTCAGCCCTCGGCAGCAGGTCGGCGACGGCCTCGGCCAGGCGGGCGACGACGCCCGGCGTGTCGTCGTAGAGGGACGCGCGGACTGACGCGGCCACAGTGGGCAGCCCGCCAAGTACCGGGTCCACGCCCCGTGCGATGAGGTCGAGGCGGGCCGGCTCGTAGGGCGGCAGTTCGGCGTCCAGGGTGAAGATGCGGCGCAGTGTCTCCGGTTCGGGCACTTCCGTGCTGTTGAGCAGGGTGGGCAGCTGGCCGCAATAGGCGCGCAAGTTGGCGTAGGGGCTGGCGTCGATGACGCGGACGACGGCCGAGTCGCGCTGCAGCTTCTGGAAGACGCCGTTTCCGGGTGCTGCCTCGCGCAGCACTGAGCGAGTGGCAAGCACGGTGCCACAGCAACGCAAGAGGTCTTCGGCGGCTTCGGCCACCAGGTGCTTGGCTGCCAGGCCCCAGACGCTGAAGGCCTCGGGCACCACGTGCACGCCGCGGGCGGCGGCAAGCGCCACCGCGTCCGCCGCCAGCAGCGCGGCGGACGCGACCGCAAGCTCCCGTGCGGCGTACGGAGTGGCGGACAGCATTGTGCGGCCGACACGGCGCTCGGCGGCGAAGTCGCCGGTGACCCGGAGGGCGGTGTCCGCGATGCCGAGCGATCCCGCCATGCTCATCAGCCGCACCGCCTGCTGCGCCCGGATGGCGACCTCCAGGCCCTCGCCTTCTTTGCCGACCTGTGCGTCCCACGGCACGGGGAGGGCGTTGAAGCGCAGGGTGGCGAGGTCGATGCCGCGCATGCCGCCGGTCAGCGGTGCCGGCAGCCGGGTCAGGTCGTCGAGGTCGATGGTTCCGTCGGTCAGATCGAGCAGGACAGAGGTGAAGGCTCCGGGGCCGCGTTCGCCGGTGCGGGCCACGACGTAGATGGCCTCGCACCGCAGGCCGTTGCCGACCAGCCATTTCTCGCCGTGCAGCAGCCCGTTCGCGTCGAGCCGCACCTCGCCGGCGAGCAGGTCGCTGCCGTGATCCGCCTCGGTGAGCGCGAAGGCGACGGCCCCGCCGTCGCGCAGGATGCGCGCCACCCGCTCTTGTTGCTCTGTGGTGCCGTGCAGTTGCAGGCAAGTGGCGGCGATGATGCTGAACATGGTGCCGGGCATGATTGTGACGTCCCGGCGGGCTGCAGCGCGGACCAGGGTGAGGCTGCGGTCGAAGGACTCGAAGGTGCCGCCCCATTGCTTGGGCAGGTAGTTGAGGTGGAAACCCACGTCGCGCAGCGTCTCGCACAGCTGCTGGGGGAAGGCGTCCGTCTCGTCGCGGGCGACGGCGGCGGCCCAGCCGTACGGGTTGGCGGGATCGGCCGGGTCGCCGAGCAGCTGCTCCAGCGCCTCCGGGGTCAGGTCGGCGCTCATCGGGCACCTGCCGTGGGTGCGGTACCGGCCGGGGTCTCCAGCGGGATGGGGCGGTAGTCGGCGGCGCCGGCCGGGACGTGCACGCCCGCCAGGCGCAGCTGGGCAAGTCGGGTGTGGAAGGCGGCTCCGCGCATGAGATGGTGGGCGACGTCGGCGACCCGGCGGTTGCTGGGATTCTTCAGGTAGCTCCCGGTGACCCAGTCGTTGAAGGAGCCCATGGCCGGTCCGCACCAGATCTGGTAATCCTGCGCCCGGTTCTGCTCCCCCATCACAGCCCAGCGCGAGGCCATGCCCAGGTACCAGCGGAAGACCAGGGCCATCTGGCGCTTGGGGCTGCCGGCGGCACGGGTGAGCTGCTCCGGGTCGCGGCGCTCGAAGTAGGTGACGCAGTCCTGCCAGACGTCCTGAAGCGGGCGGCGGAAGATCTGTTGCTCCAGCCGGGCGCGCTCGGCGGGGGGCAGTGCCTCCAGGCCGTCGTAGGCCTGGTAGAGCTGGTAGAGGCGGCGGGCTCGCATCGGGAAGAGGGTGCCTTTCTTGAGCACCTGGAGGTCGACACCCATCTCGAACATGTCGGCGGCCGGGGCCATCTCGCAGTCCGCGATGCCGGCCTCGGCGAGCATCGCCTTGGCCGCGGCAGAGGCGCCGGACTCCAGGCAGGACTGGTTGACCGAGCCGGTGACGACGTAGGCCGCGCCCATGGCGAAGGCCGAAGCCACCGCGGCCGGTGTGCCAAGGCCGCCGGCCGCGCCGACCCGGATCGGCACCGGGTAGCGGTGCTCGCGCTGGACGTGGTCGCGCAGCCGCGAGATGGCCGGGAGCAGTGCGGGCAGCGGGCGGCGGTCGGTGTGGCCGCCGGAGTCGGCCTCCACGGTGATGTCGTCGGCCAGCGGGACGTGGTGGGCGAGGGAAGCCTGTTCGGCGGTGATCAGGCCCTGCTCCAGCAGGGTGCTGACGGTGGTGGCGGGCGCGGGGCGCATGAAGCGCTCGGCGGTCTCCGGGCGGGAGATCTTGGCGATCAGGCGGTTGTCGGCGATGATCCGGCCGGCCTCGTCCCGGCGCAGCCCGGCCACGCGGTAGCGCACCACGTGTGGCGTGAGGCCCATGTAGGCGGACGCCTCGATGCAGCGCACGCCGTTTCGCAGGAACAGCTCCACCGCCTCGCGCTCCAGGCGGTCCTCGCTGGGGCTGTGGATGAGGTTGACGGCGTACGGCAGGCCGGGGATCTCGGCGGTGAACCGGTGCAGCGCCTTCTCGATTGTTTCCGGCAGCAGCCCGGCCGCGCCGAAGGAGGCCAGGAAGCCCTCCCGGGCGAGCGCGATCACCATGTCGGCGGAGGCGATGCCGCCCGCCATGGCTCCGGCCATGTAGGGCTGGCGAACGCCGTGGGCGGCGGTGAAGGCTGCCGAGCCGAGCCGGTGCGGGGGCAGCGGGGCGGCGGCGGCCAGGAGGTGTGGGCCCTGGCCGGTGGGGGCGGCGGTGCCGCCGGAGACGGCGCCCGGGCCCTGCGGGGTGCTGACGATGAAGCAGGGGTTTTCCAGGTCGGCGAGGACCTGGTAGATGCCGGCCAGGTCGGTGCCGGGCAAGCTGTCGCCCTGCCAGCGCAGCGGGGTCCGGTGGTGGGTGGTGGCCATGGGAAGCGCAGCTCCTCGGCTGGTCAGGCGGGGTCGGGGGCGGAGCGAACCTCGATGGCCGCGTCGGTGAGCTGGTAGATGCGCAGGCCCGGCTTCCACAGGTCGGCGTCGGCCACGAGCAGCACCCGGTCGGCCTCTCGCCGCACCTCCTTGATGTGGACGTCGAAGCGGAGTTCTTTGTCGTCGCGGAGGATCTGGCCGCGGTACTTCCAGCTCGTCTCGATGCCGGTGGCCATGGCGAAGCGCGGGTTGTCGATGCCCTCGGCCAGGCCCTGCTCCAGCACGAACAGCCTCATGGCCTGCAGCACGGCCTCCACGCCGAGCGAGCCGGGCATCACCGGGTCGCGGTGGAAGTGGCAGTCGAAGTACCACTCGTCGGGGCGGACCTGGCGGTAGCCGTGCAGGTAGCCGGCGCCGTGCCGGCCGCCGTCGGCAACCAGGTCGACGTGGTCGACCAGGTGGAAGTGGCCGCCGGGCAGGTGCAGGTGACCGCCCTCGGGGTCGGTGAAGGCGGGTGCGTCGTCGGGGAGTTCGATACGGCGCACCCGCTCTGCGGTGGGCTGTTCCTGCTCGATCCAGGGCGCGGCGTAGGTTCCGTTGTCCAGGCCGAGCTGGTTGGCGAGGGCGGCCTCGCTGAAGTAGCCGAAGAGGGATTCGCCGGTGTAGAAGACCTCGCCGTCGGCGGAGAGCTCGTAGGAGAAGTTCTGCAGCACGGCGCCGGAGACGGCGCTGGTCATCAGCAGCTTGGAGTGATGGCGGATGGTCTTGCCGCACAGGTCCACGTCCTTGACCAGGGTGGCCCGGCCGTCCAGGTTGCGGATGGCGTACTGCTGCTGCGGGTCCTTCAGGGTGGCGCCGAGGTAGTAGCCGAGGAAGATGGCCGCCTGCAGCGAGGTCTCCATGTATACGCAGTTGGGCATGTGCGGGTGGGAGTTGTGCTGGTAGTACCAGGCGTCCGCGGGCGAGTCGTACTCGGTGACCATCTCTGAGCCGGGGCCCAGGTCGCCGCGGGTGCCCTTGAGTGACATCACCCGGTCCACGAACTGGAAGTCGCCGTTGGGGATGTAGGGGGCGCGGCTGTCGCGGTAGATCTCGAACTCCGGGCCCATCGCCATGTCGAGCAGGCCCTTGGCGGCGTGCGCCAGGTGCAGTTCGTTGATCATCGCGGGTTCGCCGCTGCGGTTGCGGCGGCCGAGGAAGGAGGGCACTCCCCCGGTCTCCGGGCGGTAGGGGGTGTCGTCCTTCTCCTGCACCTGGAGGCCGAGGTTGCGCATCTTGATGACTGGCTTGTCGCCCAGGTAGACCAGGATGTCTGCCATGACGGTCGGCCGCGGCAGCAGCGTGATCTGCATGATCTCGACCTCGTAGCGGATCTCCTGGTGCGCCGGGGTGACCTGGCCGCGCACTTGGACGTCGATCCGCTCGTCGGTGACGGTCTGGAAGCGGGCGTCCGGCAGCGTGAGGTGCATGCCCAGGTAGAGCAGGTAGATCTGAAGCAGCTGTACGGCGCCCTCGGCGACCAGCGATCCGGCCAGCACCGGGTCGTCCGGGAAGTGGCAGGTGAAGTACCAGGCGTCCGGCTCCAGTCGCTTGACGGCGGTGAGCTTGCCCAGGCCGCGCGGGCCGCCGAGCCGCTCCACCCGCACCTCGTCCACCATCCGCAGCATGGCGTCCGGCAGCCGCAGGGCCGGGTTGAGCCCCGGGTCCTGGGCGTGTTCGGGGCCGAAGACCGCGCCGTGCCGGCCCTGCGCGAGGAGCTCCAGGTCGGCGGCGGTGAGCAGCGTCTTGTCGGTGCGGGCGAGCGGTTTGAACCAGCCCTTGGTCAGGGCGGCACGCTCGGCGCGCTCACGGTCGGTGATGACGATGCCGAGCGAGGAGTCCAGCTCCTTCTGGGTGAAGAACCCAGCGCAGGCGTCCCTCAGTTCGAGGATCAGCTCGTCGTCGGCATAGCAGTTGTAGCTGAAGAAGAAGAGCGTGGTGTCGCCGTTGCGGACGAAGCGGTCGATGGAGATGTCGTAACGCAGCGTCTGCCCGGCTCGGGGCAGTCCCCCGCGGAAGATCAGCGAGCTGTCCAGCAGGCGGTAGACCCGGTTGCCCATGTTACGGAAGTCGATGCCGAGGTAGCTGACCAGCAGCAGGTCGCACTGGCCGGCCTCGACGGTGACGGCCGGCGGCGCGCCTCCGTCCACCAGGTACCAGGCGTCCTGGGGAATGTCGTACTCGGTGGTGATGGTGGCCGGTCCGAACACTCCGGTCTGTGCGTTGAGCCGGGTGACCCGGGTGACGAAGTGGTACGGCGGTGCGGGCAGGCGGACGCGTTTGGCGTAGGCGTCGATCGATGCGAAGTCCGGGCCGAACACCTTGGCCACTGAGCCGGTGGCGAATTCCAGCAGCGCGGTCTCGTCCCAGATCACGCCCTCTTGCGGCGCGGTGGGTGCGGCAGGTTCCGTGGTGGGTTCGGTGGGTGCGGTGGGTTCGGTGGGTGCGGTGGGTTCGGTGGGTTCGGGGGATGCGGTCTGCAGGGTCGAGGCGGGCACGGGCCGGGAGGCTGCCGGGGGCAGCGAAGCGGGTGCGCCGGGCGGAAGGGCGGCGGGAGGCGGGAGGGGCGTGGGCGGCGCGGGCCGGGTGGCGGCACCCCGCTCCAGCAGGGCCTCGGCGCGGCTGAGGGTGGCGTCCTGCAGGACGTGCTGGGTCTCCATCACCACGGAGTGCGTGGAGATCATCTGACGGCGCATCTCGCGCACGAGATCGGCGGCGGGCGAACCGGTGGTGTCGGGGCCTACGGTCGCGGATGCCTCAGGCCCGTTGGGGGTGGCCGGGGCGCCAGGGAGGTCGAGGAGGGGTGCGGATGTGGTGGCGGGCTGCTGCGGGACTGGTGGCGCCCAGGGCAGGAAGGCGATCGGGTCGCCGTCGAAGATGATGCCCTCGGGGTCCGCGAGGGTCGGGTCGGCGGGCATGGGATCGGGTTCCTCCGGTACGGGGGGCGGGACAGGGGCCGGGGCAAGTCCGGCAGCGGAGACCGCGGCGGGTGCGGCGGCCTGCAGGGACACGGTGACCTGCTGGGCGGCGGCCGGGATGCTCGGCTGATCGCCCGTCAGCAGGCCTGTCTCAGGGGCGAGGGCGCGCACCCCGCGGGCCACCAGCTCCGGCACCGGGTCGCCGCCGCCCACCCGGAAGCGGGTGGTGCGCCGGGCCGGGACGGCCGCTTCGGCCCGCTGCTGGGCGCCGAGCAACGCCGTGAGGTCGACAGGCAGTCCGTGCCCGACCAGCCGGGCGACCAGGTGGGCGATCGACTTGGTGGCCGGCACACCGCGGCGGTCCACGCAGACCGCGACGTGCGGCTGCTCGCCCAGGGTGTCGCGCACCCAGCGCGAGCAGGTGGCGCCGGGGCCGACTTCGATGAAGTAGCGGTAGCCGCGGTCGTAGGCGGTGTGTACCAGACGTGGGAAGTCGATGGTGGAGCGCAGCGTGTGCGCGATGCGCCGGGCGATGCGCTCGCGGCCCAGGATGGGCAGCTCCTGGTAGTCGTAGGCGGAGAACAGTTCCAGGCCTTCGATCGAGCCGGTCGGGTAGTCGTTCAGCCCGGCCAGGCCTTCAAGTTCGGCGTCCACCACCGGGCAGTGCATCACCACGCTGACCGGGGAGCGGGCCGCTGGGCAGTCCAGCTCTCCGATGAGGGCGCGGCACTGCGCGGGGTCGCCCGCGATCACCAGTTCGCCGGGGGTGTTGACGTGGGTGAGGAAGACACGGTCGTAGCGGGCCAGCGCGGCTTCGGCGGTGCGCTGGTCGGTGAGCAGGACGTGCGACGCCCACAGGTCCCTGTCCGGGGTGTGGGCCGGGATGTCCCGCCACAGCTCGCGCACGGTGCGCCGCTGGCCGACCAGGCGGTCCCGGAAGATCGGGGTGGTGCTGATCAGGTCGTCCCGGCGGCCCTCGGCGAGCCAGCCGCCGGTGGCGAAGAGCATGCTGGACTCGCCCAGGCTGTAGCCGAAGCCACCGTGTGCGGAAACGCCCAGGACCTCTCGCACCAGATGGGTGTAGAGGATGGCGAAACTGGTTCCGGTGGCCAGCATGAACGGCACGTCCTCGCTGAGTGTGCCCTCCAGCTGCATCAGCTCCCGCCGTCCCGGCGTCACGTACGTGCGCGGGTGGAGCAGGGCGGCGCGCAGTTGTCGGGCGGGCTCTTCGGCCTGCGCTTCGAAGTGCTCGAGCAGGCCGGGGAAGGCGCGGAAGAGGTCTTGGCCCAGGCCGGGGTAGGAGTTGAACGCGCCGGGGTAGACCAGGGCGACCTTGCCCTCCGGACCGATCGGGCGGGCGGTGAAGTATGAGCCGGCCGGGGTGGCCCACTCGCCGTCCGCGGCGTGTGCACCGGGGATGTCCCGTGCGGCGAGTTCGAGTTGCCGCCGCAGGTCGGCCGCGTCGCGGCCGACGAGCACGGCGCGAAGTCCCGTGCTGTGCAGCGTGTGAGCCGCCTCCCGGGCAAGCGCCAGCGGATCGGCACCGTCCGCCAGCAGGTACCGGTGCCGCTCGACGGAGGCCAGCAGGGCGTCCAGGTCGTTGGCGGAGAGCGCCAGCGGTATCGGGCCCTGGGCCCGCTGCCAGTCGGAGGCCACTGTGCGCCCGTGGGTGGTGTCCGAGGAGATCACCAGGTGTGCGCAGGCGCCGTCTCGGCCCAGCATGCTGACGGCGGCGTGCCGCCGGCCGTGGCGCGAGGAGCGTAGCCAGGGCCGGGACTGGTCGGGCACGTAGAGCGCGGAGCCCGCGAAGGGGTCCTCGAACTGCGCTGCGGGCCGCTGCCATCCGGTGGATCCGGGAACATACCCGTGGTGCAGGCAGAGCACGGCCCGGATCAGCGCCGCCATCCCAGAGGCACAACCGGCGTCACCGATCTGTGCGGTGACACTGCCGAGCGCGACGGTGCGCACCGGCTCGCCGCCGCAGCCATGGACGGCGGCCGAGGCGCCGTCTCGCGTGGTGTCGGCAGCTGCACCGGACTGGCCGTCCGTCTCCCCCACTCGGTACACCCGAGCCAGCGCCGTGAGTTCGGCGTGGTCCTGAGCCTGCGCGCCGCCCGCGTGGGCCTCGACGTAGCCGATCTCCGCGGGGATGATGCCGGCGGCGGACAGTGCCGCCTGCGCGGTCTGCGCCACGGCCTCCGCGTCTGCCTGCGCAACGGATCCCTCCCGGGCCCCGGTGCCACGCAGCGCCAGCGCGTCCAGGCGGGCGTAGACGCGGCGGCCTTCGGCCTCACCGCCGCGGGTGACGACGACCGCGCCGGCTCCCTCGCCGATCCGCGGGCCCTGGGCGCCCTCGGCGAAGCTCAGCCCCGCCTCCGAGACCACGTCGGGGTGCAGCAACAGATGCTCCGCGGAGCCAGTGAGGTCGACCGCGCCGACCAAGACCGCCTCGATGCCCTGGTCGAGCAGCAGCAGCCGGGCCACCTCGAGGGCCTCGGCGGTGCCCGAGCCCTCCGCCGAGATGGTGAAGGACGGCCCAGTGAGGTTCCACAGCGAGGAGATCCGGCTGGCCATGACGTTGCCGATGTAGCTGAGCACCTCGTTGGCCACGATCGGCGGCACCACAGCGTCCCGGGCCACCTCCGCCACCGCGGCCAGCTGCTCTTCCGTCAACTCCACGCCCGCGCGCTCGAAGTGCTCGCGCAGGAAGGAGCCGAGGGCGTAGCGGGTGAGCCGGGCGTGCGCGTACGGCTCCAGCTCCATCGCCACCACCACCGCGATCCGCCGCGGCTCTGGCGCGCTCGCGCCTGCCGGGATGGCCCGGCTGTAGCCGGCGTCGCGCAGTGCCTCGTCGGCGACCTTGGTGGCCAGCGCGTGCTGGAGGTTGTAGGTGCGCAGGTCGTTGGGCGGGATCTTGAGGTCGACGGGGTCGATGTCCACGCCGTCCACGTAGGCCCCGTGCGGCACGGACGCGCCGGTCAGCCCCGCCCGTTCCAGGGTGCCGCCGCCGGTCTGCTCCAGGCCCCGCCAGCGCCGCTCGGGCAGCGGGCCCAGCACATCCGCGCCCTCGTAAATGGCCCGTTCCAGCGCGCTCACGCCGTCCAGTGGGCCGAAATGCGCGCCCAGGCCGACTATGTCCAGCGCGGGCGGCTCGGCCGGGGGCTCCTCGTCGGGCTGCCAGATCTCCGCTGCCTCCGGCGCGGAGAGCACCACGTGCGCATTGGTGCCGCCGAAGCCGAACGCGGAGACTGCCGCTCGCAGCGGCCCGAGCTCCTGCGGCCACGGCCGGCCCTCGCGGACCAGCGCCTCCTCCCCCACCTGGCCGTCCGCGGAGCGCACGGGCTGCTCGACGCCGATGGTGGGCGGGAGGTGTCCCTCGTTCATGGCCAGGATGACCTTGAGCAGGCTGCTCAGCCCGGCGACGGTGAGCAGGTGCCCGATGTTGCCCTTTACCGAGCCGATCAGCGGCACCTTGCCGTATCGCCCGAAGAAGGCGGCAACGGATTCGGCCTCGGTGGCGTCGCCCAACGGGGTGCCGGTGGCGTGGCACTCCAGGTAGTCGATGGCGGCAGGGTCCACGCCGGCCTCGGCGTAGGCGAGTTCGTAGGAAGCGAGCTGGCCGCCGCCCTGCGGGACGAGCAGGTGGCGTCCGCTGCCGTCGTTGCTCAGGCCGATGCCATCGATGACGGCGTGTATGCGGTCGCCGTCCCGCAGCGCGTCGGCGAGGCGCTTCACGGCGACCATGCCGGCGCCCTGGCCGGTGAGGATGCCCCCGGAACGGTTGTCGAAGGGCTGGCTGAAGCCGTTTTCCGGGTAGGCGTGCAGGTCGCTGAAGGAGAGATGGATGAGGGTGGGGTCCGGGGCACAGACACCACCGGCCAGCACCAGGTCGGCCTGCCCGGTCGCGAGGTGGCCGCACGCCAGCTTGAGCGCGTACAGCGCAGAGGAGCAGGCCGCGTCCAGGGCGTAGCGGGGGCCGCCGAGCCCGAGCGCGGCGGCGGTAATGGCCGCCGGGGAGCCGCTGACGCGGAGGTTTTCCCCGCGCAGCAGTTCCGGGTCGACCAACGGGGTGCCCTCGGGGAGCTGCGCCAGCGCCGGCAGCCCGGCCCGGCGCAGGCCTTCCAGCACCGCCTCCTGGGCCAGCGGGACGCTTGTCCGGGCCGATGTCGGAGTCGGGAAGGAGTAGTTGCCGAGGATGAGGGCGGTGCGCGCGAGGGTCTCCGGCTGGGCGTCAAAGCCGCCGTCCCGCAGTGCCTGCCGGGCGGTGTGCAGCGACCAGTGGAAGATGCGGTCGAGGCGGGTGAGGTAGTCGGGGTCGAGGCGGTAGCCGGTGGGGTCGAATGCGAAGTCGGTGACGAAGCCGCCGCGGCGGCAGTAGATGCGGTGCTGCGGATCGAGGTCGGCGTCCTGGGGTTCGGCGCCGAAGATGTCGTCGCCGCCTTCCCGGCGGGCGTCCGCCCCGCTGCTCAGGTTCTCCCAGAACTCGGCGGGGGTGTGGGCGCCTGGGAAGAGACAGGACAGGCCGACGATGGCGTACTTGCTCATCAGAGCGAGGTCCCTCCGTGGGTC